>JAEYVE010000273.1 GCA_023432025.1 Pseudomonadota bacterium
TTCGAGGGCACCATGCTGTTCGTGTCCCACGATCGCGCGTTCCTCTCGGCCCTCTCGAACCGCGTGCTCGAGCTCACCCCCGAAGGAATGCACGTCTACGGCGGCGGCTACGACGAGTACGTGGCCCAAAGCGGCCACGAAGCTCCGGGTCTGCGCACCTGAATCCGTTTCCCTCCGAATCCTCGAAGGCAGCGCGGGCCTCCTGGCCCGCGCCCTACGGTACCTCGACGTCCACCAGCGCCGCCTTGCCCGACGAAGAAACGGCGACGTGCGCGCGCACCAGCCCGTCCGGGCCCAGCTCGCCCTCCGGCCCGCTCTCCAGCGCGGTGTTCGCAACTGCGCGCTCGATGGCGAGCGCGCGCTCCTTCGGCGCAAAGTACGCCTCGATGCCGTAGCGGACGCGGAACGAGCCGGGAGAAAAGCCGCGCCAACCCAGCTGCGCGGGCTCTGGCTCCGCGCTCACCGTGCGGTCCGAGGCGTACCAGCTCGAGCTGAGGCGTCCGCGAATGAACAGCCCGGACTGCGGCGGCTCGAGCGTGAGCTCGGTGGGACCCCATTCGTTTCCACGCTTCTCCAGCGACACGTACACGACCTCGCCTTCGCGCAAGCTCAGCTCCGAGCCGCGATACAACTCCCCAGGCAAGCTCGCGATGTCGTAGCTCAAGAAGGCGTAGTTGCCAGCGAACCAACTGCGCGGATCCACTGGGCGCACGGCGAGCGTCACGCGCTCACCGGTCCACACGGGCCAACGACTGCCCACGTATTCCCACGTCAACACCACGAGCTGAAGCAAGACCGCCAAGCCCAGGAGCACGAAGCGATTCATCGCGCGGCCTCCGCGGTGCGGCTCTTCCAGAAACGTGCAGCGCCGAGGAGGAGCGCCGCGAACACCATGAAGAGCAGCGAAGCGCCCACGTAGTCCCCCACCAGATCCACGTAGCGGAGCAGAGCCGTGATCAGAATCAGGCCGATGCCCGCGTAAAAGTAGTGCGTGAGGGCTTCCTCGAGCGCTCGCACGATGAGCCAGATCCCCGTGCCGATGCAGAGCAAATTGGTGAACACCTGAAAGTACACGGCGCTCTCGTCCTGGGCGTCCGTCGTAACCAGCGACACGACGACCAAGAGAGTGAACGCAGCCGCGTTCGCCCACACCGCGACCTGACGGAGCGGAGCTCCTCTTCTGAGGTAGAGCGCCGACAGAACGCCCGACGCCAAGAGCGTGGCTGCGAGTATTCCGGCCACCAAGAGGGGGCTCTGGTACTCGATGCCAATCATTTCTCGCCACGGGTCCTCGAAGCTGAGAACCAAGAGCGCGACCAGCCCGAGGCGCACCGACCAAAGCCGCAAGAGAGCGCCGTACTCACCCCACTCCGGGTTCGACGCGTGATCTTCCCAGAGCTTTCCCCAAGCGTGATAGACGACGAACAGCCCCAAGGTGAGCGGCACCAAATCCGAAGTGCCGTCGAACGAGCGCGTCCCGCTGAGCCAGTGGCTCACCAGCACCTCGAGCCAGAGGGTGCCCGAAGCCAAAACACCCAAGAACACCACCTTGGAGTGCTTCTCGCGAAGGCAAAACCACAGAAGCGGGAGGCCCAAGAGAGGCCACGCGGTGGGAACGAACGACTCCCGCGTTTCGGCAACGAGCCACGCCAACGAAAGCGCGGTGGCAAGGTACGCACACGGCAGCGTGCGCGTGAGCAACGCGAACGGCAGCGTTCCGAGCGCCCACCAGAAAATGCCGTCCGGGAAGTGCTCCCCGAGGTGGTAAATTTGTGCGATCAGAAAAATGGAGGTGCCGTACGACAGGCACCCCAAGAAAAAGGCGATGGACGCGGGCGTCTCCCCCTTTTTCCGAAAGAGCGCGAGGCCCACACCGTGAAACGCCAACGTGAGAGCCACGAGCCCTCCCATGCGAGCTGCGCGCGGGATTTGCTCCCAGTTGGCGGACACGAAGACGAGCAGAGATAGCCCACCGAACAGCGCAGCGAGCGCCACCAAGACGTAGTAGCCGAGCGAACGCTCGCGCCCCGTCGGTAGCGAGGCGCCATAGCGTTCGAGAATGCGCTCCGCCTGCTCGCGCGTGACGAGACCGTCATTGACCCAGCCTTGGGCTTCCGCGCCGAGCTCTCGCTTGAGGAACCTCAGAACCCTCACGTCTTCTCCATGGGAGGCGCCTCGAGAAAGGACGCGCCAGGGCCTACGTTTGACACGGGCTCGAGCTCCCTCGGGCCCTCGGGAGTCCGAGCCTGCGGAAAGGTGCGCTTCATCGTGGCCACCAAGGGCTTCAAGGTACCTCGGTTTCCTGCCCGTTCCGAGAGTGACATCCGAGCGTTTCCACGCGCCTCCACCGCACGCGGAAAGCGAATTTCGTGTGGCGGTACGTCTCCAAGACTCGTAGATCCGAAGAATGAGCGACGGAGCCCTCCGCAATCAACGCCCCGAGGACTTCGATTTCACAGTCGAAACCTTGGGTGAATGCGTCGTCGAGAGCCCGCTCAAGCGACGCACCTTCATTGGCCCCCACGAGCGCGTCGTCGTGCCGTCGGATCTGGAAACCGTCGAGCGATGCCTCGCGCAGGGCCTGCCCGTGCCGTCGATGGAGCGAGCGGGTCCCCGCGAAAAGATTTTTCATCCGCCGTTCATGACCCGCGCGGCCATCGTGACCTGCGGCGGCCTCTGCCCAGGCCTGAACTCGGTGATCAAGGGCATCGTCGAAACCCTCCATCACGAATACGGCGTCACCGAAGTGTACGGCATTCCGTACGGCTACCGCGGCCTGAACGCGGACTACGGGCATCGGCCCGTCGTGCTGGGCCCCGACGAAGTGGACGAAATTCACCTCGAAGGCGGCTCCATTCTCGGCTCGTCGCGCGGGGAGCAAGACGCCGACAAAATGGTGCAAACGCTCGTGAACCTCCGCGCCAACCTGCTCTTTACGGTCGGCGGGGACGGCACGCAGCGCGGCGCATCGAAAATCGTGGAAGCCATCCGGAGACGGCGCCTCGCCATCTCCGTCGTCGGCATCCCCAAAACGGTCGACAACGACATTCATTTCGTGGGGCCCACTTTCGGCTTCGAAACGGCGGTCTACCACTCGACGCCGGTCATCACCTCCGCGCACGTGGAAGCCAAGAGCGCGTACCGCGGCGTCGGCCTGGTCCGACTCATGGGTCGTGACTCCGGCTTCATCGCGGCGTACGCGTCGCTGGCCAACCCAGTCGTGAACATCTGTCTCATCCCCGAGCAGGAGCTGGTGCTCGAAGGAGAGTCTGGGCTTCTCCGGGGCCTCGAACGCCGCTTCGAAAAGAAAGACCACGCCGTCATCGTGGTGGCCGAAGGCGCCGGGCAAAACCTCTTCGCGGGCGTGCCCGAGAGCGACGCTTCGGGCAACGTGCTCAAGAAGGACATTGGCGCCCTCTTGTCCCAACGCATCAAGCAGCACTTCGAGTCGCTCGGTAAGCCGATCGAAATGAAGTACTTCGATCCGAGCTATCTCTTGCGCAGCGTGCCCGCTTCCGGCACGGACCAAATTCTCTGCCACCGTCTGGCGGAAGCGGCGGTCCACG
The DNA here is from genome assembly GCA_023432025.1 of Pseudomonadota bacterium. Classification (GTDB taxonomy): domain Bacteria; phylum Myxococcota_A; class Polyangia; order Polyangiales; family Polyangiaceae; genus NIC37A-2. The sequence goes on from JAEYVE010000273.1 coordinate 3,567, forward strand.
CCGCCATGGCGGGACGCACCAATACGGTGGTGGGGGTCTGGAACCGCTCGTTCGTCAACGTGCCCATCGCCGCGGCAACGTACGAGAGGCAGCGGGTGGATCCAGAAGGCGCGCTCTGGCGCTCGGTGCTCGCCAGCACCCGCCAGGAAATGTACTTCCGACTCGACGAGGAAAGCGAAGCCGCGGCGTCACGCACGACCGCGGTCGGCTGAGCCCCCTCGTATCCCTCTCATTGGGAGGGCGCGCTCGCTCAAAAGTCCAGCCAAACGCCGAAGCTCACGTAGCTCTCTCGCTCCTCGGCCATTTCGCCCAAGATGGCGCGCCCGGTGTACAGCTCGACCGCGGGCACGCGCACCTTCACGCCGTCGTCCGCCCGCCGAAACACGAGTCCCAGCTGGCCGCTCACGTCCGGATCGAACCCGTTCTCCTGGAACTGTTTGACGTGGATGCCTGCGTAGTAGCCGGTGGTGCCACCGAGCCAGAGTCCCTGTGAGTCGTGTGTGATGCCGTACTCGATCAGGCTCCGTCGTTGTGTGTCGGGGCTGCCCAAGTGGTACCCGTGGCCGTACTCCACGTACATGGCCGAGCCGGGCGAAAAGCGGTAGGCCGCGCCCAAAGAAACGTCTTCGCGCGTGTAGCCCCGGCGACGCGTGCCCGTTTTTTCCTCGTACTCGTCGCCCAGGTGCGCGGACAAGTGCCGCAGCCCCAGGCGAAACACGAAGGGCGTGCCGGTGTCCCAGCTCGTGTGAAAGGCGTACCAGCCATCCCAACCGATGCTGTCCAGCTGCTCGGCCATGTCGAACTGCGTAAAAATGGCGGCTTGCACGTCGAGCTGCAGCGCGTGCTTCGACGTCTTCTTCGGACGCAACTCGAGAAAGCTCCGGCTCGCCCCGAGGTCGAGAAAGATGCGGCTCTGGCTCGCGCCCGAAACGGCTGGCCCCAAGGTGCGCCCCACGGCGCCCCCCATGCGCGGGCGCCGCGGATCCGCGAGGTAACGCGGGTAGCGAGACTCGAACGGCAAGAGCTCGAGCTCCGCGTCACCCACGGAGATCGTAGCGTCCGCTGCCTTCCTGCCTTCGCCCCGTGGCTCGTCGCTCTGCCCCCGCGCACCCGGAGTTTCGGCGCGCACGCTCGCTACACAGGCAAAGCACACCAACGCGGGTCGTACGGACCACCAGAAACCGACGAGCTTCGACGAGGCCAAGAGGGCACCAGCCTGACAAAACTTCCAGAGCGGGCCAGGCGGACGAGTGTCCGCTCCACGCCGGTCCCGAGCGCGCTTTCGGAGCCACAAAGGGCTGCATTGCTCAGGTCGTGGAAGCCAGAAGCGGACGCGGAGGCGCTCCCGAAGCCTGCCATCGCACGGTCGAAATCGAGTGGTAAAGGGTCGCCATGAGCTTCAGCTCCCTTCACGCGCTCGCTCGGAGCGTCCGCGCGCGCCTTTCGGCGCCGGGAGACCGAAGCGCTCGGCGGCTTGTCGGCGCTCTGGCGCTCGCCGCGTCCGCCGCGTCCGCCGCGTGCGATCCGTTCAATACGGGGTTCGACGACGTCGAAGGCGCACGAACCTACAGGGCGTCGCGCGTCGTGCCGGCGAGCCAGCGGCTCGGTCCGTCCGGCGCGCCGCTCCTGCGAATCATGAACTACAACGTGAAGTTCGCGGGGGCGCGCATCGACTTCTTCTTCGACTGTCACGGCGACGAGGTGCTCATGAAAAAGAGCACGGTTTTCCGGAACCTCGAGGGCCTCGCCGCCAAAATCAACCAAGTGGATCCGGACGTGCTCGTCGTTCAAGAGGTGGACATCGCTTCGAAGCGCTCGGCGTACGTCGACCAGGTTCAGTGGCTCTTGGACCACACCGCGCTCAACTACGCCGTGTACGCTTCGCAGTGGCGCGCGGACTACGTCCCGAGCGACGGCTTGGGACCCGTCGATTCGGGCAACGCCATCCTGAGCAAGTTCCCGCTCACGAACGGCACGCGCATCGCGCTGTCCCTGCGCACGGATCAGAGCGCGCTCGAGCGCTACTTTTATCTCCGTCGCAACCTACTCACCGCAGATCTCGAGGTGGATCCACCGGTGCGGCTCGTGGCCGTACACGCCGAGGCCTACTCGAAGGACGGCACCAAGAAAGAACACATCGAGCGCTTCGAAGCCGAGCTCGACGCGGCCCCGGGCATCGTCATCGGCGCGGGAGACTTGAACACTTTGCCGCCCGGCTCCGACGTGGTGTCCGGCTTTCCGGACTCCGTGTGCACCAACGAGGACTTCGTCGCCGACGACTACTCGGCCGAAGATACGTGGCTCGTCTCGCTCTACGAGGACTACACGCCAGCCATTCCGCTCGCGGATTACCACGCCGACAACTCCGCCTACTTCTCCCACACCACGGACAAAGACGGCACGTGGAACCGAATGCTCGACTACGTGTTCACGAACGCGCGCGTCGTGCCTGGAAGCGGGCTCGTTCACCAAGACGAATCGCGCGGCGGCATGGCGACGATGCCGCTCAGCGATCACGCTCCGATCACGGTCGAGGTCGAGCTCCCATGAAACGCGGAGCCGCCGTCGGCCTCACGTTGTGCGTCGGAGCGGGGGCCGCTGTCCCGCCCTCTCTCGCCCACGCGGAGCTCGGCATCGACGACTCCGTCAGCGAGCGTGCGCCCTGGTCCGACGGCAGCGCTCGCACCATGCCGCGGGGCCGGGCGGAGGTGGCGCTCTTTTCCTCGGCGCGCTGGGCGCCTTGGGACGGAGTCGAGCTCGGTGCGCACCCCGTTTGGTTCTTCGCGCTCCCTCACGCAGAAGCCAAGCTCACTTGGGCGTCGTGGAACCAGGCCTGGTACGTTGGCTCTGCGCACCGCGTTTCGTACCCGACGCCCTTCCTGCACTTGGTGTCACGGGAAGGAGCAGGCGGCCTCCTGCCGAACGACACGGACGTTCCCCAAGCGTTCGTGTTCGACAACGCCGTGCTCGTGAGCCGCGTGCTCGGGCCTTGGCACGTCGTCACGCTGCGAGCGGGGCTCTCCGTAGCCGCGCAGAGCTCAGCGGACCTGCCGCTCCTGGATTTTCCATTTCTCTATCAGCGTTTCGCGCCACTCTACGCGCCCCTCGTACCTCGCCTTCTGGCACGCGCGGAGGGCCGACTCGTAGGCCCCGTGTACTTCGCCGTCGAAGCGCAAGCTAGCTACCTGCCCTTCGACGAAGACTACGGGGCTCCCCGCGGCTGGGCCTACGAGGAGGCGCTGACGCTGCACTATCGCCCGAGCTCGAAACATCAGCTGAGCGCAGGCGTCCGCGCCGAGCAGGCCGTGTATCCCATCGGCACCCGCACGCATCTTCTGCCTACCCTCGACTACCGCTACGCGTGGTGAGGCCCTTGCCGAAGCGCGGAGCGGCCCCTATCCCTAACGACAAATGAGCGAAGGTTGGGTCGAGCAGTATCGGGCGCAGGCCCGCTACAACACGTGGATGAACGACAAGCTGTACCGCGCCGCGCGCAGCTTGCCGGAAGAAAAGCGCAAAGAAGACGTCGGCGCGTTCTTCAAGTCGCTTCACGGCACGCTGAACCATCTCCTCCTCGCGGATCGCGTTTGGATGGGGCGTTTCACGGGCCAGCCAGAGCTCTTCGCCTCGAAAACGAGCGCGGGAGCCGTCATTGCGGTGACGTCGCTGAACCAAGAGCTGTACGCGGATTTCGACGAGCTCACCCAGGAGCGGCGCCGCACGGACGAAGCCATCGAGGCGTTCTTCGACACGCTGAGCGCCGAGCGGCTGGCCGCCGAGTTCCACTACAAGAACATGAGCGGCGCCCCGCAGAGCCACACCCTGTGGTGGGCCTTGTCGCACTTCTTCAATCACCAAACTCACCATCGCGGACAAGCCACCACGCTCCTGTCCCAACAGGGCGTGGACGTGGGCAGCACGGATCTCATCGCGTTTCTGCGCGCGCCTACGCTCTGAGTTGGCCGCCACGGCAGGGCGCGCGCGCGTGCCCGCTCGGCGCCGCGCAGCGATGCTGCTATACGGATGTCATGAGCGAGCCGGAGCATTTCCGCGTGTGCAGTACGTGCAAGACGCCCATCGCGTTCGAGGCGCGTTACTACGTGTGCAGCGTGTCCACCTGCAATCGCCGCCCCACGGCGCTCTACTTTTGCTCGGTGCCGTGCTGGGACGCGCACGTCCCCGATGCACGTCACCGTGACGCGTGGGCAGAAGAAGCCACCGCGCCGACGCGCGACGAATGGCTCGCCCAGCGCCCAGCGCCGGCCGGCGCGGGCGCCAACACCAACACGGAGGCTCGTCGGCGCGTGGTCAGCGGAGGTCCCGCGCCGTCCGCGACCGCAACGTCCGCGAGCGCACCGTCCGAGGACGATGACGAGCTCACCAAAGAGGTGCTGGTCGTCGTCTCCAAGCTGAAGGCGTACGTGCGAGGCCGCTCCAGCATGAACACGTCGGACGGCGTCGTCGACGTGCTCTCGGACCACTTGCGGGCTCTCTGCCGTAAGGCCATCCAGAGCGCCGCGCAGAACTCGCGCAAGACGGTTCTCGCTCGCGATTTCGAAGCCGTGCTCGAAGGGCGGACCGCGTCCGAGTGAGCCCTTTAGACTCACCGAACATTTGCCGCACGACGGTTCAACGCAAAGTTACAGGAGCTTTCGTTGAGGCAGCTTCGCCGAGCGCGCTATAAGCGCGCCGTCGTCATGATCTCTCGCACGTCGTCGCTCTTCGCTCTCGCTTCTTCGGTCGTCCTCTCTTACGCCTGCAGCAACTCGGATCCCGTCCCGTTCGGGGAGAGCGGCGCCGGTGCTACCGGCACCGGCTCAACCGGTACCGGAACAACCGGCGGCAGCGGCGGGCAAGGCCAAGCGGGAGCAGAAAACCAGGCTGGCTCCGGCAGCGGAGGAGACCCGTCTTCGTGCACGGGTGACGCTTGCGGCCCTCGCACGTGTGAAGTCGGGACGGCAACGGCCGACCCTTGCTCGAGCATTCCGCGTTTCCAAGGCGAGCAGGTCGTCGATGGAGACGCCGAAGACTTCTGCGGCGTCCCCTACAAGGTCATGACGGTGCAGAGCGCCGGCTTCGTGAAGGACGCCGACGGCAACCCCAGCACGGCAGACGGCAGAACCTCTTCGGCGGAAATTCGCGTCGCGTGGTCACCCACCGCGCTCCACGTCCATGTTCACGTCGATGATCCGGAAATCGTCGTGGGTATGACGGAAGGCAACGAGTACCAAGGCGACAACGTTCAGCTCTTCGTCGCCGCCTCCACGCCTCCGAACAACGTCGAGCTGCTCGGCCCCGACTGCGCGGACGCCGCGTCGGCGTCCGCCGCGCAGCAAGTCTACTTGGTGCCAGGAGACGCGAGCGGCAGCGTGGCTCCCCAGGTGACCTACGTGTGCGGCGCTTGGAGGCCCAGCTCTGCGCAGTACGCCGCGCGCTCGGTGGACGGCGGCTACGAAGTGGAGCTCCGTTATCCGTGGCCCAGTCCGGTCTCCGCGGGGTCGAACATCGGCTTCGATCTCTTGGTTGGCGTGAACGACAAGCCCGGCTCGGACTGGCGCGACTACGAGTACGGCCTGGATCTCGGCGCTGGCGAGTGCGGCGCTCTCTATTGCAACACCGGCAATTGGTGCACGCCCACGTTGGCGAACTGAGGGGGGAAGTCCCAAGCGCTCAGCGCACGGTCGCTCCCGCGCTACGCGTTGTACCGCACCTCCTCGTACCCCATCCGAAAGGGCGAAGAACACCACGCAATGCGGCGCGGCGCTCCGCGAAGAACACCACGCGGCGCTCCGCGCCCGTTCGAAGGTGGGCGTGCGCTCACCCAGGTTTCGCGTCGCCGCCGCAGTAGAGGCACTTGGGCCGGGGCGCGACACGACGACCGCAGCCGCCGCACAGCCACTCCGGCCCTGTGCGGCGCAGCGCACCGTGCTCATCGGGCCCCAGACCCACGCCGATGCGACGACAGAGCTCGGTCACCAGGACCCTCGATTCGTCTTCTTGCGTCCCCGCGAAGTCCACGAGGTCGTCTCCCAGGAGCCAAGTGGAAATGTCCCCCCGGGCCCCCTCTCCGACGAAGCGCGCGAGGGGCACGACTTCGCCCGTGCCGTGCAGCTCGAGCCCCACGGCAAAGAGCTCCAGCTGATCGTGCGCCCGGCCGAAGAGGTCCCAGGAAGTTCTCAGGCGCTCGAAGGAGTAGGTCACTCTCCGTACGTCACGAAAACGAATCACACGCACGAGGCGACGAAACCAGAACGTTCTTTCGACGACGACGATGCCCTGCGTCGCCGCGCCGACGTGAACGTCACGTCGGTAGGCGAACAACGTGAGCAGCTGCACGAGCCAAGGCGTCCCCAGCGAAAGCCCTCCGCCCCGGCGCTCGATACGAGGTCGGAACGAGAAGGCCCGCGAGCGAAGGACGAACATTTCCGCGACTCAGTGCACCCGCTGCCCGGGCTTCGCGCCGCTGTCGGGTGAAAGCACGAACAAGTCGCTCCCCCCCGAGCCGGCGGCGACCACCATGCCCTCACTCAGACCGAACTTCATCTGGCGCGGCGCCAAGTTGGCGACGATGACGACGAGGCGCCCCACAAGCTTCTCCGGTTCGTAGGCGCTCTTGATGCCGGCGAAAATGGTGCGCCGCTCCGCGCCGCCCAAGCTCACGGTGAGCTTGAGCAACTTCTTGGCCTCGGGCACCGCCTCGGCGGTCACGACGCGCGCGACGCGCAGGTCCACCTTGCCGAAGTCGTCGATGCTGCACACGGGAGCGAGCGGCTCTGCCGCCAGCGCGTCGCCCGAGTCTACGGCTTCGGGCTGAGTTTCCTTCTGTGCGTCGCGATCCAACTCGGCCACCGATTCCATGCTCGCTTCCACCATGTCCGCTACTTTCTTCTGATCCACCCGTTGCATGAGGTGCTTGAACTCTCCGAGACGGCTCCCGAGCGCGGGCTCGTACGCGTGCTCCCAGCGATCCACCGGTACGCCCAAGAGCGCGCTGGAGTCCGCGGCCAGCTGCGGCAGCACCGGCGCCAAGTACACGACGATCTGCCGGTACAAGTTGAGCGACACGGTGCACACGTTGCGCAGCTCTTCTTGACGCGCGGGGTCCTTCTTCAGCTTCCAAGGCTCCTTGCGATCGACGTACTCGTTCGCCTTGTCGGCCAGGCCCATGACGAGACGCATCGCTCTCGCGAAATCGCGCGCTTCGTAGGCCTCGGCCACGCCTTCCCCCAGCGCCCGCGCGTTTTCGAACAGGCCTTCGTCGTCGGGGTAGCTGTCCGCGAGCGTGTTGGTGAAGCGCGCCGTGCGGCTGGCGAGGTTCACCACCTTGCCCACCAAATCCGAGTTTACCTTGGTGACGAACTCTTCGAGGTTCAAGTCGATGTCGTCCACCTTGGGGCCGAGCTTCGAGGCGTAGAAGTACCGCAGGTACGCGGGATCCAAATGAGCCAGGTAGCTCGAGGCGCGCACGAACGTGCCCTTCGACTTGCTCATTTTCTCGCCATTCACGGTGAGAAAACCGTGCACCTGAACGCGCGTCGGCAAGCTATAGCCCGCGGTTTTCAGCATGGCCGGCCAGAACAGCGTGTGGAAGTACGTGATGTCCTTGCCGATGAAGTGGTGAATCTCCACCTCGTCCGAGCGCCACCAATCTTCGAAGCGCTCGCCGTGCTTTTTGCACCACTGCTCGGTCGTCGCCATGTAGCCGATGGGCGCGTCGAACCACACGTACCAGTAGTGCCCCGGCGCGTCGGGGATTTCGAAGCCGAAGTACGGAGCGGGTCGTGACACGTCCCAGTCACGCAAGGGCTCCGCCAAAAAGTGCCCCGCCAGGTAGTTGGCGATTTCGGGCTGCAGGTGGTCGCCCTTCTGCGTCCACTCTTCGAGGAAGCCGTGCAAGCGCTCGATCTCCACGAAAAAATGCGGCGCGCTCCTCACGTCGGGGCGTGCTCCGCTGAGCGTGCTGTACGGGTCGACCAGATCCGTCGCGGCGTAGGCCGCGCCACACTTCTCGCAGGAGTCACCGTACTGGTCCTTGGCGCCGCACTTGGGGCACGTCCCCTTCACGAAGCGGTCGGCCAAGAACACGCCCGCCTCCGGGTCGTACAGCTGGGTGACGTCCCTGGAGACGACGAGCCCCTGCGCGCGGAGCGAGGCCCAGATTTCACGGCAGCGCGCCTCGTTCTCCGGGGCGTTGGTGCTGCCGTAGTGGTCGAACTCGATCTGAAATCCGGCGAAGTCCTGCTCGTGCGCCGCTTGCATGTCGGCGATGAGCTCTCGCTCGGTGCGCCCCTCTTGCTTGGCGCGGATCATGATGGCCGCGCCGTGCGTGTCGTCCGCGCAGACGTAGACGGCGCGGTTGCCGCGCGCTTTCTGAAAGCGCACCCAAATGTCCGTCTGCAGGTACTCCACCAGGTGACCCAGGTGGATGTGACCGTTGGCGTAGGGCAGCGCGCTCGTGACGAGCAGGCGGCGCACCGGGCGAGAAGAGGCGGAAGCGGCCATGCGGCGCCGAGCCTACAGCGAAACTTCTTGGATGCGAGTCGCGCTGGGCCGAGCTCGAGGACCCGTCTTGGGGGCCCTGGAAGCGCGCGCGGCCCCGCGGCTGCCGCGCGCCGCGCGAGGGCCCCAGACGGCCGCGTACGCCCAAGGCTCCCGGTGGGGCAGCGGGCGCACCGTTCGCGGGTCGGCGCGCGCGGTGCTAAAGGGGCGCGCCATGCACAGCGGGCTCCTCGAAGGACGGGTTGCGGTGATCACCGGCGCGGGACGCGGCATCGGCCGCTCCGTAGCGTTGGCCTTCGCGCGCGAGGGAGCGCGCGTCGTGGTGAACGACTTGGGCTGCGCGGTGGACGGCAGCGGCGCCGACCCGGCCGTCGCCCAAGCGGTCGTCGACGAAATTCGCGCGGCGGGCGGACAGGCCACGGCGAGCCACGACACCGTCACGACCCAGGAGGGCGCAGAAGCCATCGTGAAGGCCGCCATCGACGCGTTCGGCGGCGTCGACATTCTGGTGAACAACGCGGGCGTCTCGAGCGACCGCTCCCTGCTCAACATGACCTCCGAGCAATGGAACGCGGTCGTCGAGGCGCACCTGCGCGGTACGTTCCTCTGCACGCAGGTCGCCGCACGCCAAATGCGCCTTCAGCGCAGGGGCGGCCGCATCGTCAACACGACGAGCGTCTCCGGCATGTTGGGCAACGTCGCTCAAGCGAACGAAGCCTCGGCCAAGGCCGGCATCTACGGGCTCACGCGCACCGCGTCCATCGAGCTGCAAAAGTACGACATCCTCGTGAACGCCGTCGCGCCCATCGCGCGCACGCGCCTCACCGAGTCGCTGCCCATGTTCGAAAAGGTCAAGGACACGATGGAGCCCGAGCACGTCGCTCCGGTGTACGTGTTCTTGGCATCCGACCTGGCCAGCGAGGTGAGCGGCTCCGTGCTCGGTGTGGTCGGGGGCCGCCTCAGCGTGTTTCAGGTCGTCGAGAGCGCGGGGCGAATCAAGGAAGCGGACCGCGGCGTGTGGACCCCCGCCGAAATCGCCGAGCATTTCGACTCCATTGCCAAGCTCTGACGCGAAGCCGGGCCCCCTGAACGCCCCCGGACCTCGCCCGAAGTCCCAAAGTGGCGCGCCCACGCGCGCTGCCCCCGGTGTGCTGGCCCGCTCGCGGAAGCCGCGACAGGATAACGAATCGACCGGTACGCGTTGCACCCGCATCCCCTGTGGGGACGTCCGCTAGGACTCCTCGGGTCCTCGTCCGTCCACCCTAGGTGGCCGATTCAGCTCGACAAACGCCTACGCAAATTGCTGGCCCGGATCGGGGGTGTTAGCCTTCGCCGGGGTGAGGTCGTCGCCCGAACGTCGACGAACCCCCGAGAGCTGTCGACCCACGGACTGAGCGGGGGTCGAGCGCTTCGGCCCCCAAGCACGAGCGCCGATGTCTCGACGTGATCCGCACATCCCACTCTTTCTCTGGGTCGCGACGGCCATTGTGGCGCACGCGATCTGGGGCGGAGGTGCGCAAAAAGCCGTCACGGCCATCGAGGAGACGCTCGACATCGAGAGCTTCGCCAAGAGCGTGCAGCGTCACGTGCGGCAAAGCGTCGGCCCGCTCGAGGTGACCTTGCTCGAGGAGCCCGACAGCGAGCTCGCCATCGACCCGACGCCGCCCGACCAGAAGCCGCCCATCGATCCGGCGGACCCCGTTCAGCCATCACCGAACGAGGAGCTCCCGGAGCCGGAAAAGAAGAAGAAGGAAGAAGAAGAAAAGAAGCCCGAGGAAAAGAAGCTCGCCGAAGAGAAAAAGCCCGAGGAAAAGAAGCTCGCCGAAGAGAAAAAGGCAGAGCCCACTCCTCCGAAGCCGCTCGTCACGCCGCCGAAGGCCCCGAATCGCATCGCGGTCGAGCAGCACGTCAAGAAGGACCAAGAGGACAACCCGGACGCCAAGCACATCGCGGACGACGCGAACCACGTCGAGGAAGAAACTCGCGCTCGCATCACCTCCACGGATCAAAACGAAGCCGAGCCCACACCCGGCGGGCACTTCGTGGGCAAGGAGAAGGAGCCCGGGAATTCCGAGGAGTCCCGCGTCGCGCAAAGCGACGATCAGGACGGATCCAGCGACCGCACCCCCGGTGACACGGCGGGCAGCGAGCCACGGCCAGCTGCAGCCGCACAGGCGCCGGAGCAAGTGACCGCGAGCGGCGGTGCCACGCGTCCGAACACGCCCGAGCGCGCGGCTCAGGCACCCCGCGAAGCCCAAACCGCCCAGGAAGAATCACCTCACGCGCACCACGGCCCGCAGGGCGCCTGGTCGCTCAATGCACCTGAGCCCGGCCGTCAGGCTCAAAAGGCGCTCCCCGAACGGCAAGCAGTGCGCCCCACGGACTTGCTCGGTTTGGGCGCGCCGGGCGTCACTGCAAACGGCGTGAACCTGAACCTCACACCGAACCTGGCGATCGCCGCGGTGGGCGTGGACCAACTGGCGCGTGAGCGCCGCCTCGACGGCGCAAGGCGCAAGAGCGCCCACTTGGGGTCATGGAAGTCGCTCGGTTTGGAGCGTTGGCGCCCGGCGCTCGAAAATTACGTGGCGTCGGTCAAACCCGGCAACCAGACCGCGCTCAACGCCGCGCGTGTCCCGTTCGCTCGCTACCTGAACGCCATTCACAACCGCCTGCACCCCGTCTTCGCGGACCGCTTCCTGGCGACGCTGGACGGCATGCCAGCCAATCATCCGATGAATCGCCAGGACATGGTGACTCACATCGAGATCGTGCTGAGCAAGGAGGACGGACGCATCGTGCGGATGGGCGTCACCAAGTCCAGCGGCGTCACGGCATTCGACGTCGGCGCGCTCGACTCCGTACAAAAGGCCTCACCTTTCGGCGCGCCGCCGGGCGCCATCGTGTCGCCCGACGGCAACGTGTACCTGCATTGGGAATTCTACCGTCAGCCGTTTTACGCGTGCTCCACGTACTTCGCCCATCCGTACATGCTGAAGGGCACGCCGACGTCACCGCCGCCGGAAGTTGCTCCGCCCAGTCAGCCCTCCTACGATGAACGAGAGGGCTCCGGCGCGTCGCCCGGAGATCGGAGTGGGTCGCTCGACGGACACGAATTCAAACGCGGGCGCGGCTCCGCCGCCCCAGCCCCCCGAGGCTGAGCAGCCACGCGAGGCCGAACCGCCCCCCGAGGCTGAGCAGCCAGGCGAGGCTGAGCAGCCACGCGAAGCCAAGCCTGACAAGGAGGCGCCTTCACCAGTCCGTGAGCCGTCCGACGAAGGTCGCTTGCTGCTCGCGTGGGCAGCTCTTGCGTGGGTCGGCTTCCTAGCGACGCTGCTGCTGCTGCCGGGCTTACGCGGCGCCGCTAGCGGCCTCGGCGCCGCTATCAATGCCGTGTCGAGCGTCGGCGCGGTGGTCGCTCAGCTGCTCGCTATCTTGGGGCTCGTCCTCGTCGTTCACCTCGAGCTCGTGCTTTTGCGGGTTCGCGTCCCCTGGCTCGTGCGCGTCGCCAGCGTCCCGACGACGGCGGTGGCTGCGACGCTGCTCATGAACGCATCCGTCGACGGCCTGACGCCATTCGCCGTGCTCGTCCTCACGGCGAGCGCGGGCATCCTGGCGCTCGTCGTGGGCGCCGTGAACCTCTCGTCGCGCAAGCGCTCGTCGGCCTGGGCGGGCACGCTGCTCGTGACCGTGGGCTCCGTCAGCTTGCTCTCACTCGGAGCGCGCGTCGCCACGCGCGTCGCAGTGGAGCGGCGCACGGAGGCAGCAGAGGTGTTCGGCCGCTCGCTCGCTACCGCCGCCTTCGTCCTCTCCGTGGCGCTCCTCGCCACGGTGCTCTGGCACCGAGCGCGGCTCACCAAGCGAGGGTGGCACACACTCGCTGCGCTGCTCGCTGCCTCGCTTCTTTGGACATGGGTCGCGGCGCGTGCCAGCGAGCCGGACGTGCCGCACGTGGTGGTGCTGCTCGCTCGCGCGGCGCTGGCCTCCGTGCGCGCGCCGCTCCCTTACTTGCCGGTCGTCGTTGTCACGTGGGGTCAGCTCTTGGCCTTCGCCGCCGCAGCCTGGGTGCTCACGACGCAAGCCTTGCCGCGCTACCTGCGCGTCATCGTGGCCTTGAGCCTCTTGTCCCTGCTTGCGCCCGACGTGCCGCTGTTGTCCTTGGGTCTCGTGCTCGCGTCGCTGGTCGCCGCCGTGGTCTACGCACCGCGCGCCAGCGCCGCGTCATCCGACGCGCTCTCGACGGGCACCTCGCAGCTGGGCGACCCCTGAAGGATCGCCCAGCGCGCAAGCCACCTCAGGGTGCCGGGAGCGGCAACTTGGAATCCGGAAGACGGAACGGACTCTCCGCGCTGGACCACCACGTGCAGTCGTCCAACTGATTCCCGCGGATGGTGTAGAACGCCGGGCACACGTCTCTCTCGACGCGCGTGCGGCAGTCCTCCATGGTGCGTCCGAGCGGCTGGCCATTGTCGAAGTAGTCCGCCATGGCTTGCCAGGCGATTTCTTCGAGCTTCGCCGCCGTGTTGCTCGGCACTTGATCCGACCCTGCGTTCGCCCCGGAAGGCGGCTTTCCGAAGAGCGCGGAGTAGTGCACGGCCGCCATGAAGTACTGACCGACGTGCGTTAGATGCACGTTGTCGGTGAACAACGCGTCCAACTTTTGCTGCTGAGAACCGGTGATGCCGGGTACCTCGTCGGCGAGCGTCGCCTCCACCAAGCGCGCCAGCGCCTGCGAGCCCGGAATGACGGCCAGCGAGCGTTCACGTCCTGCGCCCTCGAGGTGCAGGTTGATCTTGCCGACGATGCACTCCCACAAAACGAGCTCCGTGCTCTGGTACTCGACCCACGGCGCCGGGTTCGCTTTGTCGATGTCGGGCCACACTTGGTACACGAGGGTACGCGCCGTGTCGTGACGCTCCGCGAGCCGATCGTGATAGTGAAGGATGTAGCCGACCGTGTCTTCCCAGCGAATCGTCTGGATTGGATCGTGCCGCTCGGTGATGAGCAGCGTGTCGTACTTCTCACCGCTCGGAATGGTCGTCGGGTTGGCGAGCTCCGCGAGCAGATCGCGATCGGAGCCGCTTCTGTTCTTGCCTCGACGGTAGCCGGTCCAGTTGTCGCTGTTGCTGTCGCCGCGCGTGCGCACCCGAATGGGTGAGCCGATGACGTTCTGCTGCTCCCAGTTCAACGTGTCGCCGCGCGCAGTTGCGATGGCGGCCGTGAAGTCGGGCATGGGGTTGTCGAGCAAGCTGTGTCCCGAAAAGAGCACGTTGGCGCTCGACCGCTCACCGAGCGCAGGGCCACCCGGGCCCAGCGTGGTTCCACCGGTGCCGTTCGAGCTACCGCTGCTGCCGTTGCCGCCGGTGGCGCTGCTCCCGCCGTTGCCGTTCCCCGAGCCACCGGATCCGGTGGAGGCGCCCCCGCTGCCGCTCTTGTTGCCGCCGCTACCGCTGGCGCTCGCACCTGAACCGTTCGAACCGCCCGTCCCCGGCCCTCCCGCATCCTCCGCGGAGCTCAAGCCCGAGCTGCACGCGGCCGCGAGGCCACCGACGAGTGAAAGCGCGGTGAGCGCAACGGCCCACCGACGTGAGCGACCCAGGTGAAGCGGTGTTCGATCAAGCATCGAGAAATATCCTGCAAGGTGAGACGAATGCAGTCACAAGCACATCCCAAAGGGCCGGCCTGTGCAATAG
>JAEYVE010000005.1 GCA_023432025.1 Pseudomonadota bacterium
GCCTTCCACGGCTTTTCCTCGAGCAGCGCGAGGCCGCGCCCGCCCCACGAAAAGACGCGCGCCCCGACGCTCTGCCAAGGCAAGAGCACGGAGTCCACACCGTCGATCTGGGGCTCGCGGTAGGTGCCGGGATCGAAACCGTTCGCCTTTCCCTGTTTGATCTCGATGCGTGCGTTCTTGCCGGAGCCGGTGACTTTGACCTCGTTTTGTACGAGGCCCTCGTCGGTCTTCAGCGCCACCTCGTGGACGAACACGCGCAGCGGCGCGCCGTCGCTTCCGACTTTCTGCACCTCCAGGACGTCACGGTAGCGGTCTTTGCCGCCGATACGCTTCTGGAGCACCAGCTCCTGTTTCCCGTCGCCGTCGAAATCCACGAGCTCCAGCCGCCGTACGGCGTCCGCGCCCGCGACGTCGAGCTCGCTGAAATAGAACTGCTTTCCGTCCTTGTAGCCGGGACCGGTGATGCTCAAAAAGTGCCCGTACACGGCGATGCGCTCGAGCTCGGGGCCGCCAAAAACGTTCCCCAAGGCTTGGCGCGCCGGTTCCAGGCCGAGCTCCTTGGGCTCGAGCAGCGCTTGAATCAAGCCCGTCTCGGACTCGAGCGTGACCGGCGGCATGGCCGCGCCGCGCGCACGGCTCGTAGCGATGACGCGGCGGACTTGTCCGGGCGAGCTCGCATCCGTGTACTCGAGTCGACCGCGCAAACCTACGCGCACGCTGCCTGCCGCAGCGAGCGCGCTCCACGGCAGGCTGCCTTCCAGGTAGTACCCTTTGTCTTGCGGCGCCTCGACGGCCTGAGCGGAGCTCACGGCCTTGCCGTCCACCTTGACCACCGCGGGCAGCTTGCCCGGATCGCCCGGATACACGTCCACTACGTGCGTTCGACCGCCGCCGCTCGCGCTGGGAAACCACAGCTCGAAGGTGAGATGATCCTCGTTTTTACCAGCGCTCGCCGTACGGGCGATCTGTGAGTCGTCCGTGTTGAGCGCGAAGTAAACGTTCTTGTCGTCGTAGCCGACGAGCGCAGAGGTGCCAGAGCCGCGAGACGCAGAGTCACGAGACGCAGAGTCACGAGACGCAGAGCCGCGCACGGTCGCGTCCAGCTTGGCGAAGCCGTTCGGCCACTCGCGGAGCAGCCCGTCGACGCGCACCTTCTTGTCGGCCATGGGCTCCAGCGCCAAGTACGTTTGACGCGACGACGAAGGCGCGGCGAACCCGTCTTCTGCGAAGAGGGCAAGCAAAGGGACGGCTCCCAGGAGCGCGCGGATCCAAGGCGTTCTGTGGCTTCGCGTAGGTGCGGTCATCATGATCGAGGTCAACTCAGGCCTTCTGCGACACCTGGCGATTCTCTTCCGCTTCGAGCTCCGCCAACGCGCGCTCGAGCTCGGCTTGCTCCTCCGGATCGAGCCCCTCGAGCTCGCTGGCTGCGTCCACGCATTGCGGCGCGGGTGGCGTGGGCTCGGGAGGCAAGAGACCCATCTTGCGCTTGAGCGACACGAGGTCTTCGTCTGCGCCGTGCGCGGCCTCCATTTCGCGGAACTTGTGCGCCAGCACGTCCCCAGTGGCCTCCTCGTGCAACTCGGCGGCGGCCTCCGCTTCGGCCTCCATTTGGACGATGCGGCCCTCCATGCGGTCGAACGCCTCGAACGCGCTCGCGTTCTTGATGCCGCTCATCGTTTCTTGGATGGCCTTCTGGGCCTCCGCGCGCTTCTTGCGCGCGATGAGCAGCGACTTCTTGCGCTTGGCTTCCTCGATTTTGCCGTTCAGGGCGCGCAGGGCGAGCTTCAGCTGGTCGACCGCCTGCTTCTGCTTTTGCCACTGGGAGCGGTACTGCTCGGCGAGGCCTTCGTGTTCCTTCTTTCGCGCCAGGGCCTCGCGCGCCAGGTTGTCGTCGCCGGCGCGTACGGCCAGCATGGCGCGCTTTTCCCAGTCGTTTTGCTGCGCTTGCTCCTGCTCCACCTGCTTGGCGAGGCGCTTTTCGTCCGCGATGGACGTAGCGACCTGCTTTTTGGCTTCGATGAGCTGGGCGTTCATGTCCACGATGATCTGATGCAGCATTTTCTCGGGGTCCTCCGAGCGGCTGATCAGGTCGTTGATGTTGGACTTGATGAGGCGGGCGAGACGGCCGAAAATGCTCATCCTTGGGGCTCCTTCGGGGCAACGGTCGGGGCGCTGGCGAGCTTGCGCAGCGTAGGAACATGCTCGACGAGCGCCACGTCCAGGTCCGCGAGCACGGCTTCGAGCTCGTTCGAGTCGAGGTGCGAAAGCTCGAGCGCGGAGGTGAGGACGACGCGCCCACCCTCAGGTGAATTCTCGATGGCGTAGGCTGCGTGGAGCAGGTCGGATGCGTTCAGCTCGAGCAGCCTCCGAAAAAACGGCGCGGCGTCGTCGCCCGACGGGCACGGTCCAATTTCCACCTGCAGCACCGCCACGGGAGGCGCGACGCGGAGCGCGGCCGGCGGCTGTCCGGGGCCGAACGCGATGAGCAGCGTGTCGCTCTCGAGCCGCTCGTAGCGCCGTCCCAAGCGCTCCAGGTGGCCCACCAAATCCTCTAGTGACGTCGCCATTGCAGGCGGAGCCTATCACGGACGAAACCGCGGTTGACCGTACGAACTCTCCGAAGTATGCCCGGCCATGTTTCAGCAAGGCTTGCGCGAATGCCTGACGTTCGATGACGTCCTGCTGGTGCCCTCGTACAGCGAAGTCGTGCCTGCGGAGGTGGACGTCCGCTCGCGGCTCACTCGTGGCATCGAGCTCAATGTCCCCATCGTCAGCGCGGCGATGGATTCCGTGACCGAGGCCCGCCTCGCCATCGCCATGGCTCGCGAAGGCGGCATCGGCATCATCCACAAAAACCTGAGCCCCAAGGACCAGGCCCACGAGGTCGCGGTAGTGAAGCGCGCCGAGAGTGGAATCATCCTGGATCCCATCACGGTGGCCCCCGAGCAGTCGCTCCGCGACGCGGTGGCCATCATGCGCCAGCACAACATTTCGGGGGTCCCGGTCGTCGCCGGCGCGCGCCCCGTGGGCATTCTGACGTCGCGGGACTTGCGCTTCGAAAAAAACCTCGATCAGCCGGTGGGCGCCATCATGACGACGAACCTCGTCACGGTGAGCCCCGAGTGCCGTACGGACGAAGCGCGCGAAACGCTGCACAAGCACCGCATCGAAAAGCTGCTCGTCGTCGAAAACGGTGAGCTGGTCGGGCTCATCACCATCAAGGACTTGATGCAGGCGGAGCGTAACCCGCTCGCCGTCAAGGACGAGCACGGACGTCTGCGCGTCGGCGCCGCCATCGGCCCCGGCAAGGACCGCGACGAACGCAGCGAGGCGCTCGTGGAAGCGGGCGTGGACGTCATCGTGGTGGACACGGCGCACGGCCACCACGTCGGCGTCATCGAGACGGTGAAGGAGCTGCGAAGGCGCTTCCCCAGGTTGCAAATCATCGCCGGAAACGTGGCCACGGCGGAGGCTACCAAAGCGCTCATCGATGCGGGCGTGGACGCGGTGAAGGTCGGTATTGGTCCGGGCAGCATCTGCACCACGCGCGTGGTGGCGGGCGTCGGCGTTCCGCAAATCACCGCCATCGCGGACTGCGCCGAGGCCGCGGACATACACGGGGTGCCCGTCATCGCGGACGGTGGCATCAAGTACTCGGGCGAGGTCGCCAAGGCGTTGGCGGCCGGCGCGTCCGCCGTCATGATCGGCTCACTCTTCGCGGGTACGGACGAGGCGCCGGGGGAGCTCGTTCTGTACCAGGGGCGCTCCTACAAGGTGTACCGCGGCATGGGGTCTTTGGGCGCCATGAAGAAGGGCAGCAAAGATCGCTACGGGCAGGGCGGCACCGCGGACGAAAAGCTCGTCCCCGAAGGCATCGAGGGGCGCGTTCCGCACCGCGGCTCGCTGCGCAGAAACGTGATGCAGCTCGTGGGCGGCTTGCGCTCCGGGATGGGCTACACGGGGTCTCGCACCGTGGAAGAGCTGCGCAAAAACGCCCGCTTCATTCGCATGACCGGCGCAGGTTTGCGCGAGAGCCACGTTCACGACGTGATCATCACCGAGGAAGCTCCCAACTACCACGTGTAGCCAGGGAGCCTCCCGCGCGGGCCTCGGACGCATCTCGCGATGCACCGGGGCTCGTGACGCGACGAGTGTCGCTCCGCGGTTCTCACGCCCGCGGCAAAAGCACGACGTGGACGCGGTTCCAGGTACTGGGCAGCGGAAGCACGACGTCGACCACCCGGCGCTCCTCAGGTTTTCGTAGCGGCGGAGCGCGACGTGGAAACGGCGCTCCGCAGGCTGGGGGATCACCGGAGCGCGACGTCGACCAGCACCCGCAGGTCAGGGGGCGGCAAAGCACGACATCGAACGGTGCTCTCGGGTCTTTGGGGCGGCAAAGCACGACATCGAACGGTGCTCCCGCACTACGGAGGAGCGGGCCACGCTGTCGCCTGGCACGACAGGCAAAGGAGCCCTCGTGGCTTCCGCTGCGGCGAGCGACGGAAGCCAGTCCGTCACGCCTGTCGCTACGAACGGAGAAGGCCAAGACGCAGCGCCTGCACGGCGGGCTCCGGAGCTCCGCGTCGCGCCGGCAGAGACGCGCGAAAGGTGCCTTTTTTCAGTCGTACACGCGTTGACAGCCCCGCCCCTGCCTGACATGTTCCGCCGCGGAGAGATGACCGAGTGGCCGAAGGTGCCTGATTCGAAATCAGGTGTACCCGCAAGGGTACCAAGGGTTCGAATCCCTTTCTCTCCGCAAGACCAAAGCCCCCTTCGCTGAGCGCGCTCCACCCTACCCAGGAGGGCGCGCTCGAGCGAAGCGGACTTCGGACGAAAAGGTCTACGGACTTGGATGTGACCCGCCTTGCGCTGGTTGCTCCACCGCCTTCCTCGGCAGATGTGCGGCGTAGGAAAGTGACCTGGAGAGGTGACCGAGTGGCCGAAGGTGCATGATTGGAAATCATGTGTACGGGCAACCGTACCGCGGGTTCGAATCCCGCCCTCTCCGCTGAACATCCCGAGGCCCGGGGGGCTACTCGGGCGACATAGACGCCAGTGACTCCGGGGGTTCTCCCCCGCCGGGCGGCGCAGTGCAGGCATCGGCGCAAGTGTCGTGGCCACGTGCGGCCCTTGAGGAGCGCGGCGATTGGGGGCGCAAGTGGGCCCTGGTCATCGTGCGCTCGTCAGCGGGGCGCCCCTTCCGTTTGTGCGTGAGCCGACGAAACCGAAACTGCGGGTGATTGGGGGCGCAAGTGGGGCCTCGTCATCGTGCGTTCGGTCCGCGGGCGCCCCCCGTTTCGTCGTCGTTCTCGCCACGTGTTGCCGTCGCGGCTCCGTGGGCGCAGGGGGCTCGGCTTTTGGGGCTCGGCTGGGCCCTCCGGAAAGCGCGTCACGGCTCCTCGCTCAGGGCCTTGGGCTTGTCCCCCGAAGGGCGCTTGCCCCCGTGTCTCGGTGGCGAGGCGTGATCCGGAGCAGGAAGAGCGCGTCTCGCCAATCGAGGGCTCCTTGTTGCTTGTGAGTCAATCGTTTGGTGAGGAGAAATCCCTCCCCTTCATTGTCGCTGTGTCGCTTGAAACAAAGTGTTCAGCTGACCAAATCGGTGAACACAAAGGGACAAGGAGAGAACAATGGGGATTTCGAGAATGGAGAGGAAGTTTCGCCTGCCGACGTGGCTGAAAGTCGCCGCTGTATTCGCTGGAGGCTCGACTCTGTGCCCAACAGAGGCGCACGCCGCGAACGTGACCGTGAATACTCTGGCGCCAAACACCGCGGGCGACGGCAAATGTGGTCTCGTCGAGGCCGTGCAAGCCGTCAATCAGGCCTCCACGTATCGAAATTGCACGTACACGCCC
Organism: Pseudomonadota bacterium; assembly: GCA_023432025.1. Classification (GTDB taxonomy): domain Bacteria; phylum Myxococcota_A; class Polyangia; order Polyangiales; family Polyangiaceae; genus NIC37A-2. The sequence goes on from JAEYVE010000005.1 coordinate 5,853, forward strand.
AACGGGCAGAGTGACCGCATCGTGTTCTCGGTGAACGGAACGCACACTTTGCCGGACGGCATCGGTCCGACCCGAAGCGTCGAAATCGTGGGATCGGGAACCGGTTCGACCATCTTGACCGGAAGCGCGTTCTGCGTCGTTTGCGTTTTCGGCGCCTCTTCGGGGGCGAGTCAAACGGTGAAGTTGACGAACCTCGCTGTGACGATCGCCCCGACGTCCATCACGATGGGCATCTGGGCCGAGGCTCCTTCTCCCATCACCCTCGTGCTCAGCGGAACGCTGGTACGGGGGTTCGGCGTCGGCGCGTTTCTGAGCGGCTCTACGGTCACGGGGCAGGTGTCGAACGCGATCTTCGAGAACAACGGCACGGGCCTGAGCTTGAGCAACGGCTACCTTCAGGTGAGCTCGTCGATCTTTCGATACAACACGTCCCGCGGCATTACGCTCTATCAGTACGGCTCGCCCCACTACAACTACATTGCCAATAGTGTGTTTTTGAACAACTCGGGTGGGCCGGGGGCAGGGGTTTACGTCCACGCTGCCAACGACGCTTGGAACCAGTACACGCTCAGCATCACGGACTCCACGTTCCAGGGCAATCAGTCCGCGACTCACGGTGGCGGCCTGTATACGGAGGCAAGCACGAGCATTCTTCGCAGTGTTTTCGATGGCAATACGGCTGCCGGACGCGGCGGAGGCATGGTCGCGTCCGAACGCCCGAACGGGGGGGCGTACATCAACGTCGAGTCGACCACCTTCAAGAACAACGCCGCCGCCAATGGTGCGGGCTTTGCGAACTACGCGCCCAGCGACGGTCAGCGGGTGAAGGTCACGCTCTGGCACTCGACTTTTGGCCCGGACAACGTCGCGTCGGGCGACGGTGGCGGTATCTACAGTGAGTCACAAATCGATTGGGCCGAGAACGTCACCATTCACGGCAACCGCGCGGCACGGGGTGGTGGGCTCTATCACTACTCCGGAGGGGAGTCCCACGTCGTTCACAGTACGATCACGAGCAACATCGCGACGCAAAACAATGGCGGCGGCGGCATGTGGATCTCCACCGGAAATCCAATCTACCGATACAACATCATCGCCGAGAACAAGGCGGGTCCGTCGCTGGTCGCAAACAACGTCGTGACCTCCAACGCCTACTTGGGGGCGCAATACAACTTGTTGGACAATGTCTCGGGCGTCTCGAGCGTGTTCCCCACCTCTTCGTCGGGTGGTACGAACATCGTCGCAAACGCCCAGCTGGGCGCGTTCGGATATTCTGGTGGGTTCACGGACGTACGGCTCTTGCTCGCGAGCAGTCCGGCCATCGATGCCATTCCCGTGTCCGCGGGAGACGATGTCGACCTGGATCAGCGAACGTTCATCCGTCCGATCGACGGCAATCTGGACGGGACGGCAAACTCGGACATTGGCGCCGTAGAAATGAACGTGGCGGCCACTCAGTACCAGGCCGAGGCGCTCAGTGTCGCTGCTCAGACGGGAGAAGCTCTCACCATCGAAAATAACTCTGGCTACAGCGGGGGCCAGGGGCGAGTGAAGCAGGCGAACTTGAATGGGAGCGTGACGTTTCAGACGAGCACGGTCCAGCCCGGGACGTATGGTGTGATCGTTTGGTTCAAGAAGGCGTCGAACGCCGGTCGATTCCAGGTCGCTGTCGGGACTTCGGCGGGGTCGACGACGAACTTGGGCGCCGTGCAAGACGGCTATCGTTCGAGCGCCCAGTACACCAAGGTGAACTTGGGGACGATCACCGTCACCTCGGCGGGGACGCGCTTCTTCAAGTTCACCGCCACCGGGAAACACGCCTCGAGCTCGGCGCACTGGATGTTCATCGACGCCATCCAGCTCTACCGATCGACTTGAGCTTGACGAAGTTGGACCTGGGGGCGGGACCCTCTGACGAGTCCCGCTCTCAGGAGAGGCGTTTCGAGCGCCGAGCCGAGCAGAGCCCTTTTTTTGGAACCATTGGCCCGAGCGGTGCTCACCTGGAGTGCGGGAGAAAATGTAGGTAGAGGTCGGACCTGTTTGGACCGAGCCGGTGCCAGGTCACCTGAGGATTCCATTCTGCGTGGAGGCGGCCCTCGCGCCGCTTCCACGAGGCTCTACGGCTGATGCTTGCGCTAAGCCGCAAGCTCTTCCAGAGTGGGCTAAATGTGGCACCGTCCCCCGGCGTCGGGGGCTTTAGCTCTCCGCCACGGACTCCAGCTTAACAGTGAGTGAGACCCCCATGAAAAAGACTCCGATCCTTGACGGGATGGGCTGGCCCCGCTTCGCCAGCGTAGTGGTCACGGCCTTGGCGCTCGGCGTGGCCTGTAGCGGAGAAGAAGGAACGGGCCGCCAGATCGACGGCAATCGTCCTCCGGGTGGCAGCGGCTCGGGCTCTGGATCGGGCACCGGTGGTGCAATCCTCGGATCGGGCGGCGGCGGCGTCATTCTTCCGGGTACGGGCTCGACTGGCTCGGGTGGCTCGGCAACGCGCGAACCGAAGTGTGATGAGGCTGGCAAGTGCTCCTGCATCAACATCGCGGTGTTTGGTCAGCAAGGTGCGTTCGGCGCGGTTCCCGGCATGGATGGCGTTTCCGCCATTCAGCAGTGGCTGAACGAGAACAGCAGCGCGGCCGCAGCCCTCTTCCGTGAAAAGCCGGCCATCACCGCGGAATTCTTGTCGCAGTACGACGTCATCATTTTGGAGGACCCGCGCTCGGTGAAGGACGGGCCCAAGTGGCAATACAGCGCCGAGGAAATTGCGGCCGTGGAGACGTGGATTCGCACGGCGCCGGATGGGTTGGCCCGCGGTATCATTTCGCTTTCCGGCTACAGCGCGGATGCAGCGGAGGTGGACCCCACCAACGCACTACTCGCTTTCTCGGGCATGCAGTACGTGGCTGGCTCGGACACGCTTGGCTCTTCGACGGATACTTGCGCTTACTGCCTCGGCAATTCGGTCCCGCAGCGCGAGTGGAACGCGGCGCACCCCATCTCCGCGAACATCTCCGCGGTGGGAGCCTTCCACGGTCGTTCAGTCACGGTCTCTGGCGCGGCAGAAACTGTCAGCACCCAGGGAACGACCATTCTTGCTGCCGCGGCACAGGTGGACCTCGGTCGCGTGTTCATGTTCCACGACGAGTGGGTCACCTACAACAGCCAGTGGAACGGACAGGGCCTCACCAACAACTGTCTGACCGAGTACGAGACGGATCCGAACCACGCTTGTCGCCAGGTACATCCGTCGACCACGTATCAAACGTCGACGTTCTGGTACAACGCGCTCAAGTGGGTCAGCGGCGATCCGCAGTGCTTCGACATTACGGATCCGACCATCATCAAGTGATGGGGTCGTGAGCGCGCCTCGGGCGCGCGTCGCTGCGACGCGGGCGGTCGTTCTCTCTTCGTCGAGAGGCGGCCGCTTTCGCATTTGGAGGCGGGCCCGCTCGGGCCGTCCGAAAGTGCTCGGGCGCGTGCGCTTCGGCTCGCGTCAGGCGGCGCGCCATGCGAGCTTCGCCGGAACCATGTCTGCCGATGCTTGGGAGGTCTTGGAAAGCCGGTATTTGCTCGAGCGCTATTGGCTCAAGCTGCGTGAAGATCGCGTACGCACGTCGAGCGGCGCCATCATCGAGCAATTTCACGTGCTGGAGCAGCCCAGCTGGGCGGCGGTCGTGTGCGTGACCGAGCGAGGAGAGCTGGTGCTGTCGGAGCAGTATCGACACGGCGTGCGCGCGGTCACGTTGGAGCTTCCGGCCGGCGTCATCGAGCCGCACGAGGAGGCGCTCGAGGGGGCGCGCCGTGAGCTCCGTGAAGAAACGGGTTACGAAGCCGAAGAGTGGGCGCATCTGCTCACGGTGCACCCGGAGCCGTCACGCCACGCGCACACCGCGCACTTTTTCGTGGCGCGCGGCGCACGCGCCACGTCCGCTCAAGCGCTCGACACGACCGAAAACGTGCGCGTTCGTACCCTGCCGCTCTCGGATCTCGACGCGGTCATCGAGCGACTCGGTCACGGCGCTCACATCGGCGCGCTGCTCTTGGCCGAGCGTCGCGGGCTGCTTCGTTGACCAGGGCCCGCGCGTAAGCGACGGGGCTCGGGGGCTTTCTTCGGCGAAATGCGAAACGGCGAGCTCGTGGAGCTCGCCGTTTCCAAGCGCGGACGCGCTAGAGAACCTTACTTGTTCTTGGAGTAGCGCTGACGGAAGCGCTCGACGCGGCCGGCCGTGTCGACCAGGCGCTGCTTGCCCGTGTAGAACGGGTGCGAGTACGACGAGATGTCGACGTGGACCACGTAGTGCTCGACGCCGTTGATGACCTTCTTTTCGCCGGAAGTCAGCGTGGAGCGGGTCACGATTTCGTTGGTTCCATCGACGAAGACGATGGGGTGATAGGCGGGATGAATGTCGGACTTCACGGCGGTCTCTCGGTGTACTTGGCCTCGTGGGCCAGGGCTAACGATGTGCGGGGCGCGGAACCTAGCGCGGACCCACGAACAAGCCAAGCGCGGACAGAGTGAGCGTACGGCGCGCGAAAAGCACGAGATAAGTGCTCGAAAATACTCGTTTTAGTCCGAGCGCCCTGCGCCCCGCCCCCAGCTACTCGAGCACGGTGAGCGACAGGGCGGCCCAGCCGCCGGGAGCCAGCTTGACCTTGGCTTCTTTGCGCACGCCTTGCGCTTGAAGGCGCACGGTGTGCTCGCCCGGCGGAACACGCACGCGGCCGACCGTGATGCGCGCGGGGAGCGTGGCCCAGCTGCGGGTGTCGGGCGTGTCGGCGGCGGTGAGCGCGGCTTGGGTTCCCAAGCTGAGAAGCAGGCCGAGCGCGTCGTTGTTGCCGCCGGCGACGCGCGCGGCTTGCCCCGCGACCACGCGCGAAATCATGCGCGTGATGGCCGACGCGACGATGGCGCCGCGTTGTCGTTCGAACGACGCCTTGGCTTCGCGGTCGACGGCCAGCACGCCCTCCAGCGTTTGCCAGCGTCCGTTCAAGGCAAAGCCGGGCGTCTGGAGGCGGCGGTTCTGCTTTTCCAGCTCGGGGTAGTTCACCCAGGTGACGAGGCCTTGCGCGGCGAGCGCGTTGGCCTGGGACGCGTCCGCGGGGCTCATGAAGCCGCTCGCGTAGGTGAGCGCGAGTCCAATGGGGATGCGCTTGGCGACCTTCGCGGGGACGCGGCCGTAGCTCACGATGACGAGGAGCTCCGCGGCCTTCGGGCTCGTGGCAGCGGCTTCCGTCGAGCCTTCGGTCCCTTCGGCGTCGGGGCGGGGGGAGGGTTCGGTGGAGCTCTCGCCCTTTGCTTCGGCGTCTGCCACGAGCTCACGCAGGCGCGGCGAGTCGTAGCCGGAAATTTGCTGAAGGCGGCGCACCGGCTCGACCAACGAGGGGAAGGTGCCGTACGAAAGCGCTTCGTCGTAGTAACGCAGCGCCGTATCCGGCGAGCCGCTCTTTTCGAAGACGAAGCCGGCAAAGTAGCTGCCGGGGGCCATCATGGCGCGCGCCGGATCTTCATGGTCCCGCAGATACTTCTGCATGACCGCGAGCCGGCGCGCCTCGACGCGCGCGCCCGAGAGGTCGCCGCGCGTGAGGTAGTTCACCATGTTCATGGTGTTGATCATCAGCTTTTCGTACGGGGGCGCCTTGTACGGGCCCGTGTCGTCCGAAAAGACGTACTTTCCGATGTCGTCCAGCGCCGAACGTGAAAAATCCAGCATCTCGATCTGCTTGTCGGCAGTTTCGAGATCGCGGCTCGACAGCTGAAACTCGTCGAGCTGCTGCAAGATCATCGAGCGATCGAGCAGGAGCAGGCTGTTTTCTCCGCTGACGTCATCGGGCAGGTCTGCCGCGCTCTTGACGTCCAGCTCCTCGTTATAGAGGGCCAGGGCTCGCTTGGGCTCGCCCGCGTCAAGCGCTTGGCGTGCCTCGAGTGTGCGCGCGGAGTGGCCCGCGCACCCGACGGAAAGCAGCGCCGAGAAGACGAGCGCCGAGACGGCGTGGGGCGTCTTGGTCCCGAGGCGCGGCCCCGTCGGCGCGTTGGCGACGACGGGGGACGCGACGACGAGGGGCGGCGCGGCGGAGAGCGTGGCGCGGAGCATGGGCAGCGGAGGGGCGACGCTCAGAGCATCGCTTTGGTCACCGCGGCCTTGTTCTGGAACAAAATTTGGCCGGTTTCGACGTCCAGCACCTGCATGAACAGGTAGTACTGCACGCGACGTTCGCTCTTCAGACGCTCGTCGGTCGTGAAGACCTTGCCCGTCACCAAGTACTGCACGCCCAGCTGACGACCCCAGTTGGACACCTGACCTTGATCGAAGCCGCTGCCTTGCTGCTTCTTGATTTCGGCCATGAGCTCGCCCTGACGCTCCAGGCTCACCACGCTGACGTGCCCGGCGTTGATCAGCGACGTTTCGACGTCGCTGATCAACGCGTCGAGCGCGCCGTCGATGTGCTCGCTCGTTTCGTTGCGGAACGGGAGCACGCTGACGCGCGGGCTGTTTTCCTGTTCCCAGCGGCGAACCACGGCCGAGCTCTGCATGGCCTGCATGTTCTCGGCGAGGAGCTTCTGCAAATCACGACGGTCGAGGCCCGTGCTCATGGCCTCGTCGTCGAGTCCCTCGACGTCGTCTCCGCGGACCGCCTTGGGACCGCAGGCGACTGCGAAGGGCGACGCCAAGGCGGCGAGCAAGAGTACGGCGAACGAACGAGGGAGAAGAGCCATGCGGAGTTCCTTGTGGGGGGAGGGGCTTGTCAGCGGCGAACGGGGATGATTTGAACGCGGCGATCGTCGCCTTCGCCGTCACTCTTGGTGATGACGCCTTCGAACTTGGCGAGCGCCATGTGCACCACGCGACGGTCACGAGGATTCATGGGCTCGAAGGTGATGATTTTGCCGAGCTCGACGGCCTGCTTGCCGAGGCGACGCGCCATGGTGGCCAGGTTGTCGTCGCGGCGGCTGCGGTAGCCCTCGGCGTCGACCAAAATGTGGCGCCGCTCCTCGCCGGGCCGATTGACGACACGGTGGGTCAAGAACTGGAGAGCCTGAAGGACTTGGCCCTTCTTACCGATGATGCGGCCGGAGTCCTTCCCGCTGATTTCGATGATGACCTCTTCGGGGTTGTCGCGCCCCGGGTGGCGAAGGTGCACCTCGCAATCCATGCCCATGTCCTGAATGACGTCCGACACGAAATCGAGGGCTAGCGCGCTGCGCTCGTCCGGAGGCTCGAAGGGCTCCTCCGCTCGCTTGCCGTTACGCGGCGCTCCGCCGCTCTTGCCGTTGGCGTTGTCGACGGCTGCCTGCTCGTCGTTGCCTTCCTGGGGTGCCCAGTCGTCGTGCTCGCTCATGAAAGGTTCCAATCTCTAGCGTAACTCGGAAGTAGCGTTCCGCCGACCCCTGCTTGGGCCCGACGCCCGTTACCCCTGCTTGGTTTTTTTGGCCTTTTTGCCTGCAGCGGGGGCCTCGACGGCCGCTGCCTTCTTGTGGGTCAAGCTGTGCCTGACGTGCCGCTCCACGAGCTGCTGCTGGCCGATACCGAGCAAGCTGTTCGTGAACATGTAGATGCCGAGACCAGCGGGCAAGAACAGCATGAACACCGTGAACATGCCGGGCATGAAGTACAGCATCAGCTTCTGCTGGGCGGGATCACCCGCCTGGATGGGCATGAGCTTCTGCTGCACGAAGTAGGTGGCGCCGATGATGAACGGCAGAATGTAGTACGGATCTGCCATCGACAAATCCGGCAACCACAAGAACGGGATGTTGTAGAGCTCCACGGCCGTTTGCAGCGTGGTGTACAGGGCGAACCACACGGGCATGGAGGCGAGCTGCGGCAGGCACCCCTTCATGGGGTTCACGCCGTGCTTCTTCCAGAGCTCCATCTGCGCGAGGCCCTTGGCCTGCGGATCGTCCTTGTACTTTTCGTTCAGCGCGTCGATTTCCGGCTTCAGCTCGCGCATGTGGATCATGTTCTTGATCGACGGCACGGTGAGCGGGAAGAGCAGGATGCGCGCGGTAATCGTGAGGACGATGATCGCCACGCCCCAGTTGGGGATGACGCCGTGCACCTTCAGCAAGAAGGCGACGAGCACCTTGGCGATGGCCGAGAAGAAGCCGAGGTCGATGAGCTCCTCGAACTGTGGTCCGGCCTGCGTGAGCGCTTCGCGCTCTTTGGGACCCACGTAGGCGATGAACTCGAACTCGTCCTTGGCGCCCGGCTCGAGCGTGCGCTTGGGGTAGGCGAGGCGCGCCTTGTAGAGCGAAGCGGCGTTCGGATCCGCGCCCTTGGAGGCGTACTGACCGCTGTGCCAAAGCTCCTGAATTTGGAGCTGACAGACGGCGGACGTCGGCGAACGGGCGCCGTACAGCGCGTTGGTGAAGTAGGCGTTGGATGCCGCGCTCAGGCTGGCGTTGCCGGGAGCCTGGTACCAATCTCCGCGGTTGAGCTCGTTCTTGGGGAAGTTCTCTGGATCCGCGAAATCCGACGCCTCGAAGTCTTCCGTGCGCTTGCGCGTGGCGGTCGCGTCCGGAGACACGCACTCCACGTGCATGCTCTTCGGGTTCATCGTGAACATGCCGCTCTTCACGGCGTGGTCCGGCAAGAAGTCCGCCGTGCTCGCGACGAGCGCGTAGCTGCCCGGCGCGCTGCCCACGTTTTGCACGGTGAGCGTCGCGAGCAGCTCGTAAGGGCCCGAGCCGACGGAGATGCGCTTTTCCAGGCGGACCCGGTCGTCCTGGTAGTGGAGCTCGCAGGTCGTCGCGGTGGAGCGAACGATGGTCCAGTCGACGATGTCGTAACGAACCAACCAGTCCGCCGTTTGCACCGCGGGATTCTGGAAGCCGATGAAGAGCGGGCTCAGCTCCGGGTGATCCGGCGTAGTGACGAGATCGGAGCTTTGGTCCTTCTTCGTGTACTTGGCACCCAAGAGCTCGAACCGCTGCAGCGCGGCACCGCGTGCCGACACGGTGGCGCGGAAGCGCTTGCTCCAGAGGTCACACGTTTTGGCGGGACCGGAGACGTTCGGGGCCGTACTGACGACGGCCGGCTGGATGGGCTGAAACTCCGCCTTGCCTCCGAACAGTTTCGGGAGGCCGAAGAAGAGGAGGGCGGCGATGCCCGCGAAGAGGACGAAGCGCGAGAGACCAGCGCGTTCCATGATGTCGAATCGAAGCCTTGGCTGGGAGGCGGCCCCGGCGGACGCGAGCGAATGCGTCTTTCGTACCTTGCCGGGAGCTCGTGCCGGAAGTTGGAGTGGACCGCCTACGGATGCGGCTCCAGTCGGACTGGCGCGCGCTCGTGGAGTGGAGGTGGCGGATCATAGCCGCCAGGATGGAATGGGTGGCAACGCAGAATGCGCCGCACGCCGAGCCAGCTACCGCGCCACGGTCCGTGCGTCGAGAGGCAAGCGACCGTGTAGCGCGAACAAGAAGGCTCGAAGCGACAACTCGGCCCCAAGAGAGGCGAGATCGTCCACTGATAGACGCGGATGACGGCGATGAGCAGCCGGGTCAACATGCGGCGCGCCCAGGGTGCAACGATTCGCCAAGCGCCGCCAGGGCGAGTGAACGGCGAGGATTCGTCGCGGCGGCGGCACGGCGGGCTCTTCAGCGCGTTGCTCCGCCGCCTCGGCCGCGTGACCGCGGCGCCGCCGGCGCCGAGACGCCCGACACCAAGTCGCGGCGTGCGCTCTCGGCGGCGCGCTTCACGCGGCTCCGCGCGTCGCGCCACTCGGCGAGCACCTGACTGGGCGCGAGCTCGGAGACGTTTCCACGAACGAGCACGACCACGTCCACGTCGTCGTCGAACAGCCCGTCGGCGTGGCGAAACGCCTCGCGGACGATGCGCTTGATACGGCTTCGGACGACGGAGTTACCGACGCGCTTGGACGCGGTCACTCCGAGGCGCGCGCCCGAGCGGGCGGCTCTCGCGCGCAACAAAAGCACGAAATGCCGCGTAGGAACGCGGCGGCCTTGCCCCTGAATGTCCTGAAACTCGGCGCGCTTTCTGACGCGACGCTCGGGGCCGAACGTGCGCGACGCCTTGGAGGCCGCGCGCGGCGCACCCTCTTCGCGAGAGGTGGGGCCGTCCCCGGCGTTCGGGCGCGAGCTGTGCGTCACTCGGAAAACGCGGTGCGGGGAAAGGCAGTACGAAGCAAGCCAGTACGAGCCGAGCAGCGGCGAGAGTGATGGAACGACACCCGCGGCGACCTGGAGGAGCGCTCGCTGGGAGCGCTCCTCGTACGGGCAACACCAGGGACGTCACCGCTCTCGCGAGCGCGACGACTTACTTCTTGTACGTCGTGACGGCGAGGCGCCAACGGCCGCGCTGACGACGGTTCTTGAGCACCTTCTTGCCGCCCTTGGTGCTGTTGCGCTTCCGGAAGCCGTGGGCTCGGATGCGGCTCGTGTTGCTGGGCTGAAAAGTGCGCTTCATGGGAAATTCGCCTCGAAAGGGGCCGGGAGTCAGCCACGCAGCGGCGCGTTCGTCAAGGGGCCGAACATGGAAATCGACCGCTTTGGGGCTGGCTCGGAATTGCTCCGCGCGCTTCGGGGGGGGCGGCGTAGGGGCTGGCCCGCGGGAGCGACCGCTCTCGGGGCAACCGGAGCCGAGGCTAGATGATAGAGTGGGGGACCGCAAAGCGCGCCCCAGCGCGGTGCTCCCGCACTTCGCCGCAGGACGACGGCAGGCGTGACGCGGGGTTCGGTGGCTGGCCGCATTCTGCCGCGCCCCGCGGTGCGAGCTCGGCTTCGGTGGCCGGCGCCGCACTACGCCGCAGCACGACGGCAGGCGTGACGCGGGGTTCGGTGGCTGGCCCGCGGGAGCGACCGGACAGTGCGCCCCGGCGCCGAGGTCCGCGGATGAGACCCGGTCGAGAATTGCGGGGTCGGCGATACGGAACGTGGGTTCTCGTGTTGCTCGGGCGGGGTGACCGTGATACGCGAGCGGCGTCATGCGCGACAACATTCGTCTCGTCTCTTCGGCCGGTACCGGCTTTACGTACTACACGACCAAGAACAAGCGGACCCAGCAGGGCAAGCTCGAGTTCAAAAAGTACGATCCAGTCGTGCGTCAGCACGTGGTGTTCAAAGAACAGAAAATGCCGCCTCACTCCAAGTGAGCTTGGCTTGTTCGTGGCTCGGTCAGCGCTGATCGCGGCTGCTTTCTGCGTCCAAGACGCGGGCAGGCGCTTTCGGTGACGAGACGAGTGAGCGAGTGAATCGCGTGTGCCGGCGACTCGGTTCGAGTCGCCGGTTTCGTCGTTTTGTGCGTCCGCGGGCTCGACGAATGCTCGCGCCACGCGCCGACGCGTCTCGCGCCGCGCGGTTTCGTGCGCCTCGGAAGAGACAGGGTGTTCGCGTCGACCACCGGCGCGTTCTCGCGGTGCGTCATGGAAGGGGACCCGTGCGTGTCGCCGACGTGCCCAAAGCCGAGCGCGACCCCGTGCGAACGTCGCTCCTCGGGGGATTGCCGGAAGCGGACACGAAGACGCGCGTAAGTGCCGGACGTCACTCCGGAATTTTCGAGACCGACACACGCGCGAAACGAAGCGTTCGACACCCGCGGGAAACGCTGAGCCGGGAGCGTCGAGGGGCGTTTCCTCCGCGTCCTGTGAGCGAAACACGAGCGAAGCGGGCGGGCTCGTACCGTGGACTCCATGGCGTACCCCACCGGAGCGAGTCGAGGCTGCACACCGGGTCGCGTGCTCTTCATGAGCACGTTGGCCTTCACCGTGTGTTTTGCGGTGTGGCTCTTTTACGGCGCGCTCATCAAGAGCCTCACCAAGAGCGGCTTGTACGACTTCAGCGCGTCGGAGGTGGGCCTTCTGCTTGCGGCGCCCATTCTGACGGGCTCGGTGTTGCGGTTGCCGGTGGGGGTGCTCACGGATCGCTACGGGGGCCGACCGGTGTTCGTGGTCACGCTGGTGGTGAGCGCTTTGGGGGTGGCCTCGGTGGCGCTGGCAAACGGCTTCTGGAGCTTCCTCCTTGCGGGGTTGTGCTTCGGCGTGTCGGGCGCTGGGTTCGCGGTGGGCGTCGCGTTTACGGCCGCCTGGTTCACGCAGGACAAACAAGGCACGGCGCTCGGCATCTTTGGGGCCGGCAACGCGGGCGCGGGGGTGACGCTGACGGTCGTTCCTGGCCTCGTCGAGTGGGCGACGGACGGTGGGGCGCGTCCCGAGGCGTGGCGCCAGGTGCCTCTGATTTACGCGGCGGTCGTGCTTTTGACGGCGCTCGCGTTCCACTGGTTGACGGAAAACCGCGTGGCCGACGCGCACACGCACAAAACCCTCGCAGAGCGCATGGCGCCGCTCAAGAACGTGCAGGTGTGGCGCTTCGGCCTCTACTATTTCTTGGTGTTCGGCGCCTTCGTCGGGCTGAGCGGTTGGCTCGTCAAATACTACGTGGACGTTTACGCGCTCAGCGTGGCCACGGCGGGCTTCTTGGCTGCGTGTTTCTCGGTGCCCTCGGGCGTCATTCGAGCGATTGGCGGCTACCTGTCCGACAAGATGGGCGCGCGCGCCGTGATGTATTGGGTGCTCGGGACGTGCGCCGTCGGAACGTTAGCGCTCTGTGTGCCGCTGACGGTGGTGCCCTTCACGATTTTGGTGGTGCTCGTCGGGATCTCGATGGGGATCGGTAAGGCCGCCGTGTACAAGCACATCCCGGTCTACTTTCCGCGTGAGGTCGGTGTGGTGGGCGGCATGGTGGGCGTCATTGGCGGCCTCGGTGGGTTCGCTTGCCCGCTCGTCTTCGGCGGCCTGCTCGAGCTCTCGCGCTCGCCTTCTGCGCCGAGCGGCCATTGGACGACGGCGTGGGTCTTTTTGGCTCTGGTGTCTTTGGTGTCGCTCGGGTGGATGCACCTGGCGATTCGGCGCATCGAAATGCGGCGCGTTCGCGAGACGTTGACGGTGGACGGCGCGGTGCCGGCCGAGTGACGCCGGAGGAGGGCCCGGTGCCCCTCCAGGGCTGACTCGAACGACTGGGTTGCGCAGAATACGAACGGTCGTGCTTTTTCTGCGTGACCAAACGAACGGTCGTGCTATTCGTGGGTTGTGTCGAAAGCGACCGTGACCCGAACCCGTATCCTGGAGCAGGCGCTTCGTGTGGCGTCGCTCGTGGGGCTCGAGGGGCTGACTCTGGGCCATTTGGCCAGCGAGCTCGACTTGTCGAAGAGCGGGCTCTTTGCGCACTTCGGCTCCAAGGAGCGCCTGCAAATCGAGGTGCTCAGGCTCGCCGCCGAAAGCTTCGTGCTTCAGGTGGTGCGCCCCGCCATTTCCGAGCCGCGCGGCGCGCCGCGCGTGGAGGCGCTCTTCGAGCGTTGGCTCGCTTGGTCGGGCTCTCAAGACCGCCCGGGCGGTTGCGTGTTCGTCGCGGCTTCTACGGAGGTGGACGATAGAAGCGGCCCGGTGCGCGACGCGGTGGAGAGCACGCAGCGCGCGTGGCTGGGTACGTTGGCGCGCGCGTGTCGCATCGCGCAGGAAGAAGGTCACTACGGCGCGGACATCGAGCCCGAGCAGTTCGCCTTCGAGCTGCAGGGCCTGTTGCTTTCGTTTCATCACCAGGCGCGCCTGATGAAAAACCCGCACGCGGTCGAGCGAGCGCGCCGAGCCTTTGCGGCGCTCGTGGCGCGAGCGAGCGCTGGCGCGCCGCACATCGTTTCCTCGAACCTGAAGCATCCGTCGGAGAAGCCCTCATGATTTTGCAGAAGACCCCCGCCGCCCGTATCACCTCGAACAGCACGCAGCGCGCCTTCGAGGCCATCGCGCCGCTGCTATGGCGCGTCCCCGGGCTGTCGGAGCGCGTGGCGGCGCGCGCGTTCTTGACGCCCTTTGGTCGTCTTCGTTCGTCCGAGCGCGTGCCGCCACGCGCGCGTGGTGAGCGCGTGACGCTCGGCACCGCGCGTCCCATCACGGCCCAGGCCTACGGCGCCGGGCGACCCGTGTTCGTCGTGCACGGCTGGGGTGGCTCGGCGCTGCAGATGTCGGCGTTCGTGGACGCCTTGGTGGAGCGCGGCTACCGCGCGGTGACGTTCGACTTGCCCGCGCACGGTGAGTCGCGCGAACGGCAAACCAACGTGGTGGAGTGCGCGGAGGTGCTCTTGGCGCTCGCGCGGCATTTCGGCGCGCCCGCGGGAGTCATTGCGCACTCTTTCGGCGCCGCCGTGGCGGTCTTGGCCCAGCAGCGCGGCTTGGGAGCGGGCGCGTTGACGTTCGTCGCGCCTTTGCCCTCACTCGAGTACGGCGTGCATCAGTTCGCGGCGCGGGCGCACCTCCCGGTGGCGGTCATGGATCGCGCGGCGCGCCTCATCGAGGCGGACTTGGGCATCGAACGGCGCGCCATCGAGCTGTGCTCCGTCGGGTCGGAGCTCCACACGCCGCTCCTGTGCGTTCACGACCAGGACGACACCACCGTCGCCATCGAAGCGTCGCGCCGCGTCGTGGACAGCTGGCCCGACGCGCGTCTCCTCGAGACGGCGGGGCTCGGTCACTCGCGGTTGCTTCGTGATCCCACCGTCGTTCGAAGCGCCGTGGCCTTTTTGGAGCAGGGGCATCGCGAGCGTCCGAGCGATCTCGAACGTGCGCTCAGCTGCGACTGCTGAGGGCGGGAGGCGCGAAGCCGCTCCGTGTTCCGTCGGGCGGAGACGTAGTGCGGGAGCACCGCGCGACGTGCGCAGAGCCGCCCCACCTCTCGCGTTGTCTGCGCTCGAGGTAGGCCCGAGAAAACGAAAAGGCGCGAGAGGAGAGCTCCTCTCGCGCCTTCGGAGACCGCGCTTGGCTTCTGCGGCTTACTTTCGTTCGATTTGCGACACGTCGCGCACGGCGCCGCGCGCGGCGCTGGTGGTCGTTGCGGCGTACATGCGGAGCGCGGGGGACACGTAACGCGTGCGCGCCGTGGGCTTCCAAGCGTCCTTGCCTTTGGCTTCCATCGCCGCGCGGCGCCGCGCGAGCTCCGTGTCGGAGACCGCGAGGTGAATGCGTCGTTCGGGGATGTCGATTTCGATGGTGTCGCCCTCCTCCACCAGGCCGATGGCGCCGCCTTCTGCGGCTTCGGGCGACGCGTGGCCGATGCTGAGGCCGCTGGTGCCGCCGCTGAAGCGGCCGTCCGTGAGGAGCGCGCAGGCCTTGCCGAGGTTTTTGCTCTTGAGGAACGAGGTTGGGTAAAGCATTTCCTGCATACCCGGGCCGCCCTTGGGACCTTCGTAGACGATGACGACCACGTCGCTCGGCTGAATTTGGTCCGCCAAAATGGCCTCACAGGCCGAGTCCTGCGACTGGAACACGCGCGCGCGTCCCTTGAAGACGAGGATGGACGAGTCCACGCCGGCCGTCTTCACGATGCAGCCCTCTTCGGCGATGTTGCCGTAGAGCACGGCCAAGCCGCCGTCTTGGCTGTAGGCGTGCGACTTTTCACGGATGCAGCCTTGCTCGCCGTCGGTGTCCACGGACGGGAAGTACTTGTCCTGGCTGAACGCGACCTTGGTGCGCACGCCGCCGGGCGCCGCCAAGGCGCGCTTTTTTGCCTCAGGGGTCGCGGTGGGGCGCCGAATGTCCTCGCGGTCGAGCGCTTCGCCGAGCGTCTTGGCGTGGACCGTCGGCACGTTCGTGTGAATGAGCCCGGCGCGCTCGAGCGAGCCCAGGATGGTGAAGATGCCGCCGGCGCGGTGCACGTCTTCGATGTGGTACTTTTGCGTGGCGGGGGCGACCTTGCACACGTTGGGCACGATGCGGGACATGCGGTCGATGTCCTTCATCGTGAAGTTCACGCCCGCCTCCTCCGCGATGGCGAGCAGGTGAAGCACGGTGTTCGTCGAGCCGCCCATGGCGATGTCGAGCGCGATGGCGTTTTCGAAGGCTTCGAACGTCGCGATGTTACGCGGCAAGACGGACTGGTTACCGTCGACGTAGAACTCCTTGGCCATTTCCACGATGCGCTTCGAGGCGCGCTCGAACAGCTCCCAACGCGTGGCGTGCGTCGCCAGGATGGTGCCGTTGCCGGGCAGGCCGAGGCCGAGTGCCTCGTTCAGACAGTTCATGCTGTTGGCCGTGAACATGCCCGAGCAGGAGCCGCAGGTGGGGCAGGCGGAGCGCTCGAGCTGGAGCAGCTCGTCGTCGCTGACCTTGCTGTCTCCGGCGGCGATCATGGCGTCGATGAGGTCCAGCTTGCGGATGAACGGCTTGCCGTCGCGATCGACGGTGCCTTCGCTCTTGCCGGCCTCCATGGGGCCGCCGGAAACGAAGATGGTGGGGATGTTGAGCCGCATCGCCGCCAGGAGCATGCCCGGCGTGATTTTGTCGCAGTTCGAAATGCAGATGAGCGCGTCCGCGCAGTGCGCGTTCACCATGTACTCGACGCTGTCGGCGATGAGCTCACGGCTCGGCAGCGAATACAGCATGCCGTCGTGACCCATGGCGATGCCGTCGTCCACGGCGATGGTATTGAACTCGACGCCCCACCCGCCTGCGTCGTCGATCACCTTCTTCACGCGTTGGCCCACGTCGTACAGGTGCACGTGCCCCGGAACGAACTGGGTGAAGCTGTTGGCGATGGCGATGATGGGTTTCTCGAAATCGGCGTCGTTCATGCCGGTGGCGCGCCAAAGCGCGCGAGCGCCGGCCATGTTGCGGCCATGAGTCGAGGTGCGGCTGCGAAAGCCCTTCGGGAGGGTCGACATGCCGGCCATTTAGCTCGAAAGAGTCGGCTCCGCACGGAGCACGACAGCGCGCGCCCAAGTGCGCATTGCGAAGCTGAAATCGCGCGTTGCGCCGTCGAGAACGCCCCTTTGCGGGAAGCGCAACGTGGTGTGCCGACCCCACGCGGCCCCTTGCGGGAGCACCGAAGTGCGGACGACGACGCGCTCCGTGCGACCAGCGCCGGGCGTTGGTGTCCCCCCAAATCAACCGATTGCCTCGCCATCGATGGCGTCGCCCGTCGTCGTGCATACACTCCGGGCGCCATGGCCACGGAGCTTTATCTCTCGGATCTCGACGGAACGTTGTTGGACTCGTCCGGTGAGGTTTCCGAGCGCACGCGGCGGGGCCTTCGGGCGTTGCTCGAGGCGGGCGTGCCTTTCTCCGTCGCGAGCGCGCGGAGTCACTTTTCGATTCAGAAGCTGTTTGGCGCGGACATGCCGTTTCCGCTGCCCATCATCGAGTTCAACGGCGCGTTCTTGACGGACTACGCGAGCGGGCGACACCTGGAGGTGTATTCGCTCGGCAAGGACTTCGGAGAAGAGGTGTTCGATCGCGTGCTCGCGGCCGGGCTGCGGCCGTTCGTGTGTAGCTACGACGGGCGTGAGGACTGCTTGCACTACGACGAGCTCATCAACTCGGGCATGCAGTGGTACGAAGAGCGGCGGCGCGCCGCCGGAGATCCGCGGCTGCGTCGCACGCTGGACCTGCGTCGCACCATGGGCGAGCAGGTGGTGAGCCTCACGGTGATGGCGCCGGACCAGGCGCGTATCTTCGCGTTGCGAGAAGAGCTCCGCGAGACGTACGGCGAGCGTCTGCAGCTGTTCTGTTACGAAAACGAGTACAGCGCCGGCAACTGGTGGCTCACCATCCATCATCACTCGGCGTCGAAGCACATTGCGATGAAGCGCCTGCAGGAGCGCTACGCGCCCGGGAGCAAGCTCACTGCCTTCGGCGACAACGTGAACGATCTCTCCATGCTCGAGAACGCGGACGTCGCGGTGGCGGTGGGGAACGCCGTGCCCGCGGCGAAGGCCGTGGCGCATCACGTCATCGGTACGAACGACGAAAACAGTGTCGTGCGCTTCTTGGAAGAGCGGTTGGGCGGAGCCGAGCGAGCCGTCGGGCTCGAGTGAGGCGCTCCGGGGATGTGGGTGCGAGTCGCAGGGGCTCGCCCCATTCGCCGAACGACTCCGGCGATTTCGAAGTGCGGCAGCGCGCTGCTCGTATGATCTCGGGAATGTCTGCCGTGCGGAGCGGCAAGGCACCAGGGAACGGACGAGATCATGACACCCGTCGAGAAGAACATCGTGAAGTCGCTCGTGGCCGTCGCGTGGGCCGATGGTCGAATGGAGGACTCCGAGGCCAGCGTCGTGGAGGGGCTCTTGTGCGGTTTCGACGCGAGCCCGGAGGAGGAGCGAGAAATCCTCGAGTACGCCAGGACGCGGCGCACGCTCGAGCACGACGTACCGCTCGCGGAGCTCGGAGAAGAAGACCGAGAGCTCCTGCTCACGAACGCGGCGCTGGTGACGCTGGCGGACGGGTCGCGAACCGCGGAGGAGAATCACGTGCTCGCGAAGCTCGCCACGCTGCTCGGTTTCGAGGCGACGCGCGCCGCGGAGCTCTTGAGATTGACCGAGGACGGAGTGGCTTTTTTGGGTTCTCGAAACGATGCGTGAGTGAGCGCGCGCGTACTCTCGAGCGCGAGCGTTCGAGTGTGAGTCTGTCGAGCTGCAAGGGGCTCGCTAGACAACGCTTCATGGGCCGGTACGATTCGCGCCCACGCCCTGAAGTTGGGCTGGCACTTTTCGACGGAGAGATCAGCCTATGATGAAAGCTCGTAACCTTGCCCTCGTGGCGCTCGTGGCCGCCAGCGCCTTGGCTTGCAGCAAGAAAGACAAGGCTGCCGAGGGCGAGGCCAAGGTCACGCAAGCGGCGAGCGCCAAGGCGGACGCGGGTGCCAAGGTGGAGAGCCGCGCGCGGGCGCACTTGCCCGAAGGCTGTGAGCTGGTAGCGACGGTCGACTGGCAAAGGTTTCGTGAGCTCCCGTCGGTGAAGCCGAATCTGGAGAGCGAGCTGAGCAAGCTCGAAAAGCCCAAGGACGGCGCGCCTGAGCCCGCGGACGTGGACGTGAAGCAGGTGCTCGAGTTCTTGGAAAAGACGAACATCGACCTTCGCACGGATCCGAGTGAGCTCGCGGTGTGCGTTTCGGGGCTCGCCAACGCGCGGGGCGATCAGGCGCCGATCTTCGTGGCGATCGTGGGTGGAAAGTTTCGTCCCGGCGCGGCGATGGACGTGCTGGACAGCGTCACGGAGCGTTTGAAGGCGCTGGTTCGTCGGGCTGGAGCCCCGTCGGACAAGAGGTCCGAACCGGAGGTCATCGAGGTGGCCGGTCTGAAGACGATTCACGACAAGACCGAGAACGTCTTCATTACGCAAGCCAAGGACGGCGCGTTCGTCATCGCTAACGACCGCGCGTGGTTCGAGAAGGGGCTCGCGGCCGGCAAAGCGCACGAGTCGTACAAGTTGAGCAGCGAGGTGGTCGGCGTGGCGCTCACCAAGGCCGCGGCGCCGCTCGTTCAGCAGAGCTTGGCGGGGTCGCCGTTTGCGGCGGCGGCTCAGTCCTTCCTCGGCGCGCACGTGGGCGTCACCGAGCAGAACGTGACCGTCGAAGCTCACATCGACGATGAGAAGCAGGTGGCAGAGCTGAAGACGGGACTGGAGGGCATGCTCGAGCAGGTCGCCGCAACGCCGCACAACCCGTTCGCGCCCGCCCTGGCCGGCGCGAAGGTCACCGCCGAAGGCAAAGTGCTGAAGGTCGCAATTCAGGTTCCCGACCAGGCGCTCAATGGTCTGGTTCAGCAGATGGGCGGCGCCGTCGCGCCGCCTGCTCTGGGCCCGGCCGGCGTCGTGAAGCCCGGAAACTGAGCGCGCGCGGGTGCTTGGCCGCGCCCCCGTCCGTCCGCCGATCCTGCGAGGAGCGTCGGGTGCGTTCGGGGGCGTGGTTCTTCTCGGATTCGGTGCTCCACGTTTCGAAAGCTGCATGGTGCCCTCGGGGCTCGGCGACTGACCTCCCTGGACGCCCCCACCATGACGACGCGCAGCTGGCTCACATCGCTCGGTGCTTTTCTTCTTCTGCTCGCTGCCTCTTGCGGAGGAGGAGAGAAGACGAGCGGCGGTGTTGGCCAAGAGCCGGAGAGCTGCCAGGAGGGGTTCACCTCCTGCGGCACGACGTGCGTGAACACGAGCGTCGATTCGGCGCACTGCGGAGGGTGCGGTACGCCGTGCGCGACGGGTGAGGTTTGTTCTTTGGGAGCCTGCTCGGAGAGCTGCGCCTGGGGGCTAGAGCAGTGCGGAACGAGCTGCGTCGACTCGCAGAACGACTCGTCGAACTGCGGCTCTTGTGGCGTCACCTGTGGCGTCGGCGAAACTTGCGCCGCCGGACGTTGTGAAGGAACGGGAACGGGGGGCACTGGAGGAACGGGCGGCGATGGCTCGGGGGGAGCCGGCGGCTCGAGTGCTGGGGGCTTTGGTGCGGGCGGCTCGGGCGGTAGCGGCGGTGCTGGCGGTTCGGGAGGTAGCGGAAGCGGTGGCGCGGGGGGCAGCGGAGGAAGCTCGGGCGGGGTGGGGCCGGGTCTGTGTGATCCCGGGTCGACCACGACGGAGTGGGCCACCAGCTGTCAGACGACGCCCGTGAGTTGTACGGCGGGGACGTGGACGGCGCGCTCGACGGGCAGCGACGGTCATCCCTTGCGGTACGAGTCCGAGCACTTCGCCGTGTACTGGCACGCCTCCGATCCCGACGGCGGCGGGCCTCTCCGAGGTTTGGCGAACCCGCCCTCCGCGCAGACGGTGCAGAACGCGCTGGACACGTTGGAGAGCATCTGGAACGGCTACTTCGGCTCGCCCATTTTCTTTCCGGAGCCGTACTGCAACTCGTCCACGAAGACGAAGGCCGCCGTTCACCTGGACGACTACTACCCGCTCTGGGGAGGGAGCTGGGGCCAGGGCTACATGGGGCTTTGGGTAGGCACCGGGGCGCTCCAAGATCGTTGGGGCCTCGCGCACGAGCTCATGCACGGCGTGCAGACCACCACGCAAGCGTTCCCCGATTGTGGCGGTACGGGGTGTTGGATCTTCGAGAGCCACGCCAACTGGATGCCGCACCAGATCATGCGCGAAGACGTGCACTGCTCGGAAATGCTCGTGAACGCGCCGCACCTCTACTACGGCTCCACGCGCGACCGGTACTGCAACTGGCAGTTCTTCGAGTTCTTGAAGGACAAGCATTGTTACAAGGCCGTCAACGACATGTGGGCTCATCAGGCCCCCAGCGGTCAGCGGGATCCGTGGCAAAAGCTCATGCTCAGCCGAGGTTGGAACATCGAGCAGCTGAACGACGTGTTCGGCGAGTGGGCGATGCACAACGTCACCTGGGACTACGAAAATCCCCCGCCGACGAACGGCAGTGACCAGGGCGCCATCTATCGTCAAAATTACGGCTCGCTGGTGGCGGATCCGGGCGCGCGCACCGCACGTCGCTTGCGGGTGACACGCCTCGAGTCTCTGGACTCGAGCTGGGCGCAGAATCGCCGCTTCGTTTCGCCCTACTACTGGGCGCCGCAGCGTTGGGGTTACAACGTCGTGCGGCTCTTTCCCGAAGCGGGCGCGGACACCGTGCGCGTCAGCTTCCGCGGCGTCGTTCAGAACGGGGCGAGCTCGGGCTGGCGTTGGGGCCTGGTGGCGACCGACTCCGGATTGACCACGGCGCGTTACAGCGCGCTCCAAAGCGGCAGCGACGGGGAGCTGGAGTTCTGCCTCACTCCCGGAGAAAACCTGTTCTTGGTGGTGGTGGCGACGCCCACGCAGTACCAAAAGCTGCCGTGGACGCAGCCGGCGGACGGCCCTGCTTACCCTTCGATCTACCGCTACCCGTACATGGTGGAGCTCGAGGGCGCGTGGCCCGAAGGCTTCCAGAACGGCGCGCTGGATGCGTGTCCGTCGGAGACGGTTCGTCACGCGAACGGCGGCGGCTGCGCCACCGTAAGTACACCTTCTTCCGTGTACGTGGGCCCGTACGCTCGCGTTCTCGGCGGGAACGTGTCCGGGTCGGCTCGCATCGAGAATCAGGCCACCGTCGTCAACGGGACCGTCTCGGGCGGCACCGTGGGCGCGCTCAGCCTGATCGGCGTCACGAGCCACCCGGGTCACGGCGCGGCGACCTTCAACGTGAGCGGCTCGGCCGTCGTTCAAGGAACGTTCTACCCACTCGGTTGGTTCGGCAGCGGCCAGAGCGCTACCGGCACGGCGCGGCTCTTGGGAGATTTGGAGTTCGTCGCTTCGAGCAAGTCGTCGAACACGTTCTACGGCTTCGTGGACGACGGCTGGGTGGGCGTTTCGTCGGTGACGGAGGTCACCGTGGCGCCGCCGTACGCGTGGCGTGACTGAAGACACCTTTCCTCCGGCCGGGGGCGGCCGCAGAACGAGGGTATGGAGGCGTATGTCGGCGAGCTGTGGGTCGTACGGCTGCTCCTCCAGCGGGGGCTCGCCGCCGTTTACCTGGTCGCTTTCGTCTCTGCGCGAAACCAGTTTCGTCCTCTTCTGGGCGAGCGTGGGCTCGAGCCTGCGCCGAAGCTCCTTGCACGGGTGAGCTTTCGCCAGGCGCCGAGCGTCTTTCACCTGCACTACTCGGACCGCTTCTTCGCGTGCTTGGCGTGGGTCGGCATCCTGCTGTCCGCCGTTGCGCTCTCGGGGCTCTCGGAGCGTTCGGCGTGGGTCAGCGTGCCGCTCTGGCTCACGCTCTGGGCGCTCTACTTGTCCATCGTCAACGTCGGGCAAACGTTCTACGGCTTCGGATGGGAGTCCATGCTCGTGGAGGCGGGGTTCTTTGCGGCCTTCCTCGGACCGGCGCACCTCGTTCCCTCGGCCATTCCTGTGCTCGCGCTGCGCTGGATGCTCTTTCGCGTAGAGCTGGGGGCGGGCCTCATCAAGCTTCGTCACGATCGCTGTTGGCGTGACCTCACATGTCTCTACTACCACCACGAAACCCAGCCGCTGCCCAATCCACTCAGCGCCTATTTTCACTCGCTGCCCAAGCCCATTCATCGAGCGGGCGTTCTCTTCAGTCACTTCGTGCAGCTCGTCGCGCCGTTCGGGCTCTTTGGTCCGGGGCCCGTTTCGAGCGCCGCGGGGGCGCTGATCGTCGTGCATCAGCTGACCCTGGTGGTGAGCGGAAACTACGCCTGGCTCAACTGGCTCACGATCGTGCTCGCGGCGAGCGCCTTCGACGACGCCACGTTGCTCGAGCTGGTCCCGGCATCGCTCGGCGCTGGATTGGTTCCGGAGCTCGCCTCGAGACCTTTGGCTCACGACGTGTTCTTGCTGCTGCTCGCTGGGGTCACGCTCGTGCTCAGCGTACGGCCAACGCTGAACTTCTTCGCGAAGCGGCAGCGAATGAACTTCAGCTACAATCCGCTCCACCTCGTCGGCTCGTACGGCGCGTTCGGCAGCGTCACCAGAACGCGCTACGAGGTCGTCATCGAAGGCACGGCGAGCGAGGACCTGGACGACGACACCACCTGGTGCGCCTACGAACTTCGCGCCAAGCCGGGCGACGTGCACCGGCGCCCGCCGCAGGTGGCGCCTTACCACCTCAGGCTCGACTGGCTCCTGTGGTTCTTGCCGTTCTCGGTCACGGTCACGCGAGGGCGCGTTGGCGTGCACGGCATTCCGCTGTGGTTCTTGGCGCTGATGAGGCGACTGCTCGAAGGCGATCGACGAACGCTCGCGCTGTTCGGAAAGAACCCATTCGAAGACAACCCTCCGCGCGCTGTGCGGGCTCTCTACTATCGGTACGAGTTTGCGACGCGTGACGAACGGCGGAGCACGGGCGTGTGGTGGCGCCGCACGCTTTTGGGAGAGTACCTGCCGCCCGTCACGCTCGAGGAGCTCGCGGACATCCAGTGACCCCTCGCGGGTCACGTCGGGCGTTCGATGCGTCCGTCGGGGTGGCGAGCGAAGCGCGCGGGATCACGACCATGCACGGGCGCCTCACCGTCCCAAGGCCAGCCGCCGAAGCGCGTTTGACGGTAGTCGTAGAAGGCGCGTTGAAGCTCCGCCTGGGTGTTCATGACGAAGGGGCCGCGTTTGGCGACGGGCTCGCCGATGGGACGACCTTGGAGGAGGAGCAGCTCGGCGCCGGTCGCGGAGCTTTCGAGGAGCACGTCGGCGTCGGAGCGGAGCTCGATCTGATGACGGGCGGCCACCGTACGCCCCGCGACGCGCAGCTCTGCGCCGCGGAAGAAGTAGAGCGAGCGGTTCAACCCCGGTGAGGCCGCGGGCAACGTGAAGCGGGCGCCAGGTGCCATCTGGAGGGTCCAGATGGCCACTTCGTTCTCGGGACGAGCTGCCCACGAGCTGGGCGGAGGCGGAGGAGGAGCGAATTCGCCGAAGCGCCCGGCGCGCAAGGTCACGTGGGTGACCTTGCCGGCGTCGTCCTTCACGTCGAACGCCGGAATGCTGTTCGCCCACAGCATGGTGAAATGCGGCTCGACCATTTTGTCTCGGCTCGGCAAGTTGAGCCAAATCTGAAAGAGCTCGACCGGGTTGTCCCGGGCGGGGTCGAGCAGCGGGAACATTTCCGCGTGCTGAATGCCCCCGCCGGCCGTGAGCCACTGCACGTCTCCTTCGCCGTAGCGGGCCGCTGCGCCGAGTGAGTCCGCGTGGTCCAAGAGGCCACGCCGCACCACGGTGACGGTTTCGAAGCCGCGGTGTGGATGCGCGGGAAAGCCGGGCACGACGCGCCCGTGGTACATGTTCCAGCCGTCCTTGCCGTCGAAGTCCTGACCGAGGTTGCGTCCCGACAGGGACGCCTGTGGTCCCAGGTTCTCGTTGCCCGCCGGGTAGGCGTCGTCGTGGTGAACGCAGAACAAGAACGGATCGGGCACCTGCCAGGAGCCAGCCAGCGGCAGGAGGCGGACGGCGCGGACGGGGCTCGGGGCGTTTTGAGGCTCTGCGAGGGGGAGCGAGGACTGGACCGCGGGTTCGCTCGGCGTTTGGCTGCGAGAGCATGCGGCCGCCGTGCTGCCCGTGAGGGCGATGAGCTTCAGAGCGTCCCTACGTTTTACTTCACGCGACATCGTCTTGCCCGGCAGAAGGTTGCATGCGACCAAACGTAAGGCACGGTCCTCCGGTTCGCCACCGCCCTGCCTGCGCATCTCCTTCGAAACGAACTCCCCTTGAAACTCCTGCCCCCCGAGCCCTTCGCCGGCTCCTACCTGGACGTCACCGCTCACAAGGTCATGCTGCAGGACGTCGTGCGTACCTCCGCGTACGACGACGCCTTGCGCAAGGTGGTTCGACCGGGTTCTCGCGTCATCGACTTCGGATGCGGCACCGGCGTGCTCTCCATTTTTGCGGCTCGTCACGGGGCCGGGCGTGTGGACGCCATCGAGCGCACTAGCTTCATCGAAAAGGCGCGTCACATCGCCCGCGCCAGTGGCTGCCCGGACATTCGCTTTCACCACGCCGATCACGAATCCTTCTCGACGGACGCCCCTGCGGACGTGCTCGTGTCCGAGTGGATGGGGCACTTCTTGTTTTTCGAGACGATGATGGACCCGCTGATCGCGGTGCGGGACCGGTGGCTCGCCCCGAACGGCGTCATGCTGCCCGCCCGCGTCAGCTGCCACGCCGCGCTCTTGGTCGAGGAGAGCTTCTACGAAGATTTGGCCTTCTTGACCGGCAATCCGTACGGCATCGATTTCTCTTCCGTCGCGGACGCGCCGCTCCGTCAAACGCACCTGATCCGTACGCAGCCCGACGAGCTCTTGAGCACCATCTTCGAGCTCGGGACCTGGGACATGAAGACCGTGGAGAGCGCGCCGGAGCTTCTCACGGCCAAGGCGTTCGTGGAGCGCGCCGCCACGGTGTTCGGCATCATCGCTTGGTTCAGCACGGATCTCTGTGACGACGTGTGGTTCGGGACCGGGCCTCACGATCCTGAGACGCACTGGCAGCAAATGTTCTTTCCCTTTCCGGAGCCGTTCGACGTGTCTCCGGACAAGGCCGTCACGCTCAAGATCCACGTGCCCAAGTCGGACGACCCGACCGTCGCCAACCCTTGGGCGTGGTCCATCGACGACGGTGAAACCACCGTGTCGATCGAGCCCACACCTTGAGCCATCATCCGCGCACCGACCGAGAAACCGCCCCTGCAAGCTGGGGTTTCGGAGAGGTATGCTGCCGGCATGTTTCGTCCACGGTTTGGCTTTGGCTCACTCCTCCTCGTGTCGTCTTTGATGGGCTGCAGCGGCGGAAGCGGCGAGGGCCAGGACGACGCGGGCGGTAGCGGCGGACGTCACTCGGGACCCGCAGTCGTGCTCGGAGATCAACGAAGCGGCGAAGGCACCTACTACGACGCCGACGGCACGGGCGCCTGCATGCTGGACGCGAGCCCCGAGGCGCTCGACGTTGCGGCTTTGAACGCGGTCGACTGGGCGGGCAGCGCCTCTTGCGGCGCTTGCGCGGAGGTGACCGGACCGAGCGGCGCGGTGCGCGTGCGTATCGTCGACCTGTGCCCGGAGTGCGTTTCGGGCGACTTGGATCTCAGCCTGCAAGCCTTCGAGAAAATCGCGCCTCGCGAGCTCGGGCGCGTCCCCATCGACTGGCGCTTGGTGTCCTGCGAGGTGAGGGGCAACCTGCGTTACCGCTACAAAGACGGCTCGAACGAGTGGTGGACGGCTGTTCAAATCTTGGACCACCGCGTTCCCATCGAGAGCGTGGAGTGGTCGAAGGACGGCCAAACCTTTCACGCCATGCAGCGCACGGACTACAACTACTTTCTGGAAGACGAGGGCTTCGGAGCTGGCGGGGTCACGCTGCGCGTGACGGCGGTGACGGGCTCGGTGGTGACGGACGAGTTGCCTCCCGTCCAAGAGCTCTTGGTCGTACGAGGGAGCGCGCAGCTCGAATGACGTCGCGCGGCAGGCCCGAGGACGCGGTTCAATGCGGGCGCGGCGGGCGGCGTCCGGGCGCGGGTGATGGTACGTTCCGGCGGCCATGAAGGAGCAGCAGCCGTGGTGACGCTCGGGTTCGTCGGAGTCGGGATTTTCTTCGTGCTCTTGGCTTTGCCGCTTCGGCAGCGGCGCGTGCCGCCGAATCGGTGGTACGGCCTTCGCACGCGCGCCACATTGGCGAACGAGGCCGTGTGGTACGAAGCCAACCAGAAGAACTCAGCGTCCTTGATGGCCTTGGGTATCCTCGTGGCGGCCCTCGCCGTGGTCTTTCGCGTTTTCGACGTCGACCCCGCGTTCCAAGCGCGCGCGCTGGGAGCGGTCCTTTTGGTGGGAGCCGTGGCATCGGCCATTTTCGGTGCCATCTCGGCCAACCGCATCGAGCGACGTCTGCAGCAGGGCAAAAGTGAGCGTGGGCGCTGAGACGGACCGCGGTTGCTCGTGAGCGGCGGCTTGCGCGACGCGTCGAGTGGAGTTGCTTCGATTCGGGTCGCTCTTTCGCGGCGCGCGGAGCCTGACTAGGGTCGCCTCGCATGCGTTTCTTGGGCTCACAGGTTCGTTTCGGTACGTGGATCTTGGCCGTGGTGGCGACGGCGTGCGGCGGCGCCCGCCCGGCGTCGGAGCCCGCGCAGCCCGTCGAGCAAAGTCCGAGCCCCACTACCGTGGCTCAGCCGGTCGAGAGCGTGGCAAGCGCGGCCGAGCCTGCGACGGATGACGGCCGCGGCGGTCGTCTCATCGATCGCTTTCATGACGAGACGTTCACGCCCGACGACAAGAAGACGCCCCAGCTGGCGGATGGTCGCGGCGGCCCGTTCGGCAACGGCACCTTGCCTCTAGCGGACGGCAGCCCGCTCTTGAACGACGCGGGGCACGACTACCGCCTGAAGAACTTCTTCGGCTGGGATCTGCGAGGAAGCGATGGCATCTACGGGCCGAAGTATCTGAACAAAAAGTACGTTCAGAGCTGGAGCCTTCTCGGCACCACGAAGAGCGCCCAGGAGCTTACGGACGCACTCACGCGCGGAGAGGGTACCCTTCCCGCGTATGGCGGCGTGCTCCCCGAGAACGACATCCAGGCCATCGTGTCGTTCGTGATGGGCATTCGCGAGGGGCGCCTGCCGGGCCCCGAGAGCGTGTGGGCGCTCTCGGAGGGAACACCGGGCAACTATCGTTTGAACGCCGGCGCGGATCCCGAGCGGGGCAAGAAGCTCTACGCGGAGCGCTGCAGCGGTTGCCATGGAGACGACGGCACGCAAATGCTCTTCGACGACGGAGAGTTTTCACTCGGCAGCCACGCGCGACAGAAGGCGTACGAGGACTGGTTCAAAATCTTGAATGGCCAGCCCGGCACCAAAATGACGCGCCTCGTCGACGGCGACGCGACGGAAATGGGCAAGCAAGTTCTGGATATTCTGGCTGCCCTCTGCGACACGAAGGCCTTCCCGCAAGGGAAGGCCACGGGCGGGGACGTGGCCCCGGGCGACGTGCGCTGCGGTAGCTATCTGAAGTAAGACCGAAACCACGGACTTGATGGCAGCGAACACTGTCCACCCAGGTGGGTGAGCCTCGCCCGGGTCTTCGTCACGCCTGCTTTGCGTCTTCGTGTCTGAAACGGGTGGTGCCGCCGTAACGAGGCGGACGCCAGGGGCCGTTGACGACGGTGGCTCGGCGTCCTTCCGGGACCCGACGAGGGAGGCGAGAACATGCGGAATAGATCACTAACCAGCGTCGTGTGCTTGGTGTTGCTCGGCACGGCGTCCTGCTCCAAATCTTCACGAGAGGAGCCGGCGGCTCCGCGCGCTGCCGAAGTGGCGGCGCCGAAAGAGCAGACACCGGCATCCAAGACCGATGCGCCCGGAGGAGACAAGGGGCAGGGCGCGGTTGGCGCGGCGCGCGGGCGTGCGCCGAACGCTCCAGCCAAGAACCCGTATCTCGCCGCGGAAACGTATGCCGTATCGCATTTCGACCCGGCGCAAACGGACGCGATCCCGTACCCCGCCGCGCGCGGTGCGTTTCGCGCCGACTTGCGGTCGACGCCCAACGTCGATCAGGGGCCGGTCAACATTCTGACCGCGGCCTC
This sequence comes from Pseudomonadota bacterium, assembly GCA_023432025.1. Lineage (GTDB taxonomy): Bacteria > Myxococcota_A > Polyangia > Polyangiales > Polyangiaceae > NIC37A-2. The sequence continues at coordinate 34,620 of JAEYVE010000005.1, forward strand.
CACGTCGCCGAATCACATGTGGGCGATTTCGAGCGAGGGCGTCGCGTACGTGGACGTTTCCGGAGGCGGGTTCCGTGAAGTGGCGCGCAAGAGCGCACCGGGCGTGAAGGCGTTTGCTCCGGGCGCGCTCCGCAAAGCCTTGGGCCAAAAGTTCACGGACGCGGCGCAGGTGCGCAAGATCGTGACGAAGGACCTGGGCCTCGATTGGACGCGCATCGGCAACGGCGTGTACAGCGTCGTCGATCGGGACAATCGCGTTTACTACAACACGATGGACGGCAAGGTCGTCGTGTTCGCGCTCAAGGACGAGAAGAACCCGAGCGCCGGCATCGACGTGGTGAAGACCCGTGACTTCAAGGGCATGCTCGGTGCCAAACAAAAGCTGACGGGGCTCAACATGACCTACGATGGCATGCTCGTCGTGCAGGGTAGCAACCTGCTCGCGCTCGTCGATCGGAGCTTGGGCGGCGAGCCCAAGGTGGTTCGCTACGGCAAGGACGAGCTCGCGACGAACGCTGCTGCGGTCGACGAGAAGAACGCCATCTACGTCGCGTCCGACAAGAAGCTGCGCAAGATCGTGTGGACCGGCTCGGAGCTTTCGGACGAAGAAAGCGACGGCGCCTGGTCTGCGCCGTACGACGGCGGGCGGCAGCCGCCCACGGTCAAGATCGGAACGGGGACGGGCTCCACGCCGACGTTGATGGGCTTCGGAGACGATCCGGACAAGCTCGTCGTCATCACCGACGGGGCGGATCGCATGAAGCTGGTAGCGTTCTGGCGCGACGAAATTCCGTCGGACGCGAAGGCGGTGCCGGATGCCAAGTCGAAGCGCGTCGCGGGCCAAATCGACGTGACGTGCGGCTTGTCCCCGTTGCCCGAGTTCGTGCAAACCGAGCAGTCGGTCGTCGTGAACGGCTACGGGGCCTTCGTGGTCAACAACATCGCGGAGAGAGGCGAAAAGGACAAGCTCGTGGATGTCGTCGCGCTGGGTCCGGTCAACCCGCCACCGGAAGGCGTCGAACGCTTCGAGTGGGATCCGAAGGCGGACGCATTCCGCTCCGTTTGGGCGCGTGGTGACGTCGTTTCCACGAGCATGGTTCCAGCGGTGAGCGTGCCCGCCGGCATCGTGTTCGTGAACGGCTACACACAAAAGGACGGCTGGGAGATCACCGGCATGGATTGGCAATCGGGCGCCACCGTTCATCGCACCTTGTTCGGTCACGACAACCTGGGCAACGGCGCTTACGCCATGATCCAGCTTTTCCCGAACGGGGATCTCCTGTTCAACGGCATCACTGGTCCGTCTCGCGTGCCCATCGAGCGCAGCCTCGCGAGCTCGGCCGCCGCACGGCCTTGAAGGGGTGAGGCGAGAGCGGCCCGCGCGAGACGCGCGGACCGCCTTTTTTCTTTGGCACGAGCTTCGCGCTCCGCTGTCCTACGGCTTCGGCTCGCTCGAGCAGGCTTGCTGGCGGAGCGATCGAGCGACCCTTCAGTTCAGCTCGCACACGAGGTTCACCTCGTGCTTGTGCTTGGCATTTTTGGTCGACGTGAGCGTGAGAGCGCCCGTGGTGAGCAGCGTCTCGAAGTCGTTTTTCGTCAGCGAAATGGTGTGCGAGTGCTCTATCCCTGGCCTCGGCTGCAGGGTGAAGGTTCCCGGTTGGCGCGACTCGAGATTGGCGACCGGAATGTCGACGATGTGAAAGTGGTCTTTGACCACTTCGCTCTCGGTCTTGAGCGCCGGCTCATCGTCGTAGAGCCCACAAAAAGTCTTTCCCGGTGGCTTGGCCGGAGCCCCGCCCTGGCCACCCAGGGACGTGCCACCGGTGCCCGACGTGGTGGTGCCATCCGGAGAGTCTTCGCTGGTGCTGCAGGCCACGCCCCAAGAACAGGCCAGGGCCAAACCCATCGATACGAGCGGTCGAAAGTTCATGATCCCCGGGTCCGACGAACGGACTTCCGATGCTCTGGCTTCGTGAATTTCGCGAATTGTCCGGAGACTTCGTGGCTGCCTCAATCGGACCACGCCTCGAGCGACGCCAAGAGCTCGCGCGTCAAACGCTCTGCATACGAGTCATGGTCCGCGGAGCCCGGCGCCCATCCCAAGAGGAAGCGGTGAAAATCCACGCGCGCTACGGGGTAGAGCGAGCGCCATTCGTCTTCGACGGAGCCGGCGTCAATCGCGCTTTCGGAGGGGGACGCCGCTCTGCGGCGCAGAAGGGCACGGCGGAGCTCCTGAAAGTAGTGGGCGAGCAGACGTGGCGCGTCTCGTTCGCACTCCGCGGGTGAGAGGCAGCTATCCAAGAAGTAGGCGACGTCCTGCACGCCTACGCCGCCGCCCACGTACTGAAAGTCGACCGCAGCGACGTTCCCCGTGGACGGGGAAAAGCAGAAGTTTTCGAGCTTGGCGTCCCCATGCACGAGGGTGCGATGCCGCGCACGGCGAAGCCGTCGATCGATACGTGGGGCCGCGGCACGGAGCGCTGCGTTCTGTAGCGCCGAGAGCTCGTCGGGACGCGTGGCGAGGTGCCAGTACGTTCCCGAGGCCCACAGACCGTCCGGACGGCGGCCGAGGAAGGTTGCGTGGAAGCAGGCCAACCACTCGAGGCAAGCGTGCAGCTCCGCGGTGGAAACGCGCGAGCGGCGCGCATGAAAACCCGCATCGTCCAGATCCTCGAGGAGCAAGAGAAAGCCCTCCTCGGACTTTTCGCACAGGTAGGCGCGAGGCACGCGGCAGTCTTCCGCGCAATCCGGCGCGTAGCGCCCGTAGAACTGCGCCTCCACCTCGTACGAGCGCAACTTGCGGCGATGCGAGCGTTCGGCGGCCGCGCCCTCGGGGACCCGAGGAGGCACCATGAGCTTGACGATGGCGCTCGCCGCGCTGCCTCCCTCGATGTCGACGCGCAGGAGCTCTCCGTAGCCTCCCCACAAGGACTGGAGGCGTTCCCGAAGCGCGAGGCGCTCCGCGCCGCAGGCGGCGCGGAGCGCTCGGAGCGCGTGTTCTTCGACGCGCGCGTTGAAGCTCTTGGCCCGACGGCTCATGGCACGGTGTGCCGATGATGGCGCCGCTTCGGGGAGCGTCAAGCGCGCTGCGTGCGGCGTGCCGCGGCTTCAGCGCGGCATGGTGGTCAGCTCGCGCACCTGGGTAATCAGCATCGGGCTCCGCTTGCCCTGCTGCTCCATCACGACGCGCGCCGTCTGCTCGAAGCGTGCGCTGTGCAAAAAGAGCGTGTTCGGCTCCACGACGATGGAGTCACGCGCCTGGACGGTCACGTCGCTCAGCTGCACCTCGTGCACGGCGCCGTCTTCATCGACGAGGTATCCCGCCAGGTCACCACGCAGTTGCTCGCTGATGGCCGCGCTGTCGATGTCGTACGAAGACTCGACGCGCAAGCACTGCTCGGAGCCGCACACCTCGACGCCTTGCACCTTCCACGTCTTGGAGCGCACGGGGCCTCCGTCGGGTGTGGAGATGGTCCAACTCGAACCGAGCGACGTCGGTCGTCCCTCAAGGTCACCCACGGTGAGCTGAAAGCGCTCGGCGATGGCGGTTTTGGCCGCGTCGTCGATGAGGCCCCGGGCCGTCTTTTGCTGCTCGGGCGGCAAGCGGCCGACGATGCCTTGTGCGAGCGTGTCCGCTCCGGTGACGCCGATGACGCGCCCCTTGCCGTCCACCTGCACCTGCACCTCGTTCGAGGCGGGCGTTTCATCGACGGCGTTTTGCCCGTTGATGCGAAGCACCACGCGGCGCAGCTCGGCCGAGTATTGGGCGTTCGCGCCTTTCTGTTTGCCCGAGACGTCCCAGGTGTATTCGCCCTTCACCTCGGAGCTGAACGACGTGCCTGGCGCCGAGATCGTCTTCGTGTCGACGGTCTTCTGCACGAAGTCTCGATCCTTCGGGGCGAATCGAAAGACGCTGCCTTGCTCGGCGCCGACGGCGCCGTGTGCGGCCGACGCCGGTTTCGAGTCCTTGCTGCAGCCGAGAGCAGTCAGTGACAGAGCGGCTGAGCCAACTAGAACGAAGTGCCAAAGAGCCATGATGTCCCCCAACGCATCCGAGTGAATCGGTTGCCACGAGACGTACGGCTCGTGACCTCCGTCGACGTAGCAAGACCGTCTGACTCGGGGCGACCCCGCGGCGCGAAGACGCGTTCGAGCGCAGCACCCACTAGGCAGACGGGGGCTCTCGCACGCAGAGACGCTGGGGCGCCATCTGGCTGACGACGGGAGGATCTGGCGTGCTTACGCCACCCCGAGTGGTGCTAGCGGGTGGCGAAGAGCTCCACTCGTCCGGTGACGGTGACTCACTCGGTGAGCGGCGTGCCGTCTTTGGTGCAGGTGTAGAAGGCGTTGTATTGGCCGTCTGCGGTGTGGTTGCCTTCGGCGCCGGTCACCTTGTCCGTCCACGAGCAAGACGGCTTGCAGCAGTCTTGCATCGTCGTGGTGGAGTAGCCCGTCTTGAAGCTGGGATCGGCGGCGGCAGCTTCGGGCGTCGTGACGTTGGGATCCGGCTCGGGGAGATCTTCGATCAGCTTGCAGCCGGTAACCTCCGTGAGGGCCTGCGGGCACTTGACGCGCTTGGCGTACACCGTCCAGTTCTGGTGATACAGCGAGTCGGCGCGATTGGATTCGATGCAGGAGCGACGCGTGACCTCGGTGATGGCGGGCGTTGCGGATTCGATCTGATTGCAGGTGGACTCGATGAGCGAGCGGCACTCGGCCGATTCGATCGTTTGCTCCGTCACCAAGTTGTACTGGTCCTTGCACGCCGTGCCGTTACCGAACTCGCCGACGGCCTTGATACCGCCGCCGTTGGGCTGGCCTGCGGACGGATAGGACGTGTACTGGAAGTCGATGCCGCTCCCGCCGGGCGCGCACGCGTTGAACGCCCCGAGTCCGCCCGAACCGACGAAAATATCGAACGTCTTCGTCGTTGCTCCCGTGTTGAACGCCTGCACGACGAGCGGCTTGGGTCGTGGAATGGTCGGTTGCTGCGTGTTTTGGTCGCGCACCTGGTTTTCAGGGAGTGCAGGAACGAGCTGATAGCACTGGCAGCAGGGACTCTTGCCGGGGTCGTCCACGCTGTCTGCGCTCTCGTCCGTGTCGTGACCGACGACCGCGTAGGTAAACGGGGAATCGGCGCCCCACCCGTAGCGGGCGGCATCGTCGACGCTGGCCTGCTGCATTTCGTCCGCGAAGAGCATGAAGCGGGGGCAGATGAAGCCCGGCTCGCCAGGCTTCCCTTCGTTGGCGCAGGCATTGGCCGACGTGCAAACGCCGCCGCAGGCGCTGCTCGGATCGTTTTCGATGCAGCCGCTCACGTAGTACTGATTTTTGCACTGGTCCGGCGGCGGTAGCGCGTAAGTGCCGGGGCCGGTCGTGGGCTGCCCGCCAGTTCCGTTCGTTGCCCCGCTGCCTGGGGCGCCGCCGCCTGCCGTTGCGCCTGTCCCGGGGGCTGCGCCGCCGGTCCCGCTGCCAGCTCCAGTGCCCGTAGCGCCGGTTCCCGCAGCGGCGCCGGTTCCCGCAGCGGCGCCCGTCCCGACTGCTGCGCCGCTTCCCGGTCCGAGGTGGTTGCCACCGCCGTCCCCGGAGCTGCAACCAACGACACAGCCTGCGAGAACGACCCCCGCGACGACCAAAAACGAAGCGAAGCGCATGGCGCTGCTCCCTAGCACGCCGCCCCAAGGGATGCTGCACCCGCGTCGCACGCGGCGTCCCGCCGAAGACTTGGTGCCGTCAGGGCGCCGGCGGCGTTGGTGGAAGCAGAGTGTCCAGCGCGCCGCCGTGATCTGCCAACACGTCCCACTGCAGTCGCAGCGGATCCCCGAACACCAGCGCGCCGCCTCGTTGATCGACGACGTGGGTCGCAAGGAGGCCGTATTGGTCCGGCGGTTGAAACACGCCTTCGGAAACGACCATGCGTCTGGGAACACCTGAGCGGGGCGGAGTCGTTCGGGGGCGGCTCCGCTCCGCTCGGACGTCCTCTCAGGGCTGGACCCTGGTGACGGACAGTCGGTCGCGATGTTTGGCTTGGGCCTCGTTGTAGTCGTCCTGGGAGAGGCCGAGCGCGGCGGTCAGACGACGCACCTCGTTGGTTTCTGCGTGACTGACGGTGCCGTCCGCGGCAGTGACGTCCACCAAGAGCTCGAGCACCTCGACGCGCAGGTCACGGTCCGCCAGCTCCTTCAGCGTCCGGCAGTAGCGGGGCGTTTGCACCGTGGCCACCTCGATGATGTGCGCGCGCAGTACGGCGCAGATCGCGTCGACCCCCGCGGTCGTCATGCCCTCGATGCGGGCCAGCATGGTGCGCACGAGGCGCTCTTCTTCCTCGGAGTAGTTACGGTCGGCGTAGGCGACGGCCCCCAGGAGCCCCGCGATGGCGGTCACCACACGGACCGTCTCGGTGTCCGCAAGCGGCAGCATGCCGCGCACGGTGGCTTCGAGCTGTTCCGCGTCCCGGGGGAGCGCCGTGTCCTGTGAGGTTTTGAGCCAACGACCGAACATGAAACGAGTGTATCAAAGATCGCGCGGGGGAGCCTTCGTGCAGCCGTTCACTGCGGCACGTCTGATCGGGAGCGGCTGCTCTGTGGGAGAGCCGCTCCCGATGAGCGGACGCGTTCACTCCGCGGCGGCTCGCGTGAGGGACCCCTCGCCGCCGTGCAGAAGCGCTTCGAGCTCGTCCTCACCGCGGTCGATCGGTTTTTTGGCTCGCCGACGGAACCAGTCGCCGAGGTCGTCGACGAAGCTGTGGATGACGGGCACGGCCAGGAGCGTCAGGAGCAGCGACAGCGTCTGGCCACCCACGACGATGCTCGCGGTTGCTTTGTTGAAGCCGGAGCCGATGCCGCTCGAGAAGAGCAGCGGCGCCATTCCGGCGACGAACGCGATGGTCGTCATGAGGATGGGGCGCAAACGGTCGCGGTTGCCCTCGAGCAGCGAGTCCAGTCGACTTCGTCCGAGCTTTCTGAGGTGGTTCGTGTGATCCACCTGCAAAATGCCGTTCTTCTTCACGACGCCGAAGAGGACCAAGAGGCCCAACATGGAGAACATGTTGATGCTCTGCCCGAACAACTTGAGGCTGATGAAGGCGAACGGCACCGTCAGCGGCAGCGAAACCAAGATGATGGCTGGGTCGATCCACGACTCGAACTGCGCCGCCAAGATCAAGTACATGAACACGAAGGCCATCCCGAGCGCCAAGGCGAAGCCAGCGACCGTCTCGGCCTGGGAGCGCGAGGCGCCCGTCGGTTGCAAGCGGTATCCGGGGGGCAGCTTCAGCTCGTCGAAAGCGCGTTGCATGAGCTGACTCACCTCCGTTTCGCCGACGCCCTCCGAGGGGTTGGCCAGCAGAGTGATTTGACGCTCACGTCCGTAGCGGTTGACGCGTGAAGGACCCACCGTATCGTCCAAGCGGACGACGGAGCTGAGCGGCACCGCGCCGTGTTTGGTGGACGGCACGCTCATCAGAGACAGCGTCTCTGCGTCGGCGCGGAAGGCCTCCTCCGCGCGGATACGAATGTCGAACTCCTCGCCGTTCTCCGGCAGCGTCGAGGCCTTGGTGCCAGCGACCAACATTTGCAGAGTGGAAGCGACGCTCTGAACGCTCACGCCGAGGTCAGCCGCGCGGTCGCGATCGATCGTGACGCGCACCTCCGGGCGCCCCGGAATGTTGGTGCTGTCCACGTCCACGGCCTTGCCGCTCTTCTTCAGAAACTCCATCACGTGCGCGGCCGCGCGCTCCAAGACGGGGAACTCCGCGCCCGACAGGATGTACTGAACGCGCTGGGTGTTTCCACCGAAGGACACGTCCGGGACCTCCGCTACGTTGACCTTCACGTGAGGGGGAGTTTTCGACAGGACCAACGTCCGCGCCTCGTTCATGAGATCCAGCTGAGAGCGCTTGCGCTGCCCTGGGTCGACCAGGTCGACGTACAGCTGCGCGTAGTTCTTGGACTTCTGATCGTCCTCGCCGACGGTCGTCAAGATGTGCATGACGCCGGGCACCTTTCTGAGGAGCACGCTCGCTCGCTCGGCGTAGAGCAGGGTCTCTTCGGCGCTGGTGCCTTCGGGCGCGCGCAGCGTGACCTGGAACTTCGCCTTGTCGTCCTGGGGCAAGAAGGAGCCGGGGAGCGACTTGGCGACGGGGACGCAAGAGCCCAGCACGCCGGCGCAGGCCAGTACGACAACCCAGCGGCGCCGAAGCGAGAAGCGCAGCATGGCCATGTAAGCACGCTCGATGGGGCGGTACACCACGTCGACGAGCCGCGTCATCCAGTTGCCGTGCTCGTGGCTCGTGAGCCAGCGCGCCGAGAGCATGGGCGTCAACGAGAAGCTCACGATGAGCGACACGCCGATGGAGAAGGCCATGGTGTAGCCGAAGCTCTTCAAGAACCGGCCTGGAATGCCGCCGATGAATGCGACGGGGATGAACACCGCCATGAGCGACAGCGTGGTCGCGAGCACCGCCAAGCCGATTTCCTTGGTGGCCAAGACGGCCGCGGGGAACGGCTTCATCTTCTTCTCGTCGATGAAGCGGACGATGTTTTCGAGCACGACGATCGCGTCGTCGATGACGATGCCCACGGCGAGGGCGAGCGCGAGCAGCGTGATGTTGTTCAGCGTGTAGCCCTGCATCCACATCAGGCCGAAGGTGCCGATGACGGAGATGGGGATGGACAGCGCGGCGATGAGCGTGCTCTTGGCGTTACCCAGAAAAACCAAGACCACGGCCGCGGCCAGCAGCGCGCCGACCACGAGGTGTTCGACGACGGAGTGAACGCTGGTGCGAATGGTCTGCGAGTTGTCTCGAACCACGTCCAGGTGAATGCCTTGCGGTAGTCCCTGCTGGACTTCTTCGAGTCGCTTCCGGACCGCGTCGACCACCTCGATGGTGTTGGTGCCGCCCTGCTTGACGACGGAGAGGACCACCGCCTCTTTTCCGTCGTAGCGAGCGATGCTCTCCACGGCTTCCTCGCCGTCCTCCACCTGGGCCACGTCCGAGAGTCGCAGGATGCGGCCGTTGTCGGAGCGCACGACGAGGCGCTCGACGGCCTCGACCGACGTCACGCGACCATCGATGCGCAAGGTGAGGCTTTCGGGGCCGCTCTCCAAGGTGCCGCCCGGCGTGGTCAGGTTCTGTGACTCGAGCGTGCGCAGCACGTCCACCGCAGTGATGCCCGAAGCCCGCAGCGCCAAGGGGTTCACCTGGACGTTGATCTGTCGCTTTCTACCGCCGACGACGGAGACCTTGCCGACGCCATAGATGCTCTCGAGCTGCCGGCGCACCTTCTTGTCCGCGACCTCGGTGAGATCTCGGACGCTGTGTCCGTCGCCTCTGAGACTCAGATAGAGAACGGGTGAGGCGCCCGGATCGACCTTGCTGACCACGGGTTGGTCGATGCCTTGGGGCAGATCACGCAAGATGCCGTTGACCTTGTCGCGGACGTCTTGCGCGGCGACGTCCGGGTTCTTCTCCAGCGCGAAGCGGATGACGACTTGGGAGACGCCCTCGCTGGAGACGGACGTGAGCTCGTCCACGCCGGAAATCTGGTTGACCGCGCCTTCGATCTTGTCGGTGACGTCAGTCTCGATTTCTTCGGGAGCAGAGCCCGGGAGCGTGGTGGTGACGACGACGACGGGAATGTCGACGTTCGGAAACTGGTCGACGCCCAACCTGCCGTAACCGACCGTGCCGAGCACGAGCAGAACGAGCATGAGGACGGACGCGAAGACCGGCCTCCGGACACAAACTTTGGCTAGCCACTGCATGATGTTCCTGGGCGTGAGGGCGCTCAGCGCACGGCCAATCCGTTGGTCAGCTCGCGCTTGTGGGGCGAAACGACGACCTGTCCGGCGGTGACTCCGCGCAGCACGGGGAACTGTCCGCCGAGCTCCTCGCCCAGCAGAAGCACGCGCTGCTCGAGCACGCCGCCTTCGACGACGAATACGTTGTGCTTGCCGTTTTGCTCGAAGACGCTGTCCTTGGGGACCGAGGGCAAGGGGCGCGTACCGACGTTCAAGCTCACGTCGGCGAACATGCCGGGCAAGAGCTTCTTGTCGTCGTTTTGGACGACGGCCTCCACCAGCACGTCACGGGTTTCGCGGATGGCTCCCGCGACGTGCGCGACCTTGCCGCGGAAGACCGCGTCGTGCGCGCCGACTCGGAACGCGACGTCCGCGCCCAGCTTCACGTCCGGCCAACGCGCCTCGGGGACGCTGAACTCGAGGCGAAGCTCGTTGACCTGCGCGATGGAGACGACCTTGGACGAGCTCTGCACGTACTCACCCTGCTGCACGTACCGGTCTGCGATGACTCCGGAGAAGGGCGCGCGGATGAGCCCGTCGCCGACGTTCTTGGCAGCGATGCGTTGGCGCGCCTCGGCTGCTTCCACGTTCAGCGGGGCGGTTTTGCACTTGGCGGTGATCTGGTCGTACTCGAGGTCCGTCGTGGCGCCTTTGTCCTTCAGTTTCTCGTAGCGCTCGCAGTCCGCGCGATGGATTTCTTCTTGGGTCTTCGAAGTGGTCACCTGTACGCGAGCCTCCGCAAGCGCCAAAGCTGCGGCGCTGACGTCCACCTTGGCCAAGACGGCGCCCTTCTCGACGGAGGAGCCGCGTTCGACGAGGACCTCCGTCACGCGACCGCTGACGTTGGCGGCGAGGTCGGTCTCGCGAGCGCCGCGCAGCGTGCCGGTCAGGCGCAGGATTCGTGGCGCTTCGACGGTGCCCACGGTGGTCGTGGTCACCTCCACGGGCGCGGGCTCGGGCGGGGCGTCGCGTGCTTCTGCCTTTGAGCAGCCGATCGCGGAAGCGCTGGCCAGGAGCGTGAGGGAAAGCACGAAGCGGGAGCCGAAAGGGGGAGTCTGCGTCGAGACGGTCATGGTGGGCCTGAGGGTGGGTGGCGGTGTCTGCGTGGAGTGCGGCGATCACCACGAGGGTGCGCTGGTCGGGGAAGTGGAGTCCGCTCCGGGCCGCGTCGGCGGCTCGGCGGAACGAGGGGTTTCGAGCGGCCGCGTGCTCGCGTGCGAGGGCGCGTCAGGGCTTCCGACGGTCGTGCGCAAGACGACGCGCGCGTAGGAGAGGTCGGCATCCGCCTGGATCTGCGCGACGTGGGCTTGGAACGCGTCGCGCTGGCTCTGCGTCACGTCGAGCTGCGTCAGCGCGCCGGCGCGGTAACGCTCGAGCGCGAGGTGCGCCGCCTTTTCGGCGGCGTCTGCTTGAGCGCGAGCGGCGGCGCACTTGGCGATGCCGGCTTCGACGCGTTGGTGTGCGTCGAAGATGGTGTCGCGGACGCTGCGGTGGGCGCGCTCGCCGCGAATGCGTTCTGCCTCGGCCGCTTTGGATTGGGCCTTTGCCGTGGCGTACGTCGCGTAGTCGAGGCGCCAGGAGAGGACGGCTTGAAGCGTGTACGCGCTCGAGCGCCCGGTGAAGCCGGTCGCGTTGGTGAACCGCTCCTGAGCGTTCACCGAAAGAGTCGGGAGAAGCGCAGCCGTGGCGGCGCGATCCGCGGAGGCGGCGGCGTCGTCCAGGTGCTTTTGGGCGCGGTCCGCGGGGGTATCTGTTCGCGCCAGCCAGCTTTCCAGGCTGCCCTCGGAGTGAAGGTCGTCCTCGGGGAACTCGGTGACGGCGAGCGGCGTCAAGCCGCTCGCGGTTTCGAGGCTTCGCGCCGCAGTCGCGCGGAGGAGCGCCGCGTCGGCGACGTCCTGCTTGGCGCGCTCGACGTTGGCGCGGGCTCGCTCCACGTCGAGCTGGAGCGCCGCCCCGGCTTCGTGACGAATGGAAACGAAGCGCAGGTTGTCCTCGGCCATTTCGAGGCTGCTTCGTGCGGCCTGGGCGAGCGCGGATGCGCCGATGAAGGAGTAATACGCGCGGGCGATGTTGCGCTGAACCTCGAAGGCGACCACCTCCGATTGCACCTCCGCCGCGCGCGCTACGTGTTTGGCCTGTGCGTGACGGTGGTAGCTCGCGAGATCGAGCAGGGGGACATCGACCTGCAGGACCGCGTCGAACTGGTTGTGGGGCGTGATGACGAGCGTCTCGGAGGAGCCCGGGAGTTGAACGGCGGCCTCGTACTGGTTGCGTTGGTAGACGCCGCGCGCAGAGAAGGACGGCAGCAAGCGGCCCAGCGCCGCGTCGACCTCCCAGTCGCGCTGCTCGATCCTTGCCTGCTGCTCGCGAGCGTCGAACGCGTGGGTCCGAGCGCTCTCGTAAAACTGCTGAAGCGGCTGGAGCGCGGCGGCCTCCGCTGGAGATAGCGCGACCGCGAGGGCCAATAACGAGCAGTAGCTCAAAAAATAAGCGCGTTTCATGGCGAAGGACCGTTCTCTAGGGAGGCGGTGTGCTGAGAGATGCTCGGGCTGGGAAGAAGGATGGCGTGAGTGGCGCGAGTGAGTTGGTGAGTGCAGGCTCAATAAAATGGCGCGTTCGATTTCACTCGGGGAGCCATAAGCTCAAGGAGCACGTTTGCCGCGCACCGGGCGGGTTGGGGCCAGTTCGGGGTGTCGGGGTAAGACGCCGGAAAGGACGATGTCGACCAAGCCGCGGATGTACATGCCCTCGGGCAAACTGGTTTCACCGGAGACGATGCGGTGCATGCAGTAGTGAAACACCGACCCGAGGAAGACCGTGGCGAGGAGCTCGGCGTCCACCGCACGAAGGTGTCCGGCTTCTTGATGCGCTTGGCAGAACTTGGCGAACTCTTTACGCAGCTCGACCTGGAACGCCCGGTTTTGCTGGTATTTCTGCTGGTAGTGCTCAATGGTCCCCCGCTCCGGATTGGACCAGGACATCATGATGAGCGGGAGCGCGAGGTTGCAGATTTCAACCAAGCGCGTTCCGAGCGCAATGAGCCCGTCGCGGAGCTCGAGCTCTTGAATGTCTCTGAGCGCATCCACGACGAGGCGAATGCCGTCGTCTTCGTCGAAGCGCATGGCAGCTCGAAAGAGGCCTTCTTTCGTCTTGAAGCGGTGAAAGATGGAGCCTTCGGACACGCCCGCCCTTTGCGCCACTTCGAGCGCGGTGGCCCGAATGCCGTGCTCGAGAAAGACCTCGCGCGCGACGTCGAGGAGCTTTTCCGAGTCGATGGTGGGGGGGCGCCCCCGGCTTCTTTTGGGCCGGTCCAAGGACGTCATGAGGCTTGCGCTAATTATTGAGTGGACGCTTCTAAAAAGTCAAGTGCCCGGCGGCGGCGCGGCGGTGGGACGCAGGGCGGCCGAATGACGCCCAAGTGCGCCGTCCTGGTCGTTCGGCATGCGGCGCGGAGCGATGGTTGCGGTGCCTCCCCCGTGTGGAGACGATGCGCGCGCCCCCCCATGTCGACGCCCACGCTCCGCCCTTACCAGCGAGAGGCCATCGAGGCGGTGCTTTCGGCACGTCGGGGTGGCACCCGCCGCATGCTCGTGAGCTTGCCGACGGGGGCAGGCAAGACCGTAATTTTCTCGCATTTGGCGAGGCTCGCCAAACGCGAGGTGTTGGTGTTGGTCCATCGTGAGGAGCTCCTGACGCAAGCGCAAGGCAAGCTCGAACAAGCCCTCGGGGGCGCGCGCACGGTCGCCATCGAGCGAGGTGCAGAGAGCGCGCCGTCGCACGCAGAGGTTCTCGTCTGTTCGATACGTTCGCTTCACGAGGACCGGCTGGCGCGCGTGATTCGGGGTCGCAACGTCGGCCTCGTCATTTACGACGAATGCCATCACGCTGCCGCCGAGGACAACAAGCGCGTTTTGCGGCAACTCGGCGTGTTCGACGACGCATGGAGCGGCACGTTGCTCGGCTTCACCGCTACCACCGAACGCGGTGACGGGTTGGGGCTGGACGACGTGTTCGAGCGCATCGTGTTCAGCCGCACGCTCCCCCAAATGATCGACGACGGCTACCTGGTGAAGCTGCGTGGGTACCGTATCGCGACGTCCGCCGACTTGCGCGGCTTGACCTCGGGGGGGCTCGATTTTTCCGAAGAGCAGCTGGCCGAGGCGGTGGACATCGAAGAGAGAAACGCTCTGGTTGCGCGTAGCATTCAAGAGTTGGCCCGAGACCGACGCACGATTGCCTTCTGCGTGACGGTGGGTCACGCCAAGAATCTGGCGAGGTCGCTCAACGCGCTCGGGGTTCCAGCAGGCATCGTGTACGGCGCGATGCCGCGTGAGGCACGCGCTCGAGCT
>JAEYVE010000009.1 GCA_023432025.1 Pseudomonadota bacterium
CTCCAAGATGCGCTCGTGCTCATCGATGAAGAACGCCGCGCTCTGCTGTGAGCCGTCGCGCGGCCAAGCGTAGGCGACGAAACGCCGCTCGCTCGCGTGCTCGTCCACGGCTCGGTCGGGCTCGGCGGTGAGTCGACCATCCTGACCGGGAACGCAAACGAGGTAGAGGTATTCCTGCTCTTCCGCGGCGGGGCCCTCCGCCGTGCGGATGCGCGGCGTCAGGTACGGGGCGAGCGGCGGCGTCGCGAGTCGTGCGCCGCCGCGTGCCCCTTCCGCTCCCGTGAGCTCACCGAGGCGGCCCGCGCCGCCCACGCCGTTGCCGTCGGGATCAATCAGGGCAAGTCGGCGACTCGCGTCCTGCGCGAAGAGGATTTCCCGGAGCACCGACACGGCTCGCCCGCCTGACGCGCGGCCACCCGCTTCGATGATGCCGGGCAAGGCCTCGACGAGCACGAAGCGGCCCAGCGCGACCAGAGCGAGCGTGAGCGACACACCCAAAGCGAGGCCGAAGCGTCGACGCCATTCGCCGTCTAGGCGACTGAGCGATGCCAGGCCGATGACGAGCAGCAGCGTCGCAAAGATGGAAAGCCGCGACTCCAGAAGGCTGACGGGGCCGAGGAGCGCCACGAGGGCCAGGAGCCGCGAGTGGGTGCGCGAAGGAGAGGTCACGAGGGCGGCACGTCTTTACCCCGAAGGGGGCGCTGCGTCGCCCCCGCTTGCGACGCGCTTCACTCTTCTTCGGAGGCGTTCGCGTCGGGGCTTTCCGTCGTGCCCGGCGGTTTGGCGCGATACGAGGCTCCGATGCCGGGCCTCGAGGAGGATACGGGGGGCCGAGTCGTGGTCGCGCCGTCGGTCTCTTCGGGGCTCACGTCGGTAGCGCTGTAGCTGCCCGAGGGTTTTTTCACGGCGAGCATGCTCCCCGAGGAGTGAGAGGCGCCCGCCGCGCGGAGCGAGGGAGAGGACGGAGACGAGAAGGGCCGTGTCGTCTGAGCGGCGTCGGGGCGGGCGTTGAGCGAGGCGGTCAGCTCCGCAGGGGGGGGCGAGAGGCGAGGCAAGCGCACCACGCCCAAGTTTTGGAGCACGGAGGGTTCGGGGTCCTCGACCGCCGGGGCCGGGGTTTGCGAGCTGGCGAAGGGAGGCGGCGCCGGTGTCGTTGGGCTCGTCGCGGGCACCAGCGTCACCGGATCTACCGCGGGCGACGGCGCGCTGCTGATGCGGCGGAGCTCCGCTTGGGCGACGTCTCGCTGCGAGCGCATGCGGCGCACCAGCTCTCGGGCGCGTTCTCGCTCGGCCTGCAAACGCTCGACCGTGTTTCGCAACTCTCGGAGCTCGTCGCGCGAAGACTCGGGGCTCTCGGGTGGCGTGTCGTCACCCGAGAGCGCGGCGGCCTCCGACTCGCGACGAGCGGCTTGGACCTCTTCTTCGTACTCCTCGAGGAGGGCGCGGAGGAACTCGTCCTGACCCTCCGTCAAAAACTGTCGCTCCGCCGAGAACTCCGCTGCTTGCGTCTCCAAGCGCGACTTGAGCTCGGAGATTTCTCGCTCGAGGTCGCGCCTGTGCGCGTCTCTTTGGTCCAGCTGTTCCTTGATGTGTTCGATGCGACGCTGCAGACAGTCGTTGGCCGTACGCGCGCCGTCCACTCCACGCGCGAACACGTCCACCGCGCTCAAGAGGCCGTTCAGCGTGGCACCGTACCGGCGCGCCGCGAGCAGGCTCTCGCGCAGGTGCTCCGCTTCGCCGAGCTCGGCTCGCTCCGGCGTGGCAGCGCGCAAGCGGTCATGACTGGACGCCGTGTCGCGGAGCGAAGAGAAGCGCCCGGTGCCGGTGGCTCTCCGCGCGGGCAAAGTCGCTTGCTTGACGTCTCCGGGCGGCTGCGTCGCCGTCGCGTGCGGCTCATCTTCGTGGCTCGGCGGCGCCGCGGCTGACTCCGCCGAGACCAGGTTCGTGGGTGAACGATCCCCCAGGACTGCCATTGCCGCGAGAATAGTCAACGAGGCCGCCCTGGTCATCCGGGCTCCGGGCCCGCACGTTTCAAGCCACCGGAAGCGCGTTTCGTAGCGGAAATCCAGGCTCCGAGGTCGCGACTGGGGCGAAGCGGCGTGGGCCGAACGGGCCTCAGCCGGTGCCTCGGAGCTGCCCTTCCGTCTCGGCGGCTCGATTCGCGGAGGCCCGACGTCTGCCTCTCGCCCGCTCGCGGTCGAGCTCGGTCAGGTACACGTCGGGGTCGATCTGCATCGTATGCCGCGGAGACGCAACGAAGCGCGTACGGCTACGGGCCTCCGATTTTTCGATGGTGGAGCGCATTTGCGCGACGGGCGGCAGCTCGTAGCGCTTCGTGAAGTACTCTGCGACCCAACGCGACTGCTGCTCCACGATGGGCATGATGGCGCCGAGCGGCTGCGCGAGGCCGATGAAGGCGATGTCGGGGTGCCTGGGATCGAAGACGCGGTGAAAGAGCGGCAGCGCGTTGTCCGGAGCCGACACCACGTCCGCGTCGAAGAACGGGAAAGAAACGCGGTAGCCCGTGCACCAAATGACGACGTCTGCGCGCTCGCGGCTGCCGTCTGCGAACACCACGGTGTCGCCGTCGAAGCCGGCGATGCTCGGCTTGGGGACGATGTCACCCGAGCCGACCAGCGTGGGCAGCTCGCTCGAAATCGTGGGGTGAGCTTCTCCGAGCAGGTGGTCCGGCTCCGGCAAGCCGTAGTCCTGCATTCGGCCGAACAAGAATCGGAAGCCGCGCGTCACGAGCCAGCGCCGCGCCTTGTCCGGCAAAAACGAAGGCACGAAGCTCGAGCCTTGATCGACGGGCCTACCGCGCAGGTACTTGGGAATCACCCAGGCGCCGCGGCGCGCCGACAAAAAGAGCCGTTCGGCCACGCCGGGACGGCATACCTCGCACGCGATGTCCATGGCGCTGTTCCCCATGCCGACGACCACGACGCGTTTGCCGCGCAGGTCCAGGGGGTTCGTCGGATCGACGTACGCGTGCGAATGAAGCGTGGCCCCGGAAAAGTGACCGGGCGGCGGCGGCGGCAGGGAGGGCTCGGAGTGGTGACCGTTCGCCACGACGAGCGCGTCGAACTCGTGCGTGGCTCGCTCCCCGGTGACGCGATGACGGACCGTGACGGTCCAGGTGCGCGCACCTGCTACCCCGTGGGGAACGCAGCGTTCGACCTCGGTGTCGAACGTGATGCTGTCGTGGAGACCGAAGTGCCGGGCGTAGCTCTCGAAGTACTCGGCGACGTGGCGGTGATGTGGGTAGTCCGGGAGATCGGTGCGCATCGGGAGCTCACGAAACTCCATCCGCTGCCGTGACGTGTTGATGTGTAGGCTGCGATAAATGCCGCTCCGGCCGCTCGTATTCTGGAAGACCCAGTTGCCGCCCACGCGGTCCCCCAGCTCGAAACACCGATGCGGCACGCCCGCCGCCATCAGCGCCCTCACGGAGGCGAGCCCAGAGCAGCCGGCTCCGATGACGCACACGCGGGGCAGCGAACTCGGCCGGGAACTCATGGCGCGGCAAGCCTTGCACTTCCTTGCCCGATCGCAATCCTGCTAGCCTCGCCTTATCATGGTTACGCCGCGCTGCGAGTTTGCTCGGCCGCCCGCCTCGGACGGGACGGCTTGCTTCATGTCCGCGCCGAGTGCGGGGCTGCAGCGCACCGGTATGCCGAAGGCCGGCGCTGACCTCGTCGCTAGGCTTTGCCGCATGAGCTCACTCGGGCGCGAAGGGAGAAGTGCTCCGTGCATCGCATCCTGATCGTCGAGGACTCCTTCAGCATGCGCGCCTTTTTGCGCAGCGCTCTGGAGGCTACCGGCTCGGGTTTGGGAGACATCGAAGTGGTCGAAGCAGCGAGCGGCTTCGACGCTCTCCGACTCCTCCCGCGCGGCCCGTATTCGCTCGTCATCAGCGACATCAACATGCCGCACATCAACGGGCTCGAACTGGTGCGGTTCATTCGTCAGAGCGACCAGCACAAGGGGACGCGCGTCCTCTTGATCTCGACGCAAGCCTCCGATCGGGATCGTGAGCGAGGTCTCCAGCTGGGGGCCGACGCGTACTTGGCCAAGCCCTTCACGCCCGAGGGACTTTGCGAGGAGGCGCGTCGCCAGCTATCCCTGGCGGACGTGCGTGACGGCGGCGCCCCCGCTGGTGACCCGGCCAGGGACGACCATGGTTGACATGCCCGACAAGGCGCGTGAGGAGTTCTTCTCCGAGGCGCAAGAAATCGTCGAGACGTTGTCGCGCAATTTGCTCGCGCTCGACACCTCGCAAAAGAAGGGCAGCGTCGATCCGGGGCTCGTCAACGAGGCGTTCCGCGCCGTCCACACGCTCAAGGGCCTGGCGGGCCTGTTCGGCGCGACGCTCTTGGGCACGCTGTCCCACAAGCTCGAAGACTTGCTCGACGCCCTGCGACTCGGCCGCATCGAAGCGACGCCGAGCGTGTTGGACGTGCTGTTCGGTTCCGTGGATCTGTTCAACCAGCTGCTCGAGTCGGAGCAAGAGGGAACCGACGAGCCGGTCTCCGCCCTGCGCACCTTGCTGGACGCCATCGATCGCGCTGGTCAGGGCAAGACGAAATCCAAGCACGCGGGGCCCGAGTACGACCTCGATCCCGGCATGCTCGCGGTGCTCACCGAGTACGAAGAGCACCGCCTGCGCGTCAACATCGAGAACAACGTCAACTTGTACCGGCTCCGGGTGAGCTTCGATCTGGCGAGCATCGACAAAGAGCTCGAACAGATGAAGGACCGAGCGCGAGAGTTCGGCGAAATCATCACCTACCTGCCGACGGGCGAGGCGGGCAGCATCGACACCATCGAGCTGGATCTCTTGATGGCGTCGCCCGCGGACTTTTCCACGGTCAGTGACGCGCTCTCGGGGGAGCACACGATCGTCGAGGAAATTCCGCGCAGGGGCGTGCGCTTGCCGGCGCGGCCCGAGGTTCCGGCGCCGGAGTCCTTGGAGCCCACTCACGCGCGCTCCGCGTCGCAGCTTCCGGAGAGGGACGACGAGGTATCCGCCCTCGAGAAGTCGGGCAGCTTGCGGTCGATCACGCAGACGGTGCGCGTCGACATCCGCAAGCTGGACCATTTGATGAACGTCGTCGGCGAGCTCGCCATCGTGCGCGGCGCGCTGTCGCGGCTCGCGGAGCGTCTGCGCGGACAGGGGGATCGGCAGACCGCCGCCGAGCTGTGGCGCACGCATAGAAACTTCGATCGACGCATCACGGAGATGCAGGACGGCATCCTCGAGATGCGCATGGTGCCGCTCGGTCAAGTCTTCGATCGGCTGGCGCGGGCCGTGCGCCAGATGAGCCGTGAGGTCGGCAAGGAAATTCGTCTCGTCATCACCGGTGCCGAGACCGAGATCGACAAGCTCATCGTAGAAGAGCTGAGCGATCCTCTCATGCACATGATCCGCAACGCGATCGATCACGGCATCGAGCCGGTCACCGAACGCGAGGCGGTCGGCAAACCCGCAGCCGGAACCATCGCGCTGAACGCCTATCAAAAGGGCAATCACGTGATGATCGAGGTCGAGGACGACGGTCGCGGCATCGACGAGCAGCTCCTTTTGCGACGCGCGGTGTCCTTGGGCGCCATCGATTCAGGCGTCGCCTCCGAGCTCGGTCGAGACGAGGTGATTGGTCTCATTTTCTTGCCGGGTGTGAGCACGCGGCAGGAGGTCGGGGACTTGTCCGGCCGCGGCGTGGGCATGGACGTCGTCAAGACGAACATCGCCAAGTTGGGCGGCGTCATCGACGTCCACAGCGAAGCGGGCATCGGCACCAAGATGACCATCACGCTGCCGATCACGCTCGCGATCGTGCGGTGTCTCTTGGTCGAGTGCTCCGAGCAAACCTTCGCCATTCCGCTGGCGAGCGTCTCGGAGGCCATCGCTTTCGACCCCACGGCGGTCCGCCAAATCGATGGGCGCGAGGTCACGACGCTCCGCGGCACCACGCTCCCGCTGTGTCGCCTGTCACGCCTCTTTCGCATCGAAGCGCTTGGGTTCCGTGACCGCGCCTTCGTGGTGGTCGCCTCGATTGGAGATCGCCGACTGGGGCTCGTGGTGGACCACCTGATCGGACAGCAAGACATCGTCATCAAGCCGCTCGGAGCTACGCTCGCCTCCGTCCGCGGCTTCTCTGGAGCGACGGAGCTCGGCGACCAACGCGTGGGCCTCGTCATCGACGCAGCGTCG
This sequence comes from Pseudomonadota bacterium, assembly GCA_023432025.1. GTDB lineage: Bacteria > Myxococcota_A > Polyangia > Polyangiales > Polyangiaceae > NIC37A-2. The sequence continues at coordinate 6,212 of JAEYVE010000009.1, forward strand.
ATCATCGAAGAGGTGCTGGCGCACTCCGAACAGCGTCACGAGGTGTTCCGTGGTTGAGCTCGTCACGCGAGGTCGCAACAAAAACGCGCTCCGGGGCGGTGACGGCCCGGTGCAGGAATTCTTGGCCATCGTGCTGGCGGGGGAGCTGTACGGCGTACCGCTCGCCAAGGTGCGAGAAATCGTCACGCCGCCGCCCATCACGCGCGTGCCACGCGCGCCGCGCGAAGTGCTCGGCGTGTGCTCGGTGCGCGGGCTCCTCACCACCGTGGTGGACCTTCGGCTGCGCCTCAACGTGCACGCAGGAGAGCAGACGCGGCGCACGCGCATTCTCCTGATTCAGTTGGAGGGCTCGGAGGTCATTGGCCTCTTGGTGGACGAAGTGCGTCAGGTCGCTCGCTTGGCGGAGACGGAAATCGAGGTAGCGAGCAGCGCCCTCGGGGGGGACATTTCGGAGCACGTGCGGGGGATCGGTCGCCCCAGCGCCAAAAACGCGATGGGCGAGGGCGTGATGGTCCTCTTGGACGTCAAAACAATCGTCGTAGGTCACAAATGACGGTCCGTCAGAGCTCTCGTACTCAGCGCGGTTTCGTCGGCTTCTTGCTCGGCGAGGTCAGCTACGCGGTGCCCATCGCGCACGTGAGGGAAATCGTGAATCCGTTGGGCCTCACCGAGCTGCCCCACGTGGCCCAGGCCATCGCGGGCGTCGCCGATCATCGCGGCGAGGTCATCCCCATCGTGGACCTCCGGGTGCGTTTCGGTTTGCCCAAGGAGGGGGACCAGCGCCGCACCAAGTGGGTCCTGGTCAAGGTCGAGTCCCGAACGATCGGGCTTCGGGTGGACGCCGTCACCGAGGTGTTTGGGCAAGCGGGTCTCGACCTACGCGCGGCGCCCGAGCTCGGCGTGGGGGACGACGTACGCGGTTTGGCGGGTGTTTTGACGCACGACGGTCGAATGCACTTCGTGCTCGACCTCGATCGGTTGGACGCGTTGGCGCGCTCCATCGACGCGCCGCGCTTGCCGACCTCTGCGGGGGCTCCGTCTCTCGCCCCGGGCGCCTCGGCCGGGAGTCTCCTTCCCGGCACGCCGTCCGCGTCACCTGCGAGGACGCCTTGAGCGACGAGCTCCTTTCGGCGCTCGGCTCGAGCGATCCGGAGGAAAGGCGTGTCGCCGCCGGTCGGCTCACGGAGGTCGTGGCCGGTCGCGCCGAGTTGGTCATCGCCGCGCTGGGAGACGAAGACTGGCGCGTGCGTGAGGAGGCGAGCGAGGTCGCCCGCTCGCTCGCGCCGGATCCCGAGCTCCTGGGAGCGCTCGTGAGCGCCCTCGGTTGCCCGGACAACGTGGGGCTTCGCAACGCCGCCGTAGACGCGCTCGGCGCGTACGGAGAGGCGGCGGTGGACGCGCTCTCGCAGGCACTCGGCTCATTGGACGCCGACGGACGGAAGTTGGCGGTCGAGGCGCTCGCCGCCACGCGTCAGCCGTCGGCTTTGTTCGTGTTGCGCACCGCGCTGGTCGACAGCGACGCGAACGTGCGCGCCGCCGGCCTGGAGGCAGTCGCCAACTTGGGCACGGTGTCGCCGGACGAAGCGCTCGGAGTGCTGAGCGCGCACCTCGACGACGCGGACCCGTTCTTGCGACTCATCGCGCTCGGCGGTCTGAACCAGCTGGGCGTAGGGCTACCGTGGAGTCGCATCGAGCACTTGCTTTCGGATCCCCTGCTGCGTCGCGCGGCGCTCGAAGCGGCTGGAAACTGCGGGTCGAGCCGCGCAGCGGCGCATTTGGTGTCGGCGCTGGCGGAAGAATCCGATGAGGCGTCCTTCGACTGGCACGTCGCGCTCGAGGCGGCCGTCGCGCTCTCGGCGTCGGAAGGTGAGCCGCGCGCGGCGCTGGCCGAGGGGCTCTCGCGTCTGCCTCAGGCGGCGCAGTCGCGTCTCTTCGCGCTCGCGGACAACCGCGGGGACGAGCTTTCGCTGCGGCGTGCGGCGGTGCGCCTCTTGGGTCTCTTGGGGAGCGAGGAGGCGGCGCGCGTCGCGGTGTCGGCGCTCTCGGACGAACGCGTGCTCGAGGACGCTCAGCTGGCTTTGTGCGAGTTGGGCCCCGTCGCTGGCGCCGTGCTGGTGGAGGCAGTGCGGCAGCGCGAAGGAGACGAGCGAACGGCGGCGGTGGAGCTCCTCGGGCGAGTCGCGGCGGATCTGGACGACGCCTCGCGGACCCGAGCCGCGAGCGCTCTCTTCGAGCTCTTGGACGACGACGAGCCGGAGATCGTGCGCGCGGCGCTCGAAGCGTTGGGGGACGTCGGGGGGCCGGAGGGGCTGCATCACATCGTTCGCCTGCTCTCCGGAAAAATCGATGTGCTCTGGCAGCGGGCCGCGGAGCGCGCGCTCGGCGCCTTGGGCGCTCGCCACTCGGAGGAGGCACGTCGAGTGTGCGCAGACGAAAGTACCGAGACCTATCCGGCGCTCGTCTTGGCGCGGGCACTGGCGCACGCCGCGCAGAGCTCGGGCGCGGTGGACGTCATCGACTCGTGTCTCGCGCGTCTTTACAGCGGGCTGTCCGATGCCTCGGCGGCGGTGCGTCGCGTCGCATTGGAGGGCATCGGCGTGATCGGCGACGCACGCTCGGGTGAAGCCGTCGCGTTCACGTTGACGGACGAGGAGCCCAGCGTACGCATCACGGCCGTGCAAACGCTCGGTCGTCTGCGGACCGCCGACGGCTTGGCCGTCGGCGCGGACGCGCTCTTGTCCATTCTGTCGAGCGGACGGGACGCGGAGTTGATGGCCGCGGCAGCCGCAGCGTTGGGCAGCATCGGGGATGCTCGCATTTTGGACGCGCTCTCGCCGCTCGTTTCCGGGGCGGACGCCCGAGTTGCGGTCGCCGCGGTGGAAGCCATCGCGCAGGTGCCGGGTGTGCGGCGCGTGGACGCGCTTCGTCCCGGTCTCGAGCACCCGAGCGCCGAGGTCGTCAAGGCGACGCTGCGGGCCATCGCGGGAGAGCGCGAGCCGCGTGTCTTGGTGCAGGTGGGGCGCTTCCTCGAGCACGAGGCTTGGGACGTTCGACGCCAGGCCGCCGACGTGTTGGGGCGCTTGGGAGGGGAAGCAGAAATCCAAGCTCTGCGCGCCAAGCTCGACACCGAGCGGGAACCATTGGTGCGCGACGCGCTCGAGCGAGCTCTCGAGGAGCTGGGAGCTCTGCGCCGCACGCCCATGCCGCCCCAGCCTGGGAGCTACCGAGTTCGATGAAGCTGTCGGTGGGGCCCGCATCACGGCTCAAAATGAAGCCGGACGAGTTTCGCTTGCTGCGAGACTTGATCAACGAGCACGCCGGGTTGCATTTCGGCGACGACTCCATGTTCCTGTTCGAGCGTCGTCTCGCTGAGCGCATGGCGCAGGTGGGCTTGGACGGCTTCGACGAGTACTACAAGCACCTGCGCTTCGCGGCCGGCGGCGCCGCCGAGCTCGAGCAAGCGCTCGAAGCGCTCACCACGAAGGAAACCTACTTTTTTCGGCAGGAGTATCAGCTTCGTGCGTTCAGGGACGAGCTGCTCCCCAAGCTGGCCGAGACCAACGCCGGACAGCGGCGCTTGAACCTGTGGAGCGCCGGGTGCTCGAGCGGCGAGGAGGTATACACGCTCGCGATTCTCGTCCTGGAGTCCGGGCTCTTTCCGGGCTGGGAGGTGAACGTCATCGGCAGTGATCTGTGCCGTAGCAACGTGGTGACGGCGCGCCGGGCCGTCTATCGCCGAAGCTCTTTTCGCGTCACCGACGAGGCAGTTCGAAAGCGGTATTTCGAGGAAAAGTCGGACGGGTGGCACCTCGTGGACGAGGTTCGGCGCCTTTGCCATTTCGGTCAGCTCAATTTGCTGGACGCCGAGTGGGCGAGGACGGTGGGACGGGTCGACGTCGTATTCTGCAGAAACGTGCTCATTTACTTCGACGAGCGTTCCAAGCGGCGGGTCATCGACACCCTGTACGAACGTCTGGTGCCCGGGGGATACTTGCTCCTCGGACACTCCGAGTCACTCCTCCATCTCTCGACCGCATTCGAACTCGTGCACCTCAAGGAAGACCTCGTGTACAGGAAGCCGTTGTCTCAAGGTCGCGGGTTCAGCCTCTTCCCAGGACCCGACCAAGCGTCTTCCCTCAGTGGGAAGACGAACCCCTTCGAGCGGGTGGCCGCCGCGCGTGATATCGCGGAGCGCGTGGCCAGCGGCTTGAACTTGGATCGAAACGCGCCGCGTCGCGGCGGCTCTGGAGGCACTGGGCGATGACTCGCAACCAGGACCCGAACGACCTGCGCGTCCTCGTGGTGGACGACTCCGCGTTCAATCGCCGCAGCATTTCGGAAATGATTTCGGACTCGCCCGGCGTGCGCGTGGTCGGCAAGGCCGCCGACGGCGAGGAGGCGCTTCGCCTCCTGCACGTCATGGAGCCGGACGTCGTGACGCTCGATCTCGAGATGCCACGCATGGACGGCTTCACCTTCCTGCGCATCTTGATGAGCCGGCAGCCGATGCCGGTCATCGTCGTGTCGAGCTACTCGCAGAAGGAGAACGTCTTCAAGGCGCTCGAGCTCGGCGCGCTCGATTTCGTGGCCAAGCCCGACACCATGTCGACGGATGTGTCGGCGGTGCGCGAGGAGCTGCTCACGAAAATCCGGCTCGCGCGGCAAATCAAGGCGCAGTCCCGCGTGGTGCCACGCCAGCCCGTGGAAGTCGTGCCCCCTCCGCGCGCGCAGACGACCGCCGAGACCGCGCCCAGCCGCGTGGTGGTCATCGGCTCGTCCACGGGTGGTCCCAGCGCGCTGCTCGAGGTCGTGAGCGTGCTACCGAAGGCCACGCGCGTCGCGGTGCTGATTGCCCAGCACATGCCGGACAAATTCACGCGCACCTTCGCCGAGCGGCTCGACCGTCGCTCACAGGTTTCGGTGTGCGAAGCACAGAACGACATGCCGGTGCTCGCAGGCCACGTTTACGTGTGCCCCGGTCGGCAGTGCATGGAGCTCGTACGTGCCTACGGTGAGCTGCGCGTGCGCATCGTCGCGCCGGGGCCCGACGACCGCTACGTTCCGAGCGCGGACCGTCTCTTTGCCTCTGCCGCTTTGGCCGGCGGCGATACGACCGTCGGGGTCGTGCTGACCGGTATGGGCGACGATGGAGCGCGAGGTGCGCTCGCGGTGAAGGCGCAGGGCGGGCGAGTCGTCGCGGAGTCGGAGGCCTCTGCGGTCGTGTACGGCATGCCGCGCGCAGCCGTGCGTGCGGGCGGCGTCGACCGAAGCTTGTCCTTGCGCGGAATCGCGGACTACCTGGCCGCGTTGTAGGTCATCTTGCGCTAGCTTTCGCGGCGGGAGAGCCGCTCGCAGCAAAATCTGCGAGGCCGCCTGGAATGGACTTGGGGCGCGCGCGGTTTTCGCCAGGAAACCCCCGCAGGTTAGAGAGAAATCGATGCGCAAGTCATTGAAATTATTCGTTTTTCCTGGAGTTCTGCTCGCCCTCGGCGCCGGCTGTGGGGGGCAGGGTTCGGCCCGCGGCGCCACCGGGGAAACTCCGCGAGCGGAGCCTGCAGAGGTTCGCGTCACGCCCACGCCCGCTTTGGCGCGCGCGGGCGATGCCTCCATCGCCGACGTCGCCGCCAAGGCGCTGCCGTCCGTCGTGAACGTGGCGTCGAGTCGGACGCGAAAGGTGCAAAACCCGTATTCGTTCTTCTTCGGCGCGCCGCCCTCGGAGCGGCGACAAGAAGGTCTCGGTTCGGGTGTCATCCTGGATGCCAGCGGCATCGTCGTCACCAACAACCACGTCGTGGCGGAAGCAGACGAAATCAAGGTGATGACCCAGGACAAGCGGGAGTTCGTGGCCAAGGTGCTCGGCACGGATCCAAAGAGCGACGTGGCCGTGCTGAAGCTCGAAGGGGACGTGCGGGGGTTGGTCCCCATCGGGCTCGGGGATTCGTCGGAGCTGCGCTTGGGCGACGTCGTGCTCGCCATCGGCAACCCGTTCGGCGTGGGTCAAACCGTGACGATGGGCATCGTCTCCGCCAAGGGGCGAGCAAACATGGGCATCGTCGACTACGAGGACTTCATTCAGACGGACGCGGCCATCAATCCCGGAAACTCCGGTGGCGCCCTGGTGAACATGCGCGGCGAGCTGGTCGGCATCAACACGGCCATTTTGTCGCGAACCGGCGGCAACATGGGCATCGGCTTCGCTATCCCCGTCGACATGGCGCGACCCATCGTGGACGCGCTCAAGACGAAGGGGCGAGTCTCTCGCGGCTGGCTCGGCGTCTCGATTCAGGACGTCGATCAAGACATCGCTCAGGCCATGAAGCTGCCCGGCACGGGTGGCGTGCTCATCGCGGATGTCCAGAAAGACAGCCCGGGTCAACAGGGCGGTCTCCAGCGCGGGGACGTGGTGACGCACGTCGATGGCCAGTCCGTGGACTCCCCCGGCACGTTCCGCAACCGCATCGCGGCAGCGGGCGCTGACCGCTCGGTGAAGCTCACCGTACTTCGACAGGGCAAGCCGGTGACGTTGTCCGTGAAGCTCGGCGAGCTGCCCGGCGACGAGAAGCCCCCGGGCGCGCAGGAGCGACGTGACGGCCTGGAGGGCATCACGGTGGTGCCGCTCGATGCGAAGACGCGGCGTCAGCTGAACATCGGAGACGAGCCCCGCGACGGCGTGGTCCTCAGCCGAATCGTTCCGGGTTCTGCGGCGGATCGAGCGGGACTCAAGGCGGGGGACATCGTGCTCGAGGTGAACCGCACCCCCGTCAAGTCGCCCGAGGAGTTCGAAAAGGTCTACGGAGGCGCGAAAGGCACGCGGCTCGTCCTCGTCTACCGCAACGGAGCCACCTCGTTCGTGGTGGTGAGGTAACTCGGGCAGCATTGGGAGCCTGCGAGCAGGCGAAGAGCCTCGGCAGCTCCGGAACGCGGACGCCGAGCGCCCGATCGCTGATTGGCAAGAGATTTGACCGGCTCGAGCGGGGTGGATACGAAGGGGCGATGCTTCCCGGGCCGCCCCGCTCGTTGCTCTTGTCGCCCGCGGCGACCGCAGAAGCGGTTCGTCGCGGCGAATTCGCGCGGCGGTCCAAGGTGGCCGCTGGGCAGTGTCTGAGCGCCCTTCGGTCTGGTTGGAGCGGGGTGCTCACTCGGCTTTTTGTCCTCGGCGCCCTCTCGCTCGGCGCCGCCCCGGCGCAGGCGGCGTCTTCGAGCGCGACGTCGCCGTCCACCGCCCAACCTGGCGCTTCCGCCGCGTCCCCTTCGACTGACGCCCCACCGGCTGCCCCTTCCGCGTCGTCGGGCTCTCCCAAGCCGGACTCGAGCGCGCCCGCGTCATCGACCGCGAAAACGAGCGCTTCGGAGCCGCCGCCGCTCCGTATCGAGCCCGAAAAACGGAGCGTTGCCGAGTCTCCTCCGCCCGCGGCCACTCCGGCCCCTTCCACAAGGCCCGCGCCCCCAGCGGCGAAGCCCGCTCCGGCGGCGAAGCCCGCTCCGGCGACGAAGCCCACCACGCCAAAGCCGAGCGCAGCGTCCTCGAGCTCGGGCAGCAAACCCCTTCACCAAAAGGGGCGTGCCCCAAAGACGCCGCTTTCCAATCTGCCAGAAGCCGAGCCGCTGCCGGCCCCGAACGCTGCCGCGCGCCGAGCCATCGCCGAAGGCCCCACGAGCGAACAAATCGCCGAGGGGCCGGAGGACGAGCAACTCGCCCAGCTTCGGGACGCCGAAGCCGTGCTTTTTCCGAAAACCGTTCGCGGCATCAAGAGCGGTTGGTCGTGGGACTTGCCGGAGCCTCGTGAAGAGAGCGAGGTCGCGCGGGGCATCGGTCTGCCACTGCTTCCTCCCGAGCGCGCTTCGGTGACGGGGCCGTCGTACGCCGGAGCCGAGTGGCTGCGTTCGCTCACCATGCCGGACTTGCCGGTGCGGCTCGACCGCCGAGTGGTCACGTACCTCGAGTTCTACAAGGACAGTGAGCGCGGGCGGACCATCGCGGCCATTTGGGCAAAAAAGAGCGGACGCTACGTCGCCGCGATGAAGGCAGAGTTCCGTCGCGCGGGGCTGCCCACGGATCTGGTGTGGTTGTCCGTCATCGAGAGCGGCCACAATCCGACCATTCGCTCGCCAGCGGGCGCGGTCGGTCTTTGGCAGTTCATGCCGCATTCGGGGCAAATGTACGGGCTCACCGTCGATCGCTGGGTGGACGAGCGACGAGATCCTGCGCGCTCCACACAAGCGGCGGCGCGCTTCTTGGACGACCTGTATCGGCGCTTCGGCAGCTGGGAGCTGGCGATGGGAGCCTACAACATGGGCTACGCGGGGATGTCCCGCGCCGTCCGGAAGTTCAATACGAACGACTACTGGACGCTGTCGCGTCTCGAAGGGGGTATCCCCTGGGAGACGACGCTTTACGTGCCCAAAATTTTCGCGCTGGCCATCGTCATGAACAACCCGGCGGTGTTTGGGCTCGATCGGATCCAACCCGATCCTCCGGTCAGCTTCGACACGATCCTCGTCGAACCCGCCACTCCCCTCGAGGACGTCGCCAAGGCCGCCGGCGTGAGCCTCAGCACGCTGCGAGAGGTGAACGTCGCTTACGTGGCTGACCGAACGCCGCCCGCGGAGCCCGGCCGAGCAAAGAAGCGCTTCGCGGTGAAGGTGCCTGCCGGGACGGGCGAGCGCGCCGCCCCGCGGCTCGCCAAGACGGGGACCAGCGGGCTCGGGAGTTACAGCGTGAAGTTCGGTGACACGCTCACGGACATCGCGGCGGAGTTGGGCAGCGATGAAGCGACGCTCGCGCGCCTGAATGGAATAGCAAGGGACGAAAAGCTGGAGCGCGGAACGGTGCTTTTGGCTCCAGCCGTGCGAGGCGTTTTGCCTCGTGCGCGCGAGCCCGTCGTCGTCGCGGCCGAAGTGCCCCCGGGAGCGCACAGCCGCCGCGTCTTTCATCGCACTCGTGCGGGCACCTCGCTCGCGGAGGTCGCGGAGGCGTTCGGCGTGTCCGTGCGTGATCTTTCGAGCTGGAACGCGCTCGATGGCGGAGCGCGCCTCAGCGAGGGGATGGTGCTGCAAATTTTGGTGCCCAAGGACGAGCCGCTCCAAGACGTGCGTCACCTGAGCGACAGCTCGGTGCGCGTGCTGGTGGCGGGGAGCCCGGAATTTCACGACTACTTCGAGGGCTTGGACGGCAAACGCCGAGCCGAGGTCGTGGTGGCCCGGGGGGACACCTTGTGGTCCATCGGGCAGCGCTACGGCATGAGCGTCGGCTCCATGGAGCGGG
>JAEYVE010000135.1 GCA_023432025.1 Pseudomonadota bacterium
GAGGTACGGAGGGGCGCGCCGTCCGCGCCGCCGCCGACGCGCCCCGCTCCAGTGCGGGAGCACCGCCAGGCGACGCCAGTCACCGTCCCCCACCCAAGAGCGCGTCGCGCCGAGACGAAGCGTACGAAGCCGTGCAGCGCGTGTTCGGCAAGGGACGCAAAGACGTCAAAGAGCGGGAGGTCAAAGACCTGCTTCGCACGCTCGACAAGCTGCTCGGCGAGCGCCGCGAGTGGAGCCTGGAAACGAACCGCGCGCTCTTCGACGTGCTCGGTCCGCTTCACAAGGCGCGGCGCCGGTCGGCGGATCACGAGCGCGTGTTCTTTTTGCTGACGAGCTACTGCCTCCGGCCGGGCGTGGGCCACGCGCTCGATCCGGGGCGCGTCGCGCTGATGGCGCCGCTGCTCTCGGAGGGCCTCGCCTTCCCCGAAAGCGAGCGCGGCTGGCAGCAGCTGTTCATCGCGTGGCGCAGGCTCGCCGCCGGGCTCGACGAAAAGACACAAACGCGGCTGCGGGATCTCATCGATCCGTACCTCGCCCCCGCGAGCGCGAAGCTCGCCAAGCCGAAGAGCTTCCGTCCGCTCTCGCTCCAAGATGGGCTAGAAGCTGCTTCTTGGCTGGAGCGTGTCCCCGTCAAGCGCCGCGCCGCGCTCGTGGAGTGGATTCTGGAGCGCACCTGGACCGACCGTGAGCCGCGCCTCTGGGCGGCGCTCGGTCGCTTGGGAACGCGCGTGCCGCTCTACGCGAGCGCGCATCACGTGCTGCCCGCGCGGCACGCCGAAGAGCTGCTCGATCACTTGCAAAGAGAGCGTTGGAACGAGCTCCCGACCGCTGCCTTCGCGGCGACGCTCCTCGCCCGACGCACGGGAGACCGCGCGCGCGACGTGAGCGACGCCGTGCGGAGCGAGGTGCTGCGGCGCCTCGCCGCCGAGAACGTACGCGCCGAGTGGCTCGAGCTCGTGCGCGAGGTGGTCCCGCCCGAGCGCACGGATCAAGCCGCGCTCTTCGGCGAAGAGCTGCCCGTGGGGCTCACGCTCCGTCCGGAGTGAGGACGAGCTCCGTCAGTGATGCCGCGACGCATCGCCCGCCCGCGTCGCCCCGCTCCAATCCGGGTTGGAGGGCGGGACGATGGCGCGCCGTCGGAGTGCGTCGTGCATCGTCGGCCGTCCGGGCCCACCCCGACCGTCGTGCTCGGACCACCAAACGGCGGCCTCGTCTTCGCCCCATTTGGGCTCGCACACCACTTGGCGCAGCAGCGCCTCCAGCTCTTCCGCGCTCTGGGGGCGCTCACTTTGCTGCTTGGCCAGACAGCTCATGACGATGTCTTCGAGAGCTTCGGGAACGGGTGGCTCGACGTCTCCTAGCGGCGTGGGGCTGTCCGTGGCGTGGGCGAAGATGATGGCAACCGGCGAGCTTCTTTCGAACACCAGGCGACCGGTCAGCAAAAAGTACATCACGCAGCCGAGCTGATAGAGGTCCGAGCGCGCGTCCACACGCCCGCCCAAGGCTTGCTCCGGCGCGTAGTAGGCGGGCGTGCCCAAAATGGCGTACTCGCGCGAGGCGATCGACGTTCCACTCTCCTGCGTCGTCGTGCGCGCAGAGAGAAGCCCAAAGTCCAACACCTTCGCGAAATCGTGCCCAATGCCACGGTCGACGAGGAACAAGTTGGAGGGCTTCAGGTCGCGGTGCACGAGCCCCGCCGCGTGCGCTTCTCCGAGGGAGTCACACACCTGTCGTATCAACTGCACGACGCGCCCCGCCGGGAGTGGACCGAAACGTTCCACGAGCTCCTGAAACGAAAAGCCGTGGAGGAGCTCCATGGCGTAGTACGGGCGTCCGCCTTCGCTCACGCCGAAGTCGTACAAGCTCACCGTGTGCGGCGACGTCAAAAGCGCCGTCGCCTGCGCTTCGCGTTCGAAGCGGCGCAGATGCTCCGCGTAGGCGCGTGAAGGCTTGCCGTTCTTTCCTTTCCGGCGCAGCAGCACCTGGCTCCCTTGGTCCCCGACTCCTCGCGCGTGGTCCACCGTCATGAGCTTCACCGCGGCAGGGCGGGCCAGAAACCGATGACGGCCCTCCCAAACTTCCCCCATGCCACCCTGCGCGATGCGACGGACCAAGGAATAGCCCCCCATTTCGCGCGTGAGGTCGACGCGGAGCTGCACGATGAGGCGCGCGGCCACCGCCGACAGCGCGAACACGAACGCCGCTCCCAACCAAGACACGGTGAGGTCACGCTGCGAGCCGCGCGCGTAACCGAGGTGCACGCCGACCGTCGCCATGACGGGCTGGGCGACCGCGTCCGCGAGCAGAATGGGCAAGAGCAACTTGGACGGCAGCGGCACCACGAGGGCCGCGATGACCACCTGCAAGAGGACCATCGAGAACTGCGCGACGTGCGCGCCGGGCGCCACGTGCACCACGACGGACACCAGCCACGCGTGCACGAGACCCACCCACAAGGTCGCCTCCAGCGCGGTTCGCGCGTCCAGCCGCGGCGTTCGACACAGCTGCCACAACGCGAGCTCGAGCCCGATCAAGGCGACCTCGGCCGAGAGCGACACCCATCCGAAGAGTCCGTCGAAGAAGGACACGGGAAGGTGAAGCGCCGTCATCGGCACCGAGATCAGCCATAGCGTCCCGTAGCGTTGACGAGCAAGCTCGAGTGTTTCGGTGGATGTCGCCTCGGCCTTCGGCACGAGTCGCAGCACCTGATGGGGTCCGCGTCTGGCCATCCGACGATTCAGTTTAGCGCGTCGCCCTCGAAGCTGCGGTGGACCCCACCCAAACGGGGGAGCCGAGGCGAGCAGTCCACGTCGTCCGTCACGCCTTGGGTTGCAGTCTCGCCGAACTCTCGGGGCCGTTCCTGTCTCTTTGCCTCTTGCGGGCGCACCTGATGCGCCCGACAAGCGCGATCGTGAAGAGCCCACTGCGGCTGCCCGCGATCCTCGCGCTCCTGGGGTGTTCCCTCGGGCTCGCCTTCGCGCTCAGCTCCACCGCCGACTACGCCTCACACCTCGACCGCCAGCTCCATGATCTGCACTGCAGCTTCGTGCCGGGCGCGAGCGCCGAGGGCAACAGCCAGGCCTGCCGCGCCGCGATGTACAGCCCGTACTCCGCCGTGCTCAAGGACACGTACTGGGGCGGAATCCCCATTTCTCTCTTCGCGCTCGGCGCTTTCTCCGGCCTCGCCGGCTTCGCCACGTATCTCCTCGTCGCCGGAGAGCGCGCCTCGCGCCGCGCGCTGGGCAGCTTTGCGTGGCTCAGCCTGACTCCGCTCACGGTGTCGCTCCTCATGCTCGTCATTTCGCTCACGCGCCTCGGCGCGCTGTGCAAGACGTGCACGGGCATCTACGTAGCTTCGCTCTTGCTCGCGATTTCCGGGCTGTGGGCGTACTTCGCGGCGCGCAAAGCGCCGCGCCCCTCCGGCAACTGGATCATCGCCGTGCTCTGGCCGCTTCTCCTCGGCGTGGTCACGCTGGTGCCCACCGCCGTGTACGCCGCCAGCGCGCCCGATCACACGCCTTACCTCGAAACGTGCGGCAGCTTGCCGCACCCCGAAGACAAAACCAGCTCGCTCCTCCAGCTCCGCACCAAAAACCCCAAGCGCGCGGCGCTCGTGTTCGAGGACCCGCTCTGCCCCACGTGCAAAGCGTTCCACGAGCGCTTGGTCGTGGAGGGCATCTTCGAGCAGCTCGATCTTTCCTTGGCGCTCTTTCCGCTCGACAGTGAGTGCAACTGGATGCTCTCGGAGCCCATGCATCCGGGTGCCTGCACGCTGTCCAAAGCCGTCATCTGCGGCGGCGCGGACGCGCGCGCCGTGCTCGAGTGGTCCTACGAGGAGCAAGAGCGCCTCGCAGAGCTCGGCAAGGCCGGAAAAGCGCAGCTCCGCGCCGCCATCCGAGAGCGCTTCGGCCCCGCGCTGGACAAGTGCATCGACGCTCGTCAAACGGTGCAAAAGTTGAACAACCAGCTGCACTTCGCCGCAGAAAACGCCATCTTGGTGTCCACGCCGCAGCTCTACTTGGGCGCGCAGCGCGTGTGCGACGAAGACACGGACATCGGCCTTCGCTTCACGTTGTCTCGCTTGGCTCCGGAGGTGCTCCCGTGACAGACCCTTCTCATCTCGAGGACGCGACAGAAGCGGACACCACGCACCGGGATCCCCCCCGCTTCAGCGACGTCGAGGACGACGGCGGCGCCCTCAACGTCGGCGCGCTCGTCGGCGCCACCGTCACGCTGCTCGCCACGCTGGGTCTCTCCATCGCGGTGTTTTCGAGCGTTTCTTCCGCCAAGCAGCGGCTCACCGCGCCAGCCGCCGAGCCCAAGTCGACCGTCGCCGTCGCGCAGCAGGCCGAGGTGGCGTACTGCACGCCCGCCTTCAAGCAGGTGCTCGAGCGCGTGCTCCACTCGTGCGGCCTGGCAGAAGAAGGTTCACGTCGCGGCTGCAAACCTTCGGACGTAAAAACCTTCGCCAGTATCAGCGACGGAGACTTCAACGCGCTCTTCACGCCGCTGAAAGATCGCGGCGGCGTGCTGCTCTTCGACAACGCTGCGGACGAGTTGGACGACTCCGCCAAAAAGCTCCTCGAAGAGCGCTTCTTGGACCGCCAAGGGGCGCGCTATTTCTTCGTGGTGGCGCGCGCGTCCAAAACCGGCAACGCCGCCAGAAACCAAGCGCTCTCCCACCGCCGCGCCAACTCCGTGCTGTTCCACCTGAAGACGCTCGACCCCGATCCCGATCTCGAAAAAAAGGTGGGGCTCCTCTGGCTGGGCAACGAGTTCGGTCAACTCTCCCAGGAGTACTGCGACTGGCCCAACTCACGCACCGGCGAAAAGTGCAACGACGAGTCGATCAACCGCAGCACGTTCGTTTCCTGGGTGGACTGTCGGCTATGAAACACGCTTTGGTTTTCTTTTTGAGTGGGGCAGCGCTCCTCGGCGCACTGCCCGGCTGTGACAACGACGTAAAACCGCCCACGACGCTCGGCGCGCGCTCTCAAGGCGTGCAAGCCGCAGCCAGCGCAAAACCGCCCGAAGTCACCATCGCAGCCTCCAGCACCGCCGCCTCCACACCCGCCGCGCCTCAAAAGCCGCGCGCGCCGCTGTGCGAAGGTCAGCTCGACCGCCCCGGCAAAGCATTGCCCAAGTACATGCCGCACCCCGTGGCCGCTCCCGGCGCGTCTCCGCCCGTCGTTCCGTCCCAAGGACGTTGGACGTGGATCAACTTGTGGGCGGCGTGGTGCAAGCCGTGCAAAGAGGAAATTCCGCTCCTGAAATCGTGGGAAAGCGCGCTCGCCGGCGCGCTGCAGCTCACCTTTTTCTCGCTCGACGACGACAAGCGTCAGCTGGACGAGTTTCTCTCCCAGAAGTCCGCAAGCGGTCTCACCTCGACCTTTTGGCTCAAAGAAGGCGCGGAGCGCGACAAGTGGCTCACGGACACCGGCGTCGGCGCGGATGCGGAGCTGCCCGTTCACGTGCTGGTGGATCCCAAGGGACGCGTGCGCTGCGTCGTGCGGGGCGCCATCGAAGAGGGCGACCTTGCCAGTCTGAAGTCCATCGTGGGCGGCTGATTCAATGAACCCGATCGTCGTCGTTGGAATGGGCGAGCTCGGCTCCGTATTCGCGCGGGGCTTCCTCAAGCTGGGACATCCGGTCGTGCCGGTGACGCGCGGTGGGCGCTTTGCGGACGCGCTCGAACACGCGCCGTCGCCGGAGCTCGTGCTCGTCACCGTGGGAGAGGACGACCTCGCGCCGGTCCTCGCAGAGCTACCGGTGCCTTGGCGCGACCGCGTCGCCCTCGTCCAAAACGAGCTCTTGCCCGAGCAGTGGCTCGCGCATGGCGTCGTGGATCCCACGGTCGCCATCGTGTGGTTCGAGAAAAAAGCGGGCCGCGAAGCCACGGAGGTGCGCCCCACGCTGGTCACGGGGCCACACGAGGCGCTCCTTCTGCGCGCGCTCGGCGCGCTCCACATTTCCGCGAAACGCCTCGCGCCCGAGGAGCTGTCTCACGAGCTCGTGGTGAAGAACCTCTACATCCTCACGCTGAATCTGGCGGGGCTCCACACGCGCGGCAAAGCCGGGGAGCTGCTCACCCAGCATCGCCCCCTGTTCGATCGCCTCGTGCCAGAATTGATTCGCCTGGAGCGCGGCCTGCTCGGCGCCGCCGGCGCCGAGCAGGACGAAGCGCGCCTCACGCAGGACCTCGAAGCGTCCATCCTGGCAGATCCCGAGCACGCCTCCGCGGGGCGCAGCGCGCCCCGCCGTCTGGAACGCACGCTCGCCCACGCGCACCGGCTCGGTCTCACGCTCCCCACACTCGAACACCTCGCCGCGCGCGCGGCGACGAGCTCGCCGCACGGAAACTGAACCTAGCCGCGTGTGTCGCGGACGAAGCGAGGTCCCGCTGCTCCGCTGCTCCGGCGACGACTGCGCGGAGCCCCGCGTGACGGGCTTCTGCACGCCTCCTGAACGTCGTTCACACCGACCGTGCGACTGGCCTGGGTATCCCTGACGGCTTCCCCCGTGTCCCTGACGCCTTCCCCCTTGTCCCGGACGGCCTCACTCCTGTCTCGGCCGGCCGGACGGCAGCTCTCGGCGGCTTCACTGGGCCGCCGTGCTGCGCTTCTGGGGCGCGTGCCCGTGCCCGACGACCGATCGTCGCAGGCTTCGACAGCGACCCCGCACGCCCCCGTACCGCGCGGATGATCGACGGAGGTCGAGGTCACTTCGATACGCACAGCTTCGACAGCGCCCGTCGCCGAGCAGCAGGCTCGCGCGGCGAGGCGCTGGGGCGAGACGAGGGATCTCAGATCCGTCGGACTCGCTGAAGCTTGGCGCGCGTTGCCAGCGACGCGTATCGGTCGTGCACATCCTCCAGTCTCAGTGGACTGCACTCGGGTGGCGCGCCATCAAGGAAGGCCTCCGACCAATCTCCTCGGTGGTTTTTAACGACGTAGACGAGGAAAGTGTCGTCCGAGCGCGCGAAAAGTTCGGACCAGCAAACGACGCTCAGATTCTCAAGGTGCTCCTCTGCGAGCAATCGTGCTTCGAACTCAATAGTCTCCCGCTTGACCGAGATGTCGGCACGGTACGACCAAAGTACGCCGATATCCCGACGATGTACTGGAACGCCCCGGCCCGAACCAACCGGCTCACAGAACCCCGCAGGTAGTTGCTCTTTCTTGAAGCCGCTCGCCCGATACGCCCACCATTCGTCGCGACGCCGACGGAGCTCGCTCGGTGAGAACTTCGTGCCGCGCGGATGCCGAGGGTTGTAGTGCCCAGCATCCCCATGACATCTTGGGCAGAGAACGATCGCATTGTCGATGGTGTTCGGGCCGCCATCAGCCTCCTGGTCAATGTGATGAACTTCGGCGTCACGCCCCGCATGCGTCTCACACACGCAGCAGTAGCGGGCGGAGCGTACGAGCGCCTCTTCGCGCACACGTTTCGGGAATGGCACGGAGAGAATTGTAACACCGGCCCCGCTGCTCGCGCATGGACGGAGAGGCCACGCTTAGCTGACCGCCAAGCGCGGGCTTGCACCGCGGGTTACATCGTTTGCGCCACGCCGAGGGGACAGTCCGTGGCGAGGCCGCACTGCGCCAGAGCTCCTAGCGCCGACGCGCCGTACTGCGCCGGGCTTCGACGGAGTGCGGGAGCACCGCACGTCGTCGAGCTTTGCTTCCCCCAAAACTCGAAAACTCTGCTTCCCCAAAAACCGAAAGCCGTGCTTCTCGCGAGAAGCACGGCTCCGATCGAAAAGCTCTGTTTTTGTGAGCGCTACGTGAGAGCTCGACTCACCACGTGACGAAGTACGCCCAGTCGTACGGACCTTGCGTCGTCTGCACGCAGTAGCCGCCGTTGCGCTTCGCGGGGACGGTGATGTTCTGGCCGCAGCTCACCGTCTGTCCGTTGATTTTCAGGCTGCGCGACGACGCCAGGTTGCCGCACTGAAAGCCCGTCATCGTTTGATACGACTCGTGGCACGTGGCGTTCGAGCCGAGTGAGCCCGAGTTGTAGTACTGGCTCGTCATCGTGACGGGGCTTCCGCACAGACCACCGCACGGCGTGCTCGGCGCGCCGCCGCTTTGGTCCGGGTTGTACACGGTGGGCTGATCGTCGTGGGACGAGTACCAGTAGTCGCAATCCGGATCTTGAGC
This sequence comes from Pseudomonadota bacterium, assembly GCA_023432025.1. Taxonomy (GTDB): domain Bacteria; phylum Myxococcota_A; class Polyangia; order Polyangiales; family Polyangiaceae; genus NIC37A-2. The sequence continues at coordinate 8,160 of JAEYVE010000135.1, forward strand.
CGTCTGACACGGACCCGTGTAGTCCGCTTCGCCGTACCAGAACGTGGACGCGTCCTTGCCGTGAGCGGCGAGCCACTCCGGACTGTGACCGCCGTTCGCGGAGTCCAGCACGTGGGCGGTGATCCACGAGCTGATCTCCGGGTTGGTGATGTCCGCCCACGCAGCAGCCACCGCCAGCCGCGGCGGCTCTCCCCAGAACCAGACGAGCGCGGAGGTGCCCAGCACTTCACGCGTGCCGTCGGGGTGCGAGATGAAGAGCGGACCGCCCGAGTCTCCGAAGCACACACCGACGTCTTCGCCGCCGCGGTACCACAGGGTTCCGGGCGCGTTCGACTGACGCTCCAAATTCAGCGGCGAGGGACCCGACGGGCCCTGGAACACGCCATTTTCCCACACCGCGCTCTGACGTTTGGTGTTCGTGTTGTCGTACACGTCGATGTCACGACCACACTTGGACCAACCCGCAACACCCACGCTGATGGCGTCCGGATTCGAAGGCACCTGGAACGTCGGGCGACGGATTTTTCCCTGATCGAAGACAGGCTCTTCGAGGAAGACGAGCGCCACGTCCAGCTCCGCCGGGTGCGGCGCGTTCTCGTCGTCTCGGTTGTAGCCGGGATACGTGAGCACGCGCGTCGAGCCGACTTGGCGCGAATACGCCGTGTAGTCGTTGCCGAAGCTGGCCACGGGGCGATCCGACTCCCTCACGCAGTGCGCGGCCGTCAAGAGAATGCGCGGCGTGATGAGCGTCGCCGTGCAGCCTCCAATCGAAACCACGACGTTCGCCTCGGGCGTATTGGCATCGTCCGTTCCGCCCCAAATGGCCTGCGAACGCGTTGCGAACGCCTCACCAGACTCCACGTCCGAGCTACAGGCCAGCGCCGGTACGACGGACAAACACGCCAGAGCGAGGCGCATGCGCCCCGCCTTCTTGTAACGATTCTTCATGAACACGACCTCCTTACGACCCGTTAGAGGCGCACGACGAAGAAACCTTCACCGCGACGTTCGAAATTTTCCGACGTCACTTTCGACGCAACCTTCGACGTCACCTTCGACGTCACGGTCACCACCGGACACGCCGTGGCTCACCGCGCGCGGTCCCTCTCCGCGTGCCCCCGCCCGACGCCGACATCAGAGACCCGCCACGCGTCGAGGCAACTGGAGAAGGGCGCCACGCGGCACGAGCCTCCAAAGGCTCCACCGCGCGCGACTGTGAACGCGCCCTCGGCTTGCGCTAGAAGTTCGGTCGCCTATGTCCGCCCTTTACGACGCCTGGCTCGTCGATCTCGACGGCACGCTCTATCGCGCCACGCCGCTCAAATTGGCGATGGCCTTCGAGCTCGCTCTCCTTGGTTGGGGCGCGGTCGGTACCATCCGCGCTTTTCGCCACGCCCACGAGGAGCTCCGAGCAGAGCTCGCCGCCAACGTGGCCACGTCGTTCGAGCCCTCGCCCCTGGCCGAGCAAAAGCGCCGCGTGGCGGAGGCAACCGGTCTCACCACGGTGCAAATCGAAGCGACCATCGGCAACTGGATGGTGGAGCGCCCCAGCCGCTGGCTCGCCTCCTTTCGACGCAGCTCGCTCGTGTCGGAAATTCGCGCGCACCGCGCCGCCGGCGGACGCACGGCGGTCGTGAGTGACTACCCGGCGCGCCGCAAGCTCGAGGCGCTCGGCTTGACGGATTTGTTCGACACCGTCGTCTCCAACGGCGAGCACGCGGATCTCAAGCGCCTGAAGCCCGCCCCGGACGGCATGCTGCTCGCGGCGGCAGAGCTCGACGTCGCGCCGGAGCGCTGCCTCGTCATCGGGGATCGAGACGACGCCGACGGAGCCGCCGCGCGCGCCGCTGGCATGGCGTTTCGTTTGATTCGTTGAGCCCGCGCTGACGACGGTCTGCGGGCTCCGCGCCGCTGCTCGGAAAGAGGGGGGAGCCGAAACACGTCACCGCCCGGTGCTCCCGCACTACGAAAACACGCCGCGGGGTGCAGCCGCGCGACGCTGGCGCTACTTTCCGGGCTATGACGGATCTCGCGTCGCCGCCGCTTCACCACGTCGCGCTCGGCGCCCGTGACGTCAGCGTCGTCGCGGCCTTTTATCGCGACGTCGTCGGGCTCCCCGAGGTAACGCGCCATTTTTCGAACGACGGCTCGCTGCGCTCGGTGTGGCTCGCGCTCGGAGCCGGCGTGATGCTCATGGTCGAGCGCACGAGCGACGAGCCGCGCGCGGTGACGGGCGTCGGCTCGGGTCCTTTCTTGCTCGCCTTTCGCATTGTCGCCGAGGAGCGCGAGCGTTGGGAAGAACGGCTCGAACGAGCCGGCGCACCCATCGAAAGCCGCACGGAAAAAACGTCTTACGCGCGCGATCCGGAAGGCAACCGCGTAGGCGTCAGCTTTCACTCGCTCGAAGCCTCTTGAGCCGGGCGCAGCCCGGCGAGGTGCGGCGCAGGCGTTCGACGCGCGCACCTCGCCATCGGACGCGGAGACTCACTCTCCGGCGCCCGCGCCGTGGCTTGCCGGGAGCAACACCTCGCGTGGGTACGCTTCTCCGCCGTGCTCGCTCAGATCGAGCCCGTCGATTTCGTCCTCCTCGCTGGCGCGGAGGCCCAGCGTGAGCGCCAGCAGCTTGAACAGCACGAGGCCCCAGCCAAACGACCAAACGAACGCGCACACGACGCCCAAGAGCTGCGTCGCCATCTGGACGAGCGAGAAGCCGCCCACGTGAAACAGCCCTGCGGCGAGCGTGCCCCAGGCGCCGCACACGCCGTGCACGCTCACCGCACCCACCGGATCGTCGATTTCCAAACGCTCGAACAGCTCCACCGAGAACACGACGAGAACGCCCGCCACCGCGCCGATGAGGACGGCGCTCGAGGGCGTGACGAAGGCGCAGCCCGCGGTGATACCCACCAAACCGGCGAGCGCGCCGTTCAGCACCAAGCTGATTTCCGGCTTGCCCGTGCGAAGCCACACCGTCAAAAGCGAGGCTGCGGCGCCCGCGCACGCAGACAGGTTCGTGGTGACGGCGATGGCGCCAGCGCTCTTGCCCGCCGCGGAAAACGGCGCGGCGCCGCCGGTCACTCCCGTGGTGCTCCCTGCGTTGAAGCCGAACCACCCCATCCACAGAATGAACATGCCGAGCGTCGCGAGCGTCATGGAGTGACCCGGCATCGGAATGGCGCGCGCGCCGTACTTTCCGAGCCGCGGCCCCAGCGTGATGGCGCCGGCGAGCGCCATCCACCCGCCCACGCTGTGAACCACCGTGGAGCCCGCGAAGTCCACGAAGCCCGGCAGGCCCAAGCGCTGCAAAAGCCCACCCTCCGGCGCCTCCAGCCACCCCGCGCCGTCACCGAGCCCACCCCAGACCCAACCGCCAAACACCGGATAAATGAACGCCGACATCACGGCGCTGTAAACGAGGTACGCCGGAAAGCGGGTGCGCTCCGCCATGGCGCCCGAGGCGATGGTGGCTGCCGTGCCCGCGAACATGGTTTGAAAAAAGAAGAACGTGTAGCTCCAGCTGTCGTCTTCTTGGCCTTGCAAGAAGAAGCCCGTGGTGCCGAAAAAACCGCTCTTCACGCCGAACATGAGCCCGTAGCCGAGCGCCCAGAACGTGAGCGACCCGACGCAGAAGTCCATGTAGTTCTTCATCAGGATGTTCACGGCGTTCTTTGCGCGCGTGAACCCCGCCTCCACGAGCGCAAAGCCCGCTTGCATCCAAAACACGAGGACGCCGCACAAAAGCGTCCACGCCACGTCGACGGCGAAGCCTCCTTCTTTTCCGACGGGCGAAGCCTCGACGTCCTTCACGGACTGCAGACCCAGGTGGTCTCGGTACTGCTCCCAGGTGAGCGGCTCTGCGGCGCCGTCCGGCGCCGCCCACACTCCGAGCGCCCACGTGACGACGACGAGCGTCGTCAGCGCCAGAAAGAAGGGACGGCGGGAACGCACCAGAAACGGCGCGAGCGCGCTTCGGCTCCGCGAGCCGGCGGCGAGCGAACCTACGGGGAAAACGGGCGCTGTCATGATTCGTGAACGCACGCTAACGAGGCGCGGATTTCCGGCACGTAGCGCGTCCACTTCGACGACCGTGGTTTGGGGAAACGGCAAAGACGCTCATTTCGAACCACGAACCGAAACGTCGGCAAAACAAAGGCGGGGCACACTGGGCATCAAGGAGTCCCTCCCCATGGCCATCGGAATCGCCGTGAAACCAGACATTCCTCGACCGAGTCGCCCCCCCACGGACGCATCCCCCGCCAGCGGTTTCGCGGCGCGGCTGGACGGCGCGAGCCTCGCCGACTTGGTGCAGATCGAGTGCATGCGCGGCGTGCGACGCGTCATTCGCGTCACCTCGGAAGGACGTTTCGGTTATCTCTACTTCGACCAAGGACACGTGGTCCACGCGACCAGCGCGGGGCGCGTCGGTGAGAGCGCGGCGCTTTGGATCTTGAGCTGGAAGGCGGGCACCTTCGAGGCGTGCGAGCAGGTTTGGCCGGTGCGGCACACCATTCAGACGCCGGTTCAGAGCCTCGTCTTGCGCGCGGCGCAGCACGAGGACGAAGCGCGGCGCAGCGTCACGGTCGAGTCCGCCAGCACCAGCGAGGGGTCCGGCATTTCCCCGGTTCCCGCCGTCGTGCGCGCCGTGCCGCCCGCCAACGAAGTGACGAGCTCCGAGGCCGCGGAGACGCCCCCGCTCGGCGCGTCGCGCCTGCTCGATTCACCGGCCAGCGAAAGGAAGGGCTTCGAGGATCCCACCGTGACGTCGAACCGTGAAGTCTCCAAACACAAAGCCGGCGTGCTTCGCGCGGTGCGCCTCGACGGCGACGGAAACGTCTTGAGTCACGTGGGCCCGGCGCTGGGCGACTTCGCGGACGTCGCTTCGTACACGCTGCGCCTCTGCACGTTGATCGGCGAGTCCCTCGGCCTGGACGATTTCATGGGCATCGAGAGCACCTCGGCGGATAAAACCTTCTTGGCGTTCTGGGACAAGGAAACCGTGGTCGCGCTCGAAGCCCAACCGAACGCGGACATCGACACCTACAAAAAACGCGGAGGGCTCTGATGTCGCAAAGCATCGCGCAAGCGCTCTCGTCGCTCCGCGACGTGGACGGCATCATCGGCAGCTTCGTCGTCAACTCCGACGGCGAGCTGGTAGCGCAGGATCTTCCCGCGTACTTTGCGGACGTCGCGGAGGACGTGGCGCCGCGCATTCACCGTCTTTGTGACGCGCTATCGCTTTCGGAGGGCGCCGTGTCCGCGTGCACCGTGCGCTACACGAACCACAAGCTGACGCTCCGCCTGGTGCAGGGCGCGCTGCTTGCCGTGCTCACGGGCACCGCAGTGAACGCACCCGCGCTCCGCACCGCGATGAACCTCGTGGCGCGCAAGTGCGCCGCCCAAGATCTTTCGAGCGCCGTCGACACCTCGCGCGCGAGCACGCGTCCTCCCCCCAGCGTGGCGCCGCCCGAGGTAGCGCCGCGCTCTTCCTCGGCGACGGCCGCCACGCTCCCGGCGATGGTCGCGGTCACCGCACACATCCCCGAGCCGTCCGCCCCCCCGGAAACCCGCCGTTCGCTGGGAGCCGGAGCGCCCGAGGCCGGCACCCAGAACGCCCCCAAGAAGGACCGCGCCGTCTTCTTTCGCGGCAAACGCATCGGCTAACGCGCCCACAACGCGCTCACCGTTGCCTTTACGAGTACCCCTGGGCGAAGGCGCCTTCACGCGCTGGACCCTTCGGTGTGTGCCCCCCGAGAGCGCCGGCGAGCTCGTGCCCGGACGGCTCGCCCGAGCGCCGTAAACGCGCTCACAACGCGCTCATGGTCGCCTTTTCACCCTGGGCGTCGTGCGACGTCGCCACGCCGACGCTGGCGACGTCGCACGTAGAATGCGCTGACGGGACATGGCCGCACGCGCGTCGCGCGCGCAAACAGCGCGCAAACGCGCAAAACGCGCAAAACGCGCTCACACAGGGCGCACGGAGCGCATCCACGCGCACGTCCGCGCGCGCTTTGCGCGCACTTTGCGCACACTCTGCGCATACTCGTGCGCTTGTGCTCGAGGTCCGCGAATGGCGACTCCAGCGCACCAGGTGCACCAAACGCCCATATTGCCAAGCGGCTATCCCGCCCGTAACAACCCAACCTGGCGCACTACCCACGCCCGCCAGAAGAACGTTTCAACCACACGCTTGTGAACGGAGATCACCGAATGAGATTTGGGCTACACGAAAACTACTGGGCTGCGCTGTTCGCCGTCGGCGTGAGCGCGACCTTCATGGCCGGTTGCGGCGACGACGACAGCTCCGGGGGCGGCTCCACCAACTGCCCCGACGGCCAGGTGCTTTGCGACGGTGAATGCACGGACAGCGACGAGTGCGAGCCGGCGACCAACACTTGTCCGAAGGGCCAAGTGCTTTGCGACGACGCGTGCGCCACTTTGAAGACCGACCGCGACAACTGCGGCGAATGCGGCAACTCCTGCGGTGCCGGGGAAAGCTGTAACGACGGCGAATGCGTCGTTTCGTGTCCCAAGGGTCAGGTGCTCTGCGACGGTGAGTGCATCAACCCCGACACCAGCCGCGAGTACTGCGGCGCCAGCGGCAGCTGTCGTGGCTCCAAGGCCGGCGAGTCTTGCGAGTCCGGCAACGTCTGCGAAGCCGGCAGCTGCGTGGCTTCCTGCAGCCCGGGCCTGACGGAGTGCAACGGCGGCTGCGTCGATCTGGAGAACGACCCCGACCACTGTGGAGCTTGCGAAACCTCGTGCGACTACGCCAACGCCGCCGGCGTGTGCGTGGCTGGCTCGTGCGGAGGCTTCGTGGCGTGCACGCCCGGCTACGCCGACTGCGACGGTCGCGAGGCGAACGGCTGCGAAATCAACATCGAGGAAGACCGCCGTCACTGCGGCGCGTGCGACAACCGCTGCGCGCTGTCGGACACGTGTGACGATGGTGAGTGTACGCGCGGCACGCCCGGAGACGACTTCCGCGTCACGTTCGGTACCCAGTGCTCCATCGTGGATCACGACTCCACCACCGGAGACGATCGCGGCGGCGTCGCCGTGACGGCGGACGCGTTTTACGTCACGGGAGACGATGCGACGGCTCGCATCTCGCTGGATCTGAAGAACCAAGTGGCGCTCGACCGCATCATCGACGGTATCGTGAGCGACCTCCGCACGGGAACTCTCTACGAGGTCGGCACCGACAGCAGCGGCTACAGCCCCGGCGACTCGACCATCTCTGCGATCCATCGTCTGGCGAGCGACGGCTCCGTCGACGACACGATCGCCCTCGATACGCCCATTTCCGTCTCCAGCAGTGGCAACGGCGTTTTCGCCGGTCCGGGCTTCATGGTTCTGTACTCGGCCTCCAACGGCACGACGTACAGCATCGACTTTGCCACCGGCGCCGTCACGGACCTCGGAGACGAGGTGTCACTCAGCCTCTACGGTTGTGAAAACTGGGCCTCTTGGGGCATCGCCGAGGTCACCGGTGGCACGACGTACGTCGTCTACTCGGGCTCGGGCGGGATCTACCGCACCAGCCTCGCCGACGGTGAATCAGAGCGAGTGCTCAACGGTTCCTTCTCCGACATGTGCTCACTCACCTTCTCGCCGCATCAATCACGGTGGTACTGGCACTACGAAGGAGGCGGCCAGTTCGGCGGCACCTACGAGACCGCCGGCTACTGCAGCGCCGAGTGGCTGAGCGGCGACTGCATCGATACCGCGGACCTGAAGACGGACGAGACGAACTGCGGAGCCTGCGGCAACGAGTGCGCCGGCAACGAGCAGTGCAACGACGGCGTCTGCGACGCCTGCGAGGTGTTCGGCGCGACCGAATGCAAGGGCAAGTGCGTGGACCTGCAAGCGGACGCAAAGAACTGCGGCGCCTGCGGCAACAAGTGCGGCGGCGACACGCCCTACTGCGTGCAGGGAACTTGTGGTGACGCCTCCCCGAGCTGCAAGGACGTAACCGGAGAGTCCGGCGTGTACACGCTCGCGCCGGCCGGCGGCACTCCGTTCCAAGCGTACTGCGAGCAAGCCGACATGGCTGGCTACGGAGGTGGTTGGACGCTGCTCGCCGTGTTCTCCAATGCGGACGGAGATAGTTGGAATCCCCAGGGAGGCGCATGGGTCACCTCCAGCACGTTCGGCACGCCGACGGACCCCACCGTGAACGCCGACGCCAAGAGCCCGGCCTTCAACCTGCTGAACGTCGACGAGCTCATGATCGTGCAGAACGGCGAAGTCCACGTCCTCACGGACACCGACTGCGTAGGCAATCAGCCGCTGAAGGACCTCTTCTCACGCAACTCGGAGGATGACGCGGACTGCGCACACGAATGCGCCACCGTCGTCCAAACGGGCCCCTGGGGCGGTCAAGACTATCAAGCGCCGGGCCTGCGCTTCCGCTGCGCGGATTACACCGAGGTGCTCGACGAGGGCGGCTACACGTTGAGCAGCGACGACAACAGTTTCATCACGACCCTCGACAACGACACCTCCTACTACGACTACAACTTTGGCTTGGGCGCCGGGGAGTACAACAACTACGCGGACTGGGACAGCACCACCTCGGACTACGCGGATCGCAGCGACACGACGCAAGTCTTGCTCTACGGCCGCTAACGTAGCGCTCGTTTTCGAGCCAGAGACCCAGCGTCACACGACGAGGCCCGCGCCCCCCCCGGGGCGCGGGCCTTCTCTCTTTGTCCGGAGAAATCGCTTCGATCAGGGCGCGGCGCCGCTGAGCTCGACTCGGTAGCGGGGCCCCGTGTTCGCCTCCGGGCGAATCGACGTACAGAACGAAGCGACCTGGACCGCGAAATCACGACGGCCGAGCGCGCCGCCGCCCATCGTCAAAGTTCGTCTTCGGTCAGCTCTGGAACGAGCACGGCTTCGACCGGCTTGGTGAGCACACCGCAGCGCTCGTCCACCTCGGGGGTGAGCTCCACGAACGAGCGCTCGAAGCCCCCCCCGGACAAGGTGACCGACGCCGCGGAGTCCGCCCACAGCTCGCACACCAGCACCTCGGCGGCGGACGAGCGTGGCTTGCCGCCCGACGTGGTCGCCCCGCTCGGGGCAGCGCCTCCGGCGCCGCCCTGTCCCGGCAACGCCTCCTGCTCGACCTCGCAGAAGAGCACCTCGTGCCGTGCGGAGGCGTCCGCGAGGGCGAAGCGCTCCGAGCCACCACCGTACTGCGCCACCAACACCAAATCGTGCGGAAGCGGCCCCTCGGGTGCGCGCACCGTGAGAACGAAGGTGGGTGCGGGCGCCGAAGAGCTGCAATCCTGGCTTCCGCCGTCATCGTCTGCGCACGCAGAAAGCAGCGACAGCGCGAGCGGAAAGGCGACGAGAAGGACGCGCACGATGCCCACCATGGATGGCGCACTCTAGCCTCAAACCCCTCCGGCAGCCCAGATGAACGGCGGAACATCCCCGCCCGGACGCGGCGAAAATCTCCCCGAATGCGGACATTCGTCCATCGCACGGCCGTCCGATCCCAGAGCGGCCGCGATTCCCCAGGGGGGAACCGCGGCGCCGCACTTGACGGAAGGGCCCGCCGATCGAAAGACTCCCGGCGCAATGCTCTCGCGCACGGATGATCTCCGCATCGATCAACTCCGCCCCCTGATTCCTCCGGCCATCATCATGGAGGAAATCCCCGTGTCCGATGAGCAAACCCAGCTCATTGCTGCGGCGCGTGAAGGCGCTGCGCGCATCATCGACGGGGAAGACGACCGCTTGGTCATCGTGGTGGGTCCGTGCTCCGTCCACGACCCCAAGGCCGGGCTCGCTTACGCCGAGCGTTTGAAGCCGGTGGCGGATCGCCTGTCGGGCGATTTGCTCGTGGTCATGCGCACGTATTTCGAGAAGCCGCGCACCACCGTCGGTTGGAAGGGTCTCATCAACGATCCGAACTTGGACGGTAGCTTCTCCATCAACCAAGGTTTGCGCATCGCGCGCGCGTTCTTGAAGGACGTGGTCGACATTGGTTTGCCGACGGCCACCGAGTTCTTGGATCCCATCACGCCCCAGTTCGTCGCGGATCTCGTCGCGTGGGGCGCCATTGGCGCTCGCACCACGGAGAGCCAAGTCCACCGCGAGCTCGCGAGCGGGCTCTCCATGCCCGTCGGCTTCAAGAACGGCACCACCGGCGACACGCAAATCGCCGTGGACGCCGTGCGCGCCGCGGCACACCCGCACCACTTCCTGTCCGTGACCAAGCAGGGCCTCGCCGCCATCGTGCAAACCCGCGGCAACCAGTCGTGCCACGTCATTTTGCGCGGCGGGTCCGGCGGACCGAACTACGACGCCGCCAGCGTGGAAAAGGCGCTCGCCGTCCTCAACAAGGCCGGCATTTCGCGCGGGCTCATGATCGACTGCAGCCACGCCAACAGCTCCAAGGATCACAACAACCAGCCCAAGGTGTCTGCCGCCATCGGTGAGCAGGTCGCCGCCGGCAATCGCGGCATCATCGGCGTGATGATCGAGAGCTTCATCGAGCCCGGTCGTCAGGACGCCGCGCCTGGCAAGCCGCTTTGCTTCGGTCAAAGCATCACGGACGCCTGCATCGGCTTCGACCAAACCGTGCCCGTCCTCGAGCAGCTCGCCGCCTCCGTGCGCGCGCGCCGCGCGAAAAACGGAAAGAGCCTCGCCGAGTGACGCTCTGCTGAGTGACGCTCTGCCCCCCGTGGCTCGAAAGCCCCGCCGTCCGCCGGCGGGGCTTTTTTCATGGCGCTGACTCGAGGCGCGTTACTCCCAGGAGAAGTGGCTCGTGGTCGACGTGAAGCTGAAGAGCGGCGGCGCGTGCTCCCCGAGCGCGACGTCGACGGAGGTCGGGCTGTCCACGAACTTCGCCCGCCATTCGACGGGGCTCGAGAGCTCAACGTCCAGCGCCTCGAGCGACAAAAGACTCACGCTGCCCGTGGTAGCGGTGGAAGCGGTCGTCTGCTCGCCGGTAAACACGTGAACTTCGACCCCAGACGCGTCCGTGAAGTGAAAGGCGTACACGCCGCGCGGCACGTCTGCCCGACGCCGACTGGCGACGAAGGTTTGGTCACGCGGCACGACGCTACCGTCCGCTGGGGTCAACTCGGAGACCGCGTCCCAGAAGTCGACGCCGACCGGACCCGTGTTTTTTGCGGAGCTGAACTCAGCCAAAAGGCCGCCCGACGTGGCTTCGACGAAGACTGGAATGTCCGTCCCCGTGACGTTGATTCCGAAAACGACGAGGTCCGCCGTAGCGAGCTCTGTGCGCAGACCCGAGCGGAAGGGGCCCCAGTACGCCAGGGTGGTGAGGTGGCTCGGGTACCTGTCGATGACGACCAGGCGCTCGGAAGGCGTCACCGTTTCGAGGTGAATGTCTTGATCCGTGAGGAAGGGCGTGTCCAGCGGCTCTTCGTTGCCGAGCTCGAGCTCCAGAAAGCCGACTTCGGTCGCCGTAACGACGTTCCCCGTGAGCGTTTGACGGCGCGCCATGAGACGGCATTTCACGCTGCCCCACCGCTTCCAGACGACGTCGAGCTCAAAGGCACCGCCGGTGTACGACTCGGCAAAGCGACTGCCGTCGTCGCACGAGTATCCGACCTCGGTCGGGTGCGTGGCGGCGTCGAAGCTTCCGTCGCCCCACACGTTGCCTCGGATGTTCACGTAGGGCTGGTCATGTCGTACCAGCGCCGTCGCCGTCGGGTCTCGCCGTGTGACCCCTTGCCACACCGTCACTTCGTGCGCGTCCTTTGGAAGCACGACGAGGTCGTACTCGTCGGGTACGTCGTCGGCTTCGAACGTGCCCGCGTTGGTCGTCGTGAGCACGCGTCCGTCGATGAGCACGTGCGCTCCTGCGAGCGCGCGCCCCGCTCCGTCGACGACTCGACCGCGCACGTTCGTATCCGTAGCCGTTTGCCCACCCACGCCGCTTTCACCGGCCCCGCCGTCGCTGCCGCCCTCGTTGGTTCCGCCGCTGCCCTTGCC
>JAEYVE010000049.1 GCA_023432025.1 Pseudomonadota bacterium
CGCTCGTCCGCGAGTACAGCGACAAGGAGCGCTGGGCGGACGCCGTGCCGCTCGCGGAGATGCTGGTTCGCAAGTCGAAGAACCGGGATCGCGGCGAGCAGCACATGCTGAACAAGCTGCTCGGCAAGGTGTACGCCTCCCTGGGCGAGCACGAGAAGGCTCTCAAGGCCTATCAAACCGCAGGCCAGCTCGACCTGACCGATCAGGAAACGATCCGCGGAATCGCGGACGCGGCCTTCGGTATGGAGGATTGGCCGACGGCGCTCACCAACTACCAGAAGGTGCTCACCGCGCTCGGTGAGGACGACGTCGACGCGCGCACGGACGTGTACTTCCGCTTGGGCGCGATCAAGGCCGCACAGGGCCAAGACCGCCAGGCCATCAACAACTACGAGAAGGCGCTCGCTTTGAACGGCGAGCACCGGCCGACGCTCGACGCGCTGGTCCAGACGTACGCCAAGGCAAGCGACTGGAAGCAGGTGGCCGAGTACAAGCGGCAGATTCTCGACTCGATCTTCGAGGGAGAGGAGCGCTTCGCAGTGCTGCTCGAGATCGGCGACCTCTGGGCGGACAAGGAAAAGAATCCGCACAAGGCGATCGAGGCGTACGAAGAGGCGCTCGACCTCAAGCCGCAGAATCACGTGCTCTTGCACAAGATCCTGCAGTCGTACCAATCGGCCGAAGAGTGGCAGAAGATGGTCGATACGCTCGACGCCATCCGCTCACTCGAGGACCGCGCGGATCGCCAGGCGCGTTACCTCTTCACGCAGGCGCAGATCTACCGCGACAAGCTGGAGGATACGGACCGCGCGGTGGAGCTCTTCAACGAGGCGCTCGACAAGAACCCCGAGTTCCTCGAGGCGTTCGAGCGCATCAACAAGATCCTGACGGCGCAGAAGGACTGGAAACAGCTCGAGCGCGCGTACCGCAAGATGCTTCACCGCATCGCCGGTAAGGGGAACAAGAGCCTGGAGCAGAACCTCTGGCACCAGCTGGGCCTCATCTACCGCGACCGCACCGGTCAAACGAACGAGGCGATCGACGCGTTCCGCATGGCGTCCGCGGCCAACCCGGATGCTCCGCTCGAGCGTCAGATCTTGGCGGAGTTGTTCGAGTCCACCGAGCAGTGGGACGAGGCCATCAAGGAGCAGCGCAAGCTCTTGGCGGCCGATCCGCTGGCCATCGAGAATTACCAGGCCCTCTATCGGCTGTATCTGCACAAGCAGACGTACGATGAGGCTTGGTGCTTGGCGGCTGCCATGTCGTTCATGAAGAAGGCCGATCCGGAAACGGAGCGCTTCTTCAACGACTACAGGCCGCGCGGCATGCTGCAGGTGACCGGTCGTCTCACGCAGGAGCACTGGGCGAGGGCGCTCGTTCACCCGAACGAGAACCAGTACATCTCGAAGATCTTCGAGATGATCGCGCAGGCCGCGCTCTCTGCGAAGGTGGCTCAGCTCAAGGCGCAAGGAAAGCTGCCGACGCTGGATCCGCGCTTCAAGCAAGACCCGGCTACGTCGACGGTGACCTTCGCCAAGACGTTCGGTTGGGCTTCGCAGGTGCTGGGCATCCCGGCGCCGGAGCTCTACGTGCGCAACGACGTGCAGGCGTACATCACGTCGGTGCCGGCGCAGCCTCCTGCGATGATCGCCGGTCAGCTCGTGCTGAGCGGCTTCCAGCCGCACGAGCTGACGTTCATCTGCGGCAAACACCGACGGCGTTCCGCCTCGATCACTTCATTCGCACGCTGTTCCCGACTCAGGCCGAGCTCACCATCATGCTCTTCGCGGGCGTGATGTTGGCTGCTCCGCAGCAGCCGATGCCTCCGGACATGGCGCCGCAAATCCGCGCCACGGCCCAGGAGCTCAGCCGCTACATGACGCCGGTGCAGCTGGAAGGCCTCCGTCAGGTGGTCAAGAAGTTCATCGAGGCTGGCGCCAAGGCCAACATCAAGCGGTGGAACCAAGCCGTGGAGCTGACCGCTTGCCGGGCCGGCCTGGTCATCTGTGCCGACCTGGACATCGCTCGCAAGGTGATCAGCCAAGAGGATCAGCTGCCGGGTGACTTGTCGACCGCCGACAAGCTCAAGGAGTTGCTCCTGTTCGCCGTAAGTGAGGAGTATTCGGCGCTCCGCAAGGCCCTGGGAGTCGCCGTGGGGGCCTGAGTAGCGCACGCTCGCGCACTTTGGGGCGCGAGCGCGTGTGCCAGGAAAAATGAGGGGGGAGCGGCCACCGGCGAAAGTCGGTGGCCGACATTTTTTGTGGGGGCGCGCAAAGCACGGCGCGAGCGACCGACGCGTGGCGTCTGGTCTCGCGGTGGGACCTTCCCGTTCGGCAGCTCTGTAGCTGCCAGCGCGCCGACAGGGAGGCCGTAGACGTTCGTCTGCCCGGCCCCGCGGTGGCCGTTCGTGCGAATACGCCACTCGAGGGCTCGTCGGGGAGTCAGCCGACGTGCAGGGGTGCCTCACGATGGCCAAGCGCGCGGGCGCGTGCCCGGCGCTGGCGCGTCACTTCCCGGGGTAATCGAACACGGCTCTCACGCCGACCAAGAAGCGAAAGGGCACGCCTCCGCCCGATTCGTCGTCCGGGCGGGAGAAAAAGGAGCCCGCCCCCAGCTCGACCACCGGCCCGATGCCGAGCTGCGACAGCGCGTACCAGTCGCCGCCGATTTGAAGCCGCGCCCAATCGAGCCCGGAGTAGCGCTGCTTTTCGCCGAAGGAGCGAGACGATTGGCTTCTGTAGCCAATGCCGAACGAGAGCCACGGATCGAACCGGAGCCCTTGGACGAGGTGGTAGCGAACGAAGGCTCCGCCGGCGTAGCTCGTGGCGTCGCAGTTGGAGTTGCAGTCGTTCCCGTCGCCGAGCGTGAGCAACTGGCCCCAAACGCCGGCCACGACGTGCCCGCTCAAGCCGTAGCCGAGATCGAGCCCGTAGCCGAGACCCGTGCCGACGCGATCCCGTTGATCGACGCCATCGCTCACCGTGCCGAACGGTAGAGCGTACGAGACAGAGCCCGCAGCGACGAAGTGACCGGTAAGCGTGTCAGGAGGCTCGCGAAGCTCTCGTCCCGCCCAACGTGCGCTCGGATCGGGCGACCCGCCTTCGCCGCTCGCGGCTGCCTCTTCCGTAGAAGCGGTCGCCGCAGGGCTTTCTCCCGCGGTGGTCCGCGCGGGTTCCGCGAGCGCAGGCCCGCTCGCCAGAAGGCTCAGAAGGGCGACGACGGGCGCCGAAGGACGCAGGCTCGACATGGGCGGAACAGTTATCACTGCCTGCGTGCATTCCAAAGCGTGAGGCGCCTCAAAGTGGCGCGCCGCGCGTCGGTTTTCACACAACGGGTTCTTGGGCGGGTCGACAACCCGGGTATGGCGGACCAAATCTCAGAGCCGACAGAGCGCGACGACGCGACGACCGCCGAGCTGAGGCTGGCGCCACGGCGTGGTCCTTGGCGCATCGAGGCGGGAAACGCGCGGACCCATCGCACCCTGACCCTGCGGGACGGGCAATCCGTGGTACTCGGCACGGGGCCGGGAGCGTCGCTGGTGCTCGAGGACCCGGCCGTGAGCGGTGAGCACTGCGAGCTGGCGTTGAACGGCGACGGACTGCACGTGGTGGACTTGCGGTCGAGGAACGGGCTCTACGTGGGAGCTGCGCGTGTGCCTCGTGCGGTCATCACGGGGCTCGGTGGAAGCTTCGTCGTGGGTTGCACCACCGTGACCGCTCGCCCGCTCGTGGAGCGTGAGTCCCCAGCGGGCGATGAAGTGCCGGAGCTCATCGGGCGCTCGGAGCCCATGCTGCGGGTCAAACGGCTCATCGCTCGCTACGCGAGCTTGCGCGCGCCAGTGCTCATCGTGGGTGAGTCGGGCACGGGCAAGGACGTCGTGGCGCGAGCCCTCCACCGAAGGAGTGGTCGTGCTGGCGCGTACGTGCCGCTCAACGTGGCGGCGCTCCCGGACACCTTGCTCGACGGTGAGCTCTTCGGACATCGACGCGGCGCGTTCACGGGCGCGGTCGCCCATCGCGCGGGGGCCTTCGAGCAAGCCGATCGGGGTACCTTGTTTCTCGACGAAATCGCGGAAATGTCGGCCTCTGCACAGGCGAGGCTTCTGCGCGTCGTGGAGGACGGCCAACTCCGCCCCGTAGGCTCGGAGCAGGCTATGGGCGTCGACGTGCGCATCGTTTCCGCCACCTGGGCGGATCTGCCGGAGCGCGTGGAAGACGGCGGGTTCCGAAACGATTTGTACCATCGCCTGTCCACGCTGGTCGTCGAGCTGCCGCCTCTCCGTCAACGTCGCACGGACATTCCCGCCCTCGCGAGCTCGTACCTGGCTCGCATCGAGAACGAGGTGGGGCGCAAGTATCTCTCGCCGGGAACGCTCGCTCGCTTGGTTGCGCACGCCTGGCCCGGCAACGTGAGGCAACTGTTCGGCGCGCTGTACCGCGCCGCGGCCCAGAGCGAGGGAGACACCATCGAGCCGTGTCATCTCGAGCTCCCCGACGAGCCAGAAAAGCGTACCGGCAAGCTCACGTTGGAGAGCGCTAGCGAGCTCCTCGAAGCGCACGGTTCAATCAGCGCAGCCGCGCGCGCGGCGGGAGTGCCCCGCACCACATTTCGTTCCTTGCTCGAACGCTCCGGTCGCCTGCAGGGGATACCCTCGGGGCCGCCTCCCGGAGGCTAAGCCACGGAGGCTCCTCGCGCCGTGCGTTCGTCGCGAGGAGCGCTCCTCGAGGCCAGGACTCAGAACGTGCCCGAGAGCGACACGCCGCGCAGCTCGGGCCCAATGACGGGCACCAATGCGGTTCGTCGCTCTGCGGGCGAGGACTGCGTGGCCACTTCCTGGCCGCGTGTGCCAACCAAATAGTACACCACGGTGCCCACGCCGAAGACGGCTGCTCCCGCGAAACCAGCGATGGACACGGTGCGCCACGTGTCTCCGTTGTCGATGCGCTGCTGACGCTCGGCGCACGCGGGTTGAAGCTCGCTGCTCGCCGAGCTGCCGCCGCTGCACACCACACCGCTCACGTTGCTCTGTGAGGCGCGCTCGGCGATGGCCGAGGAGGCGTCCTTGGCGGAGCTGTAGTGATCGCTGGCGACCAACGCGCCGGCCACGCCAACGCCCGCGCCCGCCACGGTGAGCCCCAGGCCAGTCAGACCGACCGGTGTCCCGAAGAGCCAACTGAAGAACGGGGGGCGAGCGCCCGGCGTGCTGTCGGGCTCGGTGAGCGGAGGCGCCGCGACGGAAACGCTCGCAGTCGTGCTCGGTGTCTCGGTCGCCGCTGGCGTCGCCGGCACGGGTGCCGGTGACGCGGCGGCGGGCTGGAAGGAGAGCGAGGCGGGCGTGGAGGTGCCGGCCGTGATGGTGAGATCCGTGCTGGTCTTGTTGTCCCCGCTTCTCGCCTCGAGCGTGTGCGAGCCGGCCGTGAGGTAAATGGGGCGCGGGAGTGGGGCTCTGCCGACGCTTTGCCCGTCCGCGAAGACTTCCGCTCCCGCGACGTCCACGGTGACGGTGACTTCGCCGACCTTCGACTTGGCTTCTGCGAGGCCCTTCTGCGCCGTCGCGGTTTCTTCCGGTTTGGCGTCGGGAACCGTCGCCAAGAAGTCGGAGAAGTGTGTTGCGGCTTCCGCCTCGTACCCCGATTTCAGCTCACTCTGCGCCAAGTTGAGCAGCACCGAAGGATGCGCTCGCAGCGCGTAGGCTTGCAGAAAAGCCGCGCGTGCCTTGTCGAACTGGCCGGCGTCGTAAAAGCGGACGCCTTCTTTGAAGCGCTCGCGTGCCATTTCCGTAGCGGCCTGATCGTCGGCGCGCGCGGTGGACACGGGAGCAAGGACTGCGCCTGCCAAAGCGAGCGAGAGAATGAGCGAGATGTGAGTCTTCATGGGTCAGGACGGCCGCGCCAAGAGTCGTCGCGCGACCGCGGCCAGCCTACACCGAGGACAACGCCAGGCGGAATCTGCCTCGAGCAAGTGAGCAGCTTCGGCGCGTCGTTCCGCCCCACCTGCGAAGAAACGGTCCACGCGAACGGCGGCGTTCGCAGTGGAAAGTTTCAAAGAACCCGGTGTTCGAACAGCCGGGAAGTCAAAACGGATTGTCTCGCACGATCCCTTCGCTCTTCGGCTTGCTCGTGCTCGGTTTTGGCGCGGTGGCCGGAGAGACCGGTTTTTTGACGGTGACCGCAGGCGCCGTGGACTTGGCGCTCGCGGTGCTTGTGCTGACGGGTTTGCTCGAGGGCGCGGCTTTGCGCGGCGCGGCGGTCTGGGGCGGCGGCGTGACCTCGGCGGCGCTGTTCGCAGGTTCGTTTGGTGTGGCTTCCACCTTCTCCGTCGCTTCCTTGCCGTCTGGCTCGGCGGCGCTCGTGGCAGCGCTCGGCGAAGCGGGTGGCGTGACCTGCGGCGCGCGGGTTTCGTCTGCTGCTGTCGTCACGGCGGCGGGACGGTCTGCGGGGGGCGGTTGCTCGCCTCCGCGGAGCGCGAAAAATCCGCCGAGCAGCGCCGCGCACGCGACGGCCACGGTGGCGGGGCGGCTCAGACCACGCTTCTTTCGGAAGTCAGGGAGCTCGTCGTCGGAGAGTGAAGCCACCGACTGCGAGACCGAGCTGGGCGTGAGGGGGCCCGCGGGAAAGTAAGAAGGCGCCGAAGAAGGCGAGAGTGAGGGCGCTGCTGCGGACAGCGCCGGGAAGCCGGAAGCGGGACCGGCGTTGGGAGCCGTGGGCCCGTGGGCAGCAGCCGTGGGTGAGGGATTCGGGCGCGCGGCTGACGAACCAGCGACAAGCCCTGCGCCTTCGAGCGCGGGCGCGGGCGCGGAGCTGGTGGTGGCTGGCGAGTTGGCAGCCGGGGGTGCAACGCTCGCGGTGTCGGCTCCCGATTCAGCGGCAAGAGGCGCAGCTTCGGGCGCAACGCTCGCGGTGTTGGAATCCGACTCAGTTGCGAGAGGCGCGGCTTCGAGCGCAGCCGTGGGCGCAACGCTCGCGGTGTCGGCTTCCGACTCAGTTGCGGAGGGCGCTTCTTCGATGACTCGAGTCGGAAGAGGTGCAGTGAGCGCTGACGATTCGGCTTCAGTTGCGTGGGCCGCATCAGCCGCCGGCGTGGGCGCGGAAGCGGCGGTGGAGTCCGTGAAGGCTTGCTCCGACGGAGGCTGTCTCGGTGGTTCTGATGCGACGAGCGGGGCGTCGCCCTTCTGTGCATCGGATGAGGTTTCCGCGGGGGGCGGCTGTGAGGCCGCGTTTGGCGGTGTGGAGCCCCTCATTCCGAGCTTCGCGACGCCGGTGCGCGTGGAAATGGGGCCTTTGGACAGGGCGCTCTTGGCGCCGGTGCCTTGCGGGGGCGAGCTGGGCCGCGGAACCGACGGCTTGGACGGAGCTTCGGGCTCGTCGACGATGGCGACCGACGGCATGGCCGAGACCTTGACCACTTGCTTGGTGAACCCCGACGGCGCCGGGGTGCTGGGCGGAGGTGAGGAGGAGCGCGATGACGGCGCAGCGGGGTCCTGCAGCGAGCCGAATAGGTCGGGATCCGTGCTCATTCGACGTCGACCGTTCGAAGGCGGGCCCTCGTTCGTCTTGGCCACAGCGCCAAACGACTTGGTGACGGAGTCGTTCGTCTTGGCCACAGCGCCGAACGATTTGGTGACGGAGTCGTTCGCCTTGGCCACAGCGCCGAACGATTTGGTGACGGAGTCGTTCGTCTTGGCCACAGCGCCGAGCTTGCTTGTTTTCGCCTGAGCGAGCGCGCCTCCGTTTGGCGTTGCACCGACGGCCCACGCGGGCCGGAGCTTTCTGGCGAGCGCTTCGGCACGCTCCACATCGAAGTGAGGCGGTGCCTTGGCCGAAGTGGGAAAGTTGCCTTTCGAGGAGTCGGCGCCGCCGATTTCCGAGGAGTTTTCGCTCGGTTTGGTCATCGAGATGGTGGCGCACGGTATCACCGAGGAAGCCCTCAGCCAATGTGACCTGTCGCCTGCAATCTTCTGGCGTGGGCGTGTTCGCGTGCGACGGATTCTTGGCCGGTGTCTTCGCGTGTCTCGGGGTTTCGCGTTACACAGGGCTCGACCATGTGGCGCCCCGCGGCTGTCTCTTTTCTCATTGTTGCAGGCTCGTGCGTCGGCATCGTGTCGGCGTGCTCGCCGTCTTCGAATGAGACGCAGTCGGGTGGGGAGGGCGTGGCTTCTCAGCCGCTCTCAGCGTCATCTTTCGATGCAGCTGGCGAGCTCGAGCCGCTCCCCGAACGCGCGCACGTCGTTGCACGATCGGATGATTTGGCGCTTCGCGCATCGACGCTGGCCGACCTGAAAGCCGGAGAGCTGCTCGAACGAGCGGGACGCTTGCGTGAGCGGTCGTGGCGCAGGGACGCCAAGAAAGTGGACGCGCTCGAAGCCATCGAAGCCTACTCGTCGGCCGCCGCGCTTTCGTGGCCGGGCGCGTGCGATGCGGGTTTGTCTGCTGCTCTGTTGCTCGGCGAGCTGAACCTGGATCCCAAGCAGACGTACCGCGACGTTTACGTTGCATCACGGCGGCAGCCGACCGCCAGCTGTCGTGACCGAGCAGAAGCGGCGCTTGCGGTTCTCGCCGCTCACCGCCCCAAAGACGATGAGCTTGCCCAGCTGGCGGCAGGAGCGAAGCCCGAGACCCGGCCGAGCGCTTCCGCGGCTGCCCACGCCGGGCACGCCGAGTCGCACGTCGTCGTTCCCGAGGTGCTCGAAAAGACGCTCGGCGCACCTTCGAAAATGACGAAAGTCGAGCCCTACGGCGCAATGGATTCGGCGCGCATCGTCGTGCAC
>JAEYVE010000083.1 GCA_023432025.1 Pseudomonadota bacterium
CATGGAGCCTCCACCGGGTTATCGGCTCGAGAGCCACGCCAACACGGCCCTCGTCGTCGGCGGTGTGCTCACGTTCTCCGTCGGTTACGTGGTGGGCGTCGGCTACGCCGTTTCGCAGGACTTCGAAGAAGGCACAGGGTGGCTCATGGCGCCCGTCATCGGCCCGTGGCTCGCCGTGGCGCGCCGGAATTTCGATTGCGCCGTGGAAGGTGACAATCCACTCGCCGAAGCCGAGCGCTGCCAACAAGTGACTCAGCGGGAGGCCGCGGCCGTTGGACTCTTGGCGGCGCTGGGGTTGGCTCAAGGGCTGGGCGCTACCTTGGCGCTCATCGGCG
The DNA here is from genome assembly GCA_023432025.1 of Pseudomonadota bacterium. GTDB lineage: Bacteria > Myxococcota_A > Polyangia > Polyangiales > Polyangiaceae > NIC37A-2. The sequence goes on from JAEYVE010000083.1 coordinate 336, forward strand.
TGCTCGATCGCGACAAGCAGTGGGTGCGAGAGGACTTGGGGGGCGTCGAGGTCAGCGTTGACGTCGGCCCGCGGCCAGGTGGCGGCGGGGCCACGCTTTTCGGGCGTTTTTGAAAATAGTGCGCACTCGGCCGTGCGCTTCGGTCGATACACCCCTTCGCGAGACCCCGCCGCTTCCAAAGTCGGGGTAGGATGGAAGCCATGGGCGTCGATGGAATTGGAGGACCGCGCGGGCCGTTCGCACCGCCCGGTGGGGGTACACCAAGCGCTGGTGCGGTGGCGCCGAACAGCGGCGTGCGCGTTCAGAACGAATCCGCGGACGCGGCGCAGGGTGTCGCGCCGCAGGGTGTCGCGCCGCAGGGTGTCGAGGCGGGCGTCGCTGCCGGGGTCGGGGACGTCGGGGGAGCGGGCGCAGCCGAGCTCGAGCGCGCGCGCCTCGCGAGCGGTGAGCTCACGTTCGACCAGTATCTCGAGCTGCAGATCCAGCACGCTACCAGTCACCTGGAGGGTCAAGCGCCCGCGTCGCTGCTCGACGAAATTCGAGGAGTCCTTCGAGAGGAGCTCACGAGCGATCCGGTGCTCGCTTCGCTCGCCAGCCGCGTTGCCGCCGACTGAGCCGAGGTTCGTGGCGCCTTCGGTTTGGAAAGAGCTGTCTACCCTGCCCTCGGGGGACAAGTTGGTGGATCGCTACGGGCGCGTCACAGCGCGCTGGGCCGACGCGATGCGCGTCGCGGCCACGCCCACTTGGGTGCTCGACCGCAAAGGGTTTCGTGCTGAGCTCGCGCGTGAGCTGCCACCGGCCCACGACGTGATCGACGTGGCGGGCGACCGAGCGACCGAGCGACGCGCGTCGCGCGCGGCTCGCGCTTACGAGCGTACGCTGGGCGCGGCACGCGAGCTGTCCCTCCCGGAGTGGGGCAACGCTCGGCGGCTGCTCGTCTGGACGAGCCCTGTCATTCGTCCTCGGGGCGTCGAGCTGCCGCTCCTCGTCCAGTCGCTGGAGGTCACGGCCTCCGCCGAGGCGGTGCGTGAGGCCATCGGGCGTTTGTGGGCCGTCGTGTATTTCGACGAGTGCCTGCGCACGGTGAGAACGCTCGGGCTGCGCCGCGTGGAGTTGGCGACGGGGCTCTCCGTGCTCGAAGGAGACGGCGTGAGCCCAGCGCCCAAGGCGGCGCGGGAGGTCTTCGCGGTCGCTGAGCCGGTGCGCGCCGTCGCGCCGCTTCCAGGGCGCTTCGACACGCAGGGAGCCGAAGGGGCGTTCTCGTTGTCCCTCGGCGCGGCGGACGCGGCGGCGTTCGGTCGAGCGCTCGGCGCGCGCTTTCGACGCGTGCCGGCGGAGCTCGCGCACCGGGGACCCGGGCGCTGGGAGCTGGACGTGCAAAAGCTCGCGCACTTCGTCCAGACGCGCTCTCGCGGCGAGCGGCGTGCGCTCGAGTGTCTCTTGGGGGAAAGCGAAGGCCTCGGAGGTTTGTCCGGCCCCGTCCCGGAGGCGTCGCGTTGGGCGCTCAGCCGCACGGTGGGTCGAGAGGTGTTTCGTCAGAGCACGCTCGCCGATCGAGTCCAGGCGTTCGAGCGGCGGGTCACGGACGCGGTCGCTGCGCTCACCGAGTTGGACCTCGCGGTACTTCCGGACGATGGTCTCAAGCGCACGCTCGAGGACGCTGCGCGTCTTTGGAGAGAAAGCGCGGAGCTGGGGGCCGAGGCGCTGCTTTCGTCGGAGCTGCTCGTGGCGAGCAGCGAGGAGCTGGATCCAGAAGGTGGCCTCCGCGTGGACGCAGGACACGAGGGCCTCGCTTGGCTTGGGTATTTGTCGGCTTGGCAAGAGCGGCTCGAGGTCGTGCGCCACGACGCCGGCTGCCGTGAGGCGCTCCTCGGCGGCGTGCCGCTTCCGGAAGGCGCCGGTCGACGTGCGCTCTTGGAGGCGGAGAGACACTACGCGTCGTGGGCGCCGAGCTTGCTTGCGCCGGGTGTGGAGTCGCCGGGTGGGGCGCGAGCGGAGCCGAGCGCGTGGGTGCGCAGCTTGGCGCTGCTCGGGCTTCGGCGGGGCCGGAGCGTGTCTCTTGCTTGTCGGGAAGCGCGCTTCGAGGCAGATCGTCAGCTCGCGCTGAACGAGGAGGCCCACGGCTCGTTGCTCGCGTTGTCGCTTTCGGCCGTGCGCAGCTTGACTCGGGACGCGGTGGCGCTGCGTGAGCAAGTTCGCGTGGGACGCTTGCGGCTCTTCGGGCTTCTCTCGCGTATCACGCTGGATGTCGACCGGCGTCTTCGACGCATCGAGCCGTCGCTTCCGGTGGGCGGCGCCTTCGATTGCACGTTCGTGGAGCTCGTCGACGCCGTGGATCTGCGGGGCACGAGCTTGGTGGCGCGAGTGCTTTGGCGCCGCGCGGAGCGCGAGCGGCAGGTCGAGAGACACCTGCCGTGGTGGTCGGCGCTAGCCTCGGAGCCGCGCCCGGAAGAGGGCGGCGCCGTGACGCAAAGCGCGAGCCCGCTCAGTTTGGGTGAGGTGAGTGGGCCTGCGCTCGTGGCGCCCTGGGACGGGGCGAACGAAGTGCCGCGCGAGCCCGTGCTCGTGGTTCGGGCGTTTTCGGCGGCGTTGCTCCTGGCGCTTCCCTATGTGCGAGGCTTCGTGGTCGAGCGAGGTGCGCGCTCGGACTCCTTCGCGGTCGTGGCGCGCGCGCTCGGTGTGCCGGGCCTGTCCATTCACGAGGCGCCACGAAACACACCGACTCTTGCCGTGGACGCGTGTCGTGTGATGCTTCGCGCGGGGAGCCGCGGCGCCAGCGTGCGTTGGCAAGTGAGAGACGCGCCGCCTCGAGGAGATCAGAGCCCATGACCCAAAAACGATCCGGCCGGTCCGCGGCGGGAGTGCTTCTTGTCGGCGTGTTCGGGGCGGTGCTCGCCGGCTGCGCCGCCAGCTCCTCCTCGCCTCCGGACAGTCTGCCAGTGGTGAGCATTCCTCTCGAGCCGCCTCCGCCGCCGCCCGAGGACGACGTAGCACGCCCCGCTCCGACGTCTGCCCCAGCGCCGTCCCCCCCGCCTCAGCTACCCGATCCGCCGGCGTTGTCGTCGACCGAGCAGGTGGAGCTGGAGCTCGTCTACGAGCGGGGTGTGGTGACGGTGCGTTCGGCGACTCCGCGCACCTTTCCGCAGCCGGTCGCCACTGCGCGGCGCTTGGGTCGCTTTGCCGTGGAGCTGTGGGTGGGAGAGGAGCTCCTCGAGCGGGTGCGCTTCGATTTTCCTTTGCTGGGCGCGTTCAGGGAGGGTCAGGACCTGGATGATGGCTTGGTCACCTCTCGAAAGGTCTTGATTCCGACCGTGGAGCGAGCGCGGAAAGCGGTCCTGGTCGATCGCTCGACGGGCAAAAAACAGGAGCTGCCGTGGCCTCTCGCGCCCTCGCCGGCCCCCAGCGCAAAGGCGACCGAGGGCAGCTCGCCGGTCCGTCCCACACCCGTCCCTACTCCTGGGCCAACCCAGGAATAGGAGTGAGATGAGCGGCAGACCCCGCTTGGACGAGCCGTGTTCTGCGATACGCTCACCCCGAGATGAATTGCGAGCATTGCGGGCACAGTAACCTCGAAGATGCGCGCTTCTGCGCTTCCTGCGGAGCCATGATGCCCCAGAGCTCGGAAGCCGAGCACCCTTGGGTGGGACGCATCGTGGGCGGTCGCTTTCGTGTGACGCGCGTGCTCGGTGAGGGCGGCATGGGCGTCGTCTACGAGGGCGAGCAGCACATGGGCTCGACCGTGCGCAAGGTCGCCATCAAAACGTTGCACCCGCACCTCTCGAAAGATCCGTCGGTGCTCGCGCGCTTCCACCGCGAGTGCGGCACCGTTGCGCAGCTCGAGCACGTCAACACCATCAAGGTCTACGACTTCGGCGCGGAAGCGGACGGCACGCTCTACATCGCGATGGAGTTCGTGTCGGGCGTTTCGCTCGAGAAGGTGATCGAACAAGATACGGCGCTCTCGCCGGAGCGCACCGTGGCCATCATGCGCCAGGTGTGCGGCGCCCTCGACGAAGCGCACGCGCTCGGCATCATTCACCGTGATCTGAAGCCCGAGAACGTGGTGCTCACGGAGCGCCTCGGACAAAAGGACTTCGTGAAGGTGCTGGATTTCGGCATCGCATCGCGCTCCGAGTCCGCAGACGCCGCGAAGGAGTAGAAGCTCACGCAGCAAGGCATGGTGCTCGGAACGCCGCCGTACATGAGCCCCGAACAGTTCACGGGGCAGGCGCTCGATCGCAGGAGCGACGTGTATTCGCTCGGCATCATGGCGTACCAAATGCTGACGGGACGTTTGCCCTTCAGCGCGCAAACGCCGTGGCAGTGGGCCACCGAGCACATGACGGCGCAGCCGTTTCCCTTGGAACAAATTCCGCAAGCGTCGGCGGTGTCTCCGGCCATGCGCGCGGCCGTGATGCGCTCGCTCAGCAAGGAGCCGAGCAAACGTCAGGCGACCGCGGGTGAGTTCTACGAGGAGCTCGCGGCGGGCGCCGCGACGGACTCCGAGCGTCGTTCGACGGGCACCGAGGCCATGCCGGCGGCGGCCTTCGGCGCGGCACGCACGGAGGCCATGCCGGCGTCGCCGGCTGCCGCGCCTCTGCGGGTGCAGCCGGCAGCTACGCCCGGCGCCATGGCAGCTCCGGCTCCGCCTCCGCCGGCCCGCTCACAAAAGAGCGGCGGCGGAAAAGGCTTGGTGCTCGGCTTGGGCGGCGTGGCGGTGGCGCTCCTGGCCGCCATCGGCTTCGTGTTGACCAATCGCGGTGGTGGAGACGACGGCCCCACGCTGGCGAGCTCCTCGCTCTTGGGCGCGGAAACTCCGCCGGCGACCGGCGCGGTCAAGCCGGACGTTTCTCCCGAGGAGTTGGCGGCCCCCACGCCCACGGAAGCCGCGGACACGCCGGCCACCCAGCCCACTACGGCGACCCCGCCCAAGACGTCGGGCACCGCCAGCGGCACTGCGCCCAAACCCACGCCCTCGGCGAGCGCGGCGCCCACGCCGAGCGCCACACCCACGACCACCCCGACCACCACTCCCACGACCCCTCCAGCCAGCGGCGGCAGCTGCGACGCCTGCGTGGCGGCCGTGAAGTCCGGCAACTTGCAGAGCGCGGCAGCTTCTTTGGCCAGCTGCAGCGCCGCTGGGCAGACTGCCTGCAAAACGGAGGCGCGCCGTGCGGCTCCGGGCCTCGTCAATCAGGCGGTTCAAAGCGGGAATTGCGCTCAAGCGCGGGCCCTGGCGGCTGGCGCGCAGGCGATGGGCGTTTCGAGCAAGCGTGTGACGGACGCTGTAGCTTCCTGCAAGTAACCGTTCAGTTGGGGCGGCCCATCATTCCCGAGGGGCCGCCTTGACCACCCTGGACTTGCATCGTAGCTGTCCGCCCGCGCTGAATTCAAAACGCAGCGAACTTCTTTCAACCAAGAATTTCGGAGAGCTGGCCTTTTTTAGGGCCAGTCGTTGGGTCGCGCTGGATTCCAGTGTGTCGAACTGCGACACCTGGAGCTTGACGACCCCAGAGGCCTGACTCTAGTGTCACACACACCTTCCGGAAGTAGGGCGTGGTTTTCACGCCTGCCGGACCCGCTTCGCAGCACCCCACGCAGCAGCTCGACGACTGTCACTAGGACAAGCGCGATGGTGAACCGCATGACATGGCCCGAGCTTTGTCGCTCGGAGCGTTACAAGGGCTTGTGGGTGGCGCTCGACAACTGTCGTTACGACAGCGTCACGCGACAGCCCATCGAAGGGGACGTCGTGGACGCTGATCCGGAGCTGTCCGAGCTGTGCGCCCGCATGCGCAGCGCCGGCCGCTGTGCCTGTACGATCCTGTTCTGTCAGGATCACGTCTTCGTTCAGGAACAGGCGCCTCCTTCCCGCGGTCAGCGCCCGAGCGACACACAGCGCTTGCAGGGTTGAGGGCGTCCTCCCGAGGGGGCGCCTCCAGGTGACCTTTTCAGGTGACCTTGGGCCGAATGACGGGCTTGCCGTCTTTGATGACGACGTCGAAGTCCACCCGGCGCCCTTGGTGCTGCGCGCGGAGCTTGGCCTCCGTTTCCCTGAGGTTCTGAGCCAGCTTTTCTAGGCTCACGGCACCAGCCATCTTGGTTTGCTCGCGGGCCGCCTGGTAGCGCTGGTGCAGCTCGCGGAGGCGTGCCTCGTCCAGGCCGCTCGCGGGTGGCGCTTTGGGCGGTGGGGGCGCGCTGCGGGCGCGTGCCTGGGCCCCCGGGGCGGGCCGGGGAGGAACCGAGCGCGGGCGCACCGGCGGAGAGCCAGAAGTGGCGGCGGCCTGGGTGGGGGCCGCGGCGTGCGCCGGACTGCTGGGCGGTCCCGGCGGCGGGGTGGGTGCGGCGGTGCGTGGGAGAGGAGGACGCTGCGAGGTGGGGGGAACGTCCGCGGAGCTCGAGCGTGGAGAGAGCGGGCCTGGCGGCGAAGCGGCCGATGCGCCGGGACTGCTGACGCGTGGAACGCTAGCGCCCGGCGGCGAGGCGGTCGAAGCGCTCGAGGGCGCGGCGCCGCTGGGTGGAGCTGGACGAACGCTCGGGGACGGTCGCGGAACGGGAGGCGGGGGCCGGGAGGCCGGGTCGCGCGCGCCCGCGGCTTTCGGAAGCTCCACCTTGGGTGAGCCGGGAACACGAGACGGCAGCGAGCCGGCCGCTTGTGGCGAGGGGGAGCTCAAAGCGGCGCTGCGTGGGCTGGGTGATGTCGCGGGACGGGCGCCGCTCGTTCCGAGCTGCGCCAAGAGGCCCCCCTTGCGAGGGCTGGCGAGCGACTCCGCCGTGCCTTGCGGGCCGCTGTCCGCGGCCGAGCTCGACGAGCCGCCGACGAATGACTCGAGCGCCGCGTCGAGATCGTTCGGATTGTCGGCGAGGAGACGTAGGTCTTGTTCTAGAGCGCGCTGCGCGCGCTCGGCCGCCTCGGCGCGCGCGTCGGGGGGAGGGGCGGCTTCTGCGCTGGACGCGGAGGCGCGCGCGGCGTCGAGCGGGCCGAAGGCACGCTCGGCGCGCAGCTTGTGACGCTTGTACGTTCCCTGCTCGATTTCCCGGCAAATGCGGCCCCAGTACTGCTGCAGCGTGTTGTAACGCTGGACCAACGTCTGCAGCTTGAAGCGCTTCGCGGTGTTCCGAATCTTCTCCTTCCGAAGAAGCCAAAAGCGACGGTCCACGTCCTTTCGCACCACTTGGGGCTCGATGCGCTCGATCCCCATGAAGTACTGCTCGTAGAGAGCGCGAAGCCGCTCCAAGCGGGTTTCGAGCTCACTGATGGCTAGATCGATCTCGTCGGGCGTCACGGAAGGCGAAAGGCAGCGTGGCAACCGCGGGCGCTCCGCGCGTTTACGCCGGCCGGCATGTTAGCACACCACGCGCCGAGCCTCCCTCGGCCGCCATTTCTTCCGGCGCGCGCGGCTTCGTCGCGGAGCCTGCGAAGGGCCCAGCTGTGGGTCGGCGCTAGAAACGGCAAATTTTGCGTGCAGCTCCCTGCTTCGCGCCGAGCGAGGACTTTGGTCGAACCTTCTGCGACCATCGCGCCGGCATGCATCCGCTGCTTCTTCGGATTTCGCTCGGCGGCTTCGAGGTGCCGCTGGTCGTCGCCGTGGCCGCGGCGGCGCTGCTCGGTGTGGCGACTCTTTCGCTCGGGGTCTTGGCGCGCAGGCGTGCGGTGCTCTTTTTGGGCGGCGCGCTGTGTGTGGTGGCGTTGGGCTTTGCGGTGCGGGGGCCGTCGGCGCCCGTGCCGGCGCGGTCTCTGGACGTGACGTCGTTCGGCGCGGCCTCTGCGCTGGCGGTGGGTCTGGGATGGGCGCTCACGCGTGTGGAGGCGCGTCGCTTCGCGGTCGAGCGCGAAGCGCTCGACTGGGTGTTGCTCGCCGCGGTCGTCTCTGCGCTCGTGGGTGCTCGAGTGCTGTTCGTGGCGACCGTGCACGGGGCTCCCTGGCGGAGTGTGATGGATTTGGGTGGCGGGGGGCTTTCCGGAGCGGGCGCGTGGCTGGGGGGACTTTTCGGTGCTTGGCTCGCCGCGCGGCGCTGGAACGTCGGGTACTTGCGGGTGCTCGACGCGGCTGCGCCGGCTTTGGCATTTGCCATCGTGTGCGTGCGCCTCGGGTGCTTCTTGCAGGGTTGCGACTACGGACCCGTGCTCGGGGATTCCGCGCCGTCGTTCCTCCAAAAGGCGGGGACGCTCGGACGCTGGCCGGTCGAGCTGGGGCTCGGGGCGGGACCCCCGCTGCTTCTGGAGCAGATCCAAGGCTCCGTGGTCGAGCTTGGCGCAGCGTTCACCGCGCCAGCGCATCCGACGCCGCTCTACGAGGCGCTGGTGGGCCTGGGGTTGCTCGCGGGCCTTGCTTTGCTTTCGCGCAGGAGGCGCTTCGTGGGGCAGGCGGGGCTCGCCGTGGTGGCGGGTTACGCGCTTTTCACTGCGGCGCTTTCTCCGCTCGTCGTTGGCGCGGAGCGTAGCGCGTTCACGCCATGGTTATTCGTGGGACTCGGGCTCGCAGCGGGTTTCCTTTGGCTCGAGCGGTGGTGGCGCTTTCGTGAGGCGAGCGCCGCCCTTTGAGCGAACGTTAGCGCCGTAGGACCAAAAAGAATAGCGTGGGGGCGCCGAGCGCGGCCGTGATCACACCGACTGGCAGCTCGCGACCGGGAATCGAAACGCGCGCCAGCGCATCGCAAAGCACCAGAAAGCCCGCGCCCGCGACCCAGGAGAGCGGCAAGAGCTCGCGCACGGACGCAGACGTCGCCCGGCGCACCAAGTGCGGCACGACGAGACCGACGAAAGCAATCGGACCACACAGCGCAACGCACGCAGCGACGCCCAACGAGCCGGCGGCGAGCACCTCGAGGCGCACGCGTCGCACCGGCACCCCCTGCGTCTTGGCCCAGTCTTCGCTGAGCGAAAGCGCGGCGAGCGCCCGGCGGCGGCCGAGCAGCACGAGCGCGCACAACGCCACGAAGGGCGACAGCAGGCAGAGCCGCTCGTAGCCCACCTGGGGCAAGTGACCCAGCGCCCAATGCGCGGCGGCGAACAACGCCGGTGCGTCCGCGAGCGCGGTGGCGGCTTGAGAAACGGCCCCGGCCGCGAGCGTGACGGCGATACCCGCCAGAAGAACGTCGGAGGTGCGCGCGCGGCCGGAGCTCGCGGTGGCGGCCACGACCGAGCTGGCTCCCAGCGCTCCAATGAACGCACACAGCGTGGCGGCCGAGAGCTCGAGCGTGCCGCTGGCGCCCAACGTCAACGCGACGAGCGCGCCCAGCGCCGCGCCGGCTTCCGTCCCCACCGTGGTGGGAGTCGCGAGAGCATTCTGGAAGAGCGCTTGAAACGCGGCGCCGACCAGCCCGAGCGTGGAGCCCACCAAGAGGCCAGCCAGCGCGCGCGGAACGCGCAGCTGCCACAGAATGAAGTCTCCCTCGGGCCCAGCCAGCGAAGGTCCAATCAGGACCGACGCCAGAACGAGCCCGAAGCTGACGAGAATGACCCAAACCCACTTCATGTGCGCGAGCCCTCGTCTTTCGGAGGCCCGAACGTCACGTTCGAGGACGTGGGCGACGGCGCACGAGGCGACGACACAGCGAGCCAATGCCGGCGACCGTCCAGCTCCACCGCGCGGAGCGGCACTCCGTAAAGGCGCTCGAGATCGGCGGTCAGCGCGGGCGCGTTCAAGCGGCGGTCGAAGGCAATGCGCCCTTCCGAAATCCCGAGCACGCGGACGCGCTCCGTCGGGCCGAGCTGGTTCGCCAAGTTCAGATCGTGAGTGACTACGCAGAGGCCGCGCCCGCGCTCTCCGAGCTGACCGAGCAAGCCGTACGCGGCGAGTTGGTGCGCCGGATCGAGGTGATTGGCGGGCTCGTCGACCAAAAGCAGGGGAGCCTCTTGCACCAAGAGCGCGGCGAGGAGCACGCGCTGAAGCTCTCCGCCGCTCACCTGCTCGACGCGACGCGGCGCCAAGTGCTCGGCGCCGAGCTCGGCCAGGGCGCGTCGTGCGTGCGCCAGCGACTCGCCGTGCGACTCCGAAAAGCGATAGCGGCCGGCCGCCACCAACTCCTCGACGCGCACTCCTTCCCCCAAGCGTGGTCGCTGAGGCAACCAAGCAATGCGTTCGGCGCGTTCGCGCGGCGAACGCGCGCCGAGCGGCGCGCCATCGAGCAGCACCTCACCGCGGTCCGGGCTTTCGAGGCCGGCGAGCACACGGAGGAGCGTGGATTTGCCCGCGCCGTTGGGACCAATCACGACGAGGCAGTCGCCCGTCGTGAGCTCGAGGCTCACGCCGCTGAGCCGCCTGCCGACTTCGACGCCCGAGAGTGAGAGAGTGGGGCTCATGGGCGGATGGCCTCGAGACGTCGAATTTCTGCGGCGAGCGGCGGAACCAAGTCGAGCACGCGCGGGCCTCCGTTCAAGGCGCCGGGAACGTTGACCGCCCCCAGGCGACTCTGCTGTACGGCGCGGAGAGGGGTGAGCTTGGAAAAACGTGCGTGCTCCCGCCCACTCGGGGCTCCTTCGCCGTCGACGAAGAACACGATCTGATCCGGATCCACCCGAAAGAGCTCCTCCACGGAGAGGCGCGGTTGGCCTGCTCTGTCCGAGGAAATCGCGTTTCTGGCGCCTGCAGCGCGCAGCGCGGCGCCGTGTAGGGAGTCGTCCCGAATGTACCAAATGTCGTTCGAGTCGACGTCGCCGTAGCTCATGACGAAGAGCACGCGCGGGGCGTTCGCGGGTGCGGCATGATCGAGCACACGTGCGAGCTTTTCGGCGAGGGCGTCCGCCGAGCTCTCACGACCTACGAGGCGGCCGAGGGCGCGTGTGCTCGAGATCACTTCGGCCAGGCTGAGCCACGGCAATTGCTCGGTGGGCGCGATGCGCGAGAGCGGGCCAAGCTGTTCTCCGCCGACTTGCGTGGCGACGATGAGCGTCGGAGCGAGGCGCGCGATGGCTTCGTAGGAAGGCGTGAGCGCCGAGCCCACGCTCGGAGGCCGTTTGGCTTCGGGAGGAAAGGCGCAGTAGTCGCTCACGCCCACGACTACGTCCGCGGCGCCGATGGCGAACAAGGTTTCGGTGAGCGACGGCGCGAGCGAGACGATGCGCGCGCGCGCGGCGGGATTCGCCGCCGCTCCGTGCGTCTCCTCCGGCGCGACGCTGGGGCGCCAAATGGCCCAGAGGCTCGTCGCGAGCGCGAGCCCCACCACGAGGGCAAGCCCGAGGCGCGCCCGGGCTGCGCCGCGCTGAGTCGAGGGGAGCGCCTCTGGGGTCATCGGTCCGTCAGCGCGTCGGACGGCGGTTTTTTTCGTAGATGAGCCGGAGCCCGTCGAGCGTGAGATCGGGGCACAGCTCGGCGACGCGCGTCGCGTGCGGCGCGATGAGCGCCGACAGGCCGCCGGTGGCGATGACGTGACACTCGTAGCCGAGCTCACGCGTGATTTTCTCGACCAGGCCGTCCACGAGCGACGCGTAGCCGTGCACGATGCCCGACTGCATGGCGTGCGGAGTGTTGCGACCAATGACCTGCGGAGGCTCCGCCAGCTCGATGCGCGTGAGCTTTGCGGCGCGCCCGAGCAAGCCGTCCAGACTGACCTGGACGCCCGGCACGATGACGCCGCCGAGGTACTCGCCGTCCGGCGACACGCAGTCGAACGTGGTGGCGGTCCCGAAGTCGACCACGATGACACCGCCCTTCACGCGTTCGTGCGCCGCCACGGCGTTCACGATGCGGTCGGCGCCGACGTCGCGGGGGTTGTCGTAGCGCACGCGAATGCCCGTCTTCAGCCCCGGTCCGCCCACGACGAGCGGCTCGGTGTCACAAGCGCGACGCACCGAGCTCGCGACGACCTCCGTGAGCGGTGGCACGACGCTGGCGATGATGGCGGCGTCGATGGCCTCTGCGTTCAGGCTGCGCAGGTCCAGCATCTGCTTGAGCAGCACGCTGTGCTCGTCGTCGGTGCGCGTGCGCACGGTGGCAATACGAAGCGTGTGCTCGAGCCGGTCGCCTTCGTAGAGGCCGTAGACGATGTTGGTGTTGCCGATGTCGACCACGAGGAGCATCGGCGCCGAGCCTAGGGCGCCGATCGGCCCAAATCGAGGCAGGGCGGCCCGAAGGGCTCCGACGCTCTCCGTGAGCGAGTGTCGAGCGGGGACGCCTGCGCGTGAAAGGCCCACGTCGCTTCGAGCTTGCCCTGCCCGGGGCGAGTCTGATACTCGCCGCTTTTGGAGCTTTTCGACCATGCATCACGCAACCGAGCCTTCGCAAAGTGGATGGGGTCTACGTCACGCGGCGGAACGAGGCTTGCGTGAGGCAAGAGGCGCACGTGCCAGGAGCCATCGCGTCCTCGGTGCGGGCGCGCTCGGCGTGGCGGCGGCTCTCTTCAGCGGTCTCGTCGCGGCGCAGGAGCCCGACGAGACCGAGCCGCCGGAGCCCTTCGCCGAGGTGAACGCAGAGGCGGCTGGCGCCGAGCCCGAGAGCGAAACGCCCGAGCCGCTCGAAGAGTCGACCCCGCCGCGCACGGCCGGCTCGCTCCAGCTCAGCGGCGGTTTCCGATACGGCGTAATGCAGGACGACGCGGACTTGGACCCATGGCGGACGGGCCTCGGCCTGAGCCTGGGCTACACCACGTACGACGGGCTCTACGTGGGCGGCGTGTTCGACTACTTCTTGGGCGAAACGCTCTCGTTCGGCGAAGCCGAGGTGAGCGCGAACGTGTGGCAGCTCGCGGGAGAGGTGGGCTACGATTTCATGCTCGGCAGCGCGGTCATGCTGCGCCCCAAAGTGAGCGCGGGCGTCTCGACGCTGAACGTGGAATGCAGCTCGGGCTGTGTCGGCGATGGCTCGAATTCGTACGTGGGTGTGGCGCCGGGGCTCACCGCGCAGTTTTACGCGGGGCCCGTCATTTTGGCCGTGGACGCACGCTATCAGCTGGTTTTCGCGGATCCGGAGACGGCGAAGGCGCTCATTTTCTCGTTCGGTATCGGCTTCTGAGTCGCACGCCCCGCCGCAGCGTTGGCGCTCCAGCTCGGTTCACCGGGCAGCTCGGCGCTGCGGCTCGCTCCCTGGGCCGTGAGCTCACCCGGGTAAGACGACGCGCTTGCCGTAACTCTTCAGACGCGACTCGACGCGGCCGATGTCCTCGCCCGTTTCGCCTTCGATGATGAGCTCGACGAGGCCCACGCCAGGACAATACGTGCTTTGGGCGCGCTTGAACGGGCGCTGACTTTCCTCGACCGTGACGACGCAGCGCTCGAACGTACCGGCGGGGAGCGTGACGCGCCGACCCAGCTCGGTGATGGTGACGACACCGAAGGAGCCTTGGAACGTAGCGCCGGCGGCGATGGGAGCGCGCAAGAGGTAGCCGCCCGTGCGCAGGGAAACGCCCGTGCTTTGCACGTCCAAGCGCTGCACGCGACCTGCTACGTCGAGCTCCGCCAGGTCCGGGCGCGGACGCCGCACGTTGAAGACGAGCAGGCCCGTTTCTCCCGTGTCGCTCGTCGTTTCGTAGCTGAGCACGGTGTCGTCCGTGAGGGGCAGGAGCTCCGCCAAGCTGGGCGGAGCTTGCGGCGCGGGCGCTGGCGTTTCGTGCGCCGGGGCGGAGCTCGCGCAGGCGCTGGCAAGCCAGCCGAGCGCCGCGAGCGTGACGAGCCAAGCGCGCGGCGTCGCCCGCAGAAGCGCCGTGGGCGCGGTCGAAGCGCGGTCTTGCGCGTCGACCGACGAAACGGCGGGGCGGCCTGATTCAACCATGACCGTGTCCATAGGCGAACGCGGTGACCGCCACGAGCAGTAGCACCACCAAGACGAAGAGATACTTCACGAGCGGATCGGGCTCGACGCGGCGAAGCAAATCTGCGGCGGCAGCGCGCACGTCCTCGCGGTCGCTCGACTCGGCGAGCCGCTGCGCCTCCACCCGGACGCGCGCGTAGTTTCCGGCTTCGAACGCCTCGCCGAGCTCTTGCAGCGTGGGGTCGTCCGGTAGGCTCTCGAGGAAACGTGCTCGTCGCGCCGCACGCGATGGAGTCGACGCTTCGGGCACGCGTGACGTTTCGGAGTTTCGAGGGCTCGTTTCGGGCACGACGCGCCGCATGCTAGGGCGCCGTTCGCTTCAAGGCGAGGGCGCGCTCACGCCACCTCGTTGACGGACGCGTCCGGGCCTTCTTGCGCCCCGTTCGAGACTACGTCGTCGAAGGCGGGAGCATCGATGCTCGGCTCCGTCGCAACGGCGGTCCAGCTTTCGCCGTATTTCGCGGCAAGAAACCTCTCTCGGTAGAGGAAGTACGCCGCCTCGCAGACTTTGTGCGTGTAGTAGGCGTTGAAGCCACCGCCAATGGCCGCGCCGGCCACCGGGAGGCTCTGCGCCAGCTTGCGCTTCGTGAGCTCGATGCCGAGCGAGTGCGCGAAATGTTGGAGGAGCCTCACGAAGCCGTGCTTTTGCAAGTGCTCCCAGGCGCGCTGCTGGGCCAGCTCCTGCGCGATGCGGGCGAGCTGCGCCATGACGGCGGCCTTCGTCGAATCGGCGGGGCTCGTGGCCAGGCCGAGCACGTTGAGCGCAAAGAGACGCTCGTGCTGTGTGGACACGTCGAAGCCACAATACGTCGCGTACTCGCCGATGGCGCGCAGGTTGAGCGTGACCAGCGCGAGAATGTCGGGGGCAATGCCGGCAAAACCGAGCGCGCCGCTGGCGGCGCCCTCCGCCAAGGCGAGCCCCTTGTACTTGACGCTCAGAAAACCGATGGCGCGATCGACCGCGGAGAGATCCAGCTCGCGAACGTCCTCGGACGCACGAACGTGCGAGTGACCACGCTTCTGGAAGTCGCGGTGGATGGCGGCAGGTCGAACGCTCCACTGCGCGACGTCGTTGCCGAGATGAATGATACCGAGCGTCGACCTCTCGATGACCCAGCCGACACCCGGCGCTCGGGCGACGAGCTCGCTTGCCACGTCGAAGGGCAGGCCCACAGCGCGTGACACCTTGCCGAGGAGCTTGCGTGGGGGCCGTCTCCAGCGCGCGATCTGAGCGAGGGCATCGCGTTCGTACTTCGAGGGCTTCACCGGTCGTCCCTTTGTGTCGGCTGCTCAGGGGTCGTCTCGAGTGCAGCGGCGTCCGTCGGGGGCGGCATGAGGGGTCGGAAGGCACCGGCCTCTTCCGGATGGGTCAGTTGTGACCCTTCGCGCACTACGATGGCATTGGAGCGCGGTGTTCGCCGCTCCATCTCGACACATCGGGGTGAGCCAGCGCGCAAAGGGTGAGACGAATGACTCTCCGTCGCTACGCACGGACTCCGTGTAGGTGGCGTGTCCCCCGAGCGTCAGAACTGGAAGTAAACGAACGGCACCGCGTCGCTCGACGCCATTTGGGCAATGGCCACTGCCGCCAGAAAGAGCGCCACTCCTTGGACGGGCGCGGGCAAACGAATGAAGCCGTCGCGCAGCGTACGGTAGAGGTTTTCCGGCAAAAAGTGCGACGCGAGCCTGAGGGCGAGCACCGCCACGACCGTCGTGGGGAGGTTCGGGTGGTAGGTGCTGAGCTCGGTGAGGCGGGAGAAAATGAGACGCGCCTTGTCGAAGCTGTCCGCGCGGAAGAACACCCAGCCCACGAGCACCACGTGGAACGTGAAGAACACACCCGCGGCGTGCAAGAGACGCGAGCGCGGCGGCGCGCCGCCCTTGGTGCCTCTGAGGTCGTGAAAGGCCTTGTTCACGGCGAGCGCCGCGCCGTGCAGACCGCCCCACACGACGAAGGTCCACGACGCGCCATGCCAGAGCCCGCCGAGCAGCATGGTCAGCATCAGGTTCACGTAGGTGCGCACCTTGCCCTTGCGGTTGCCTCCGAGCGGTACGTACAGGTAGTCCCGGAGCCACGTGGACAAGGAAATGTGCCAGCGCCTCCAGAAGTCCTGAATGCTGTGCGCCTTGTACGGCGAGTCGAAGTTCAGCGGGAAACGAATGCCGAGCAAGAGCGCCGAGCCAATGGCGATGTCCGTGTAGCCGGAGAAGTCGCAGTAAATCTGGAGCGCATAGCCGACGACGGCCGCATAGCACTCGAGCGACGAGTACATCGTGGGCGCGTCGAAGACGCGGTCGACGAGGTTGAGCGCCAGGTAGTCGCCCACCACGACCTTCTTCAAAAGCCCCGTCGCGATGAGAAAGAGCCCTTCGCTCGCTTCGCTCGCGCTGAAGCGCGCGGGGCCGGCCAGCTGCGGCAGCAGATCGCGCGGGCGCACGATGGGGCCCGCAACCAAATGCGGGAAAAAGGCCACGAACGTCAGGTACTCGAGGTAGCTCCGGTGCGGCTCGAGCTCGCCGCGGTACACGTCGATGACGTAGCTCATCGACTCGAACGTGAAAAAGCTGATGCCGATGGGCAGGGCCACCTCGAGCGCGATGCGCGGCACCGGCACACCCATGCCGGAAAGGAGCGCGGACATGGCCTCGATGCCGAAGTTCGCGTACTTGAAGAACGCGAGCACGCCGAGGTTCATCACCACGGTGGCGATCAGCCACAGCTTTTTCTTCTGCGCGGTAGGAGCGCGGTCGATGGCGAGCGCGAGGAGCCAGTCCGCCGTCGACGAGGCCCAAATGAGCGCGAGAAAACGGTAGTCCCAGTGCGCGTAGAAGTAGTAACTCGCGCCCAAGAAGAACAGGAGCCGCACCTTGCGCGCGCGCAGGGTGAGCACCAGGAGGACACCTCCCAAGAGGAGCACGAGCCAGCGAACCGGCCCCAGTCGTTCGAGCGGCACTGCGAGGCTCTGGAGCCCGAGGCTCACCGGGTCGAGCCCCGTTTCGGGAATGCAGAGCGCCGCGAGCGCGCCGAGGTTGACCAGCGTCGACACGGCGGCGGTGCGTGTCGTGGGCTCCTTGGGTCGGCAAGCGAGGAGGCTCACCGAGAGCGCCCCCATCGTCAGGCCGAGCGCGAGCCACGAAGGATGCCGCAGCGCATACGCGGCGAGGGCCAACCAAGGCAGCAGAGGCGCCCAGCGGCGCTCGACCAACGCCCAGCCGACGACGAACACCAGCCCGAAGAACTGCGCGTAGGCGAGGGTGTTGAAGAGCACCGGCGAGGCTTAAAGGAGCGTCTCCGGGTTGTCGAGCAAAGGCGCGCGACGGCGAGTTTTTGGGAGATGGCGCGTCTGCGCTAAAGGAGGAGGGCCGTGCCGCTCGGACGTGTTTTCTTTTGGCTGGTGAGTCTCGCGGCGCTCGCGCTCGGTGTGCGGAGCGCGCTGGGCTCACCGCCTCCGCTCGGTGTCGCCGTAGCTGGCATGCTGGCCTATTTGAGCCTGATCCTCGTGGCGACTTTGGTGCCTCGTTTGGAAGTGTTCGGGGACGTGCTGTGGCGCGTGCCGAACGCGAGCGGGCGGGTGGCGCTGACGTTCGACGACGGGCCGAACCCGGAAACGACGCCGCGTGTCCTCGATCTCCTGCGCGAGCGACGGCAGCGAGCGACTTTTTTCGTCATCGGTCGCAAGGCGGAGGCGCACCCCGAGCTGCTCCGAAAAATGGCGGACGAGGGGCACGCCATCGGCGTTCATGGCTTCGATCACGACCGTCTGTACTCGTTCTGGCGCCCCGCGCTCGTGACGGCGGACATCGAGCGATGCATTTCTATCGTGGCACGTGCCACGGGTCGACGCCCCGAGCTTTTTCGCCCGCCCATCGGTCAGGCGAGCCCGCGTACGTTCGCGGGCGCCAAGAAGGCAGGCGTGGAAGTCGTGGGCTGGTCGGTGCGCGGTCGAGACGGTCTAGCGGGCGCCCGAGCCGAGCGCGTGTCCGAGCGTGTGGAGCGCGGCCTCCGTGCGGGCGCCATCGTGCTGCTTCACGACGCCGCCGAGCGCGACGACTACCGCCCCGCGTCGCTCGAAGCGCTGCCTCGTATTTTGGAGGCGCTCGAAGAGCGCGGGCTCCGCTCGGTGACCGTTGGCGAGCTCGTCGGCGCGAGCTGAGCGGAGTCCGCTCGTCGAGCCCGTGTTTGCCCACGCCGCGTGGACGGAGGGGTCTCGCGACCGCGTCGTGTCACGCGGCTGGTAGCTCGATCACGAAGCGGGCTCCTTCGGCGTAGCTCTCGTCGAGCTCGATGGTTCCGCCGCCGGCTTCGACGAGACCGCGGCTCACGGCGAGCCCGAGCCCGGTGCCTTTACCGACTTCTTTGGTCGTGACGAACGGTTCGAACAGGTGCTCGCGCACCTCCGGGGCGACGCCTGGACCGTCGTCCGTGACCGTGATGCGCGCGCCACGCGGCCCTGGCTCCGCGACGACGGAGATGGTGCCGCGTTCGCCGCACGCATCGGCCGCGTTCATCACCAAGTTGAGAAGAAGCTGCACGAGCTGCTCGTGGCCCAGCCGCACCGGCGGAACGTGTCCACGGACTTCCTGGACGAGCTCGAGCTCGCGTAGGTTCTTTTGTGGCCGCACGAGGGCCAGGGTGTCCGCCAGCGCGGTCGAAACGTCTCCGGACGTCTGCTCCAGCGGACGCGCCACGGACGGCCGGGCGAAGTCGAGCAAGTCGCGGAGAATGCGGTGCACGCGGCTCGTTTCGCGCTCCATTCGTTGGAGAAAATCGCGCGTTTCGGCGGGGTCGAGGTCGCCGTCCAACAAGAGATGCTGGAGTCCCAGAATGGCGGAGATGGGGTTGCCGATTTCGTGGGCGAGCCCTGCCGCGAGGCGACCCACCGACGCGAGGCGTTCGGAGCGAACAACGGTGTCTTGCGCCGCGCGCAAGCGCTCGGTCGCCTCTTCCACCTCGGTGACTTTGCGGCGCAACGCTTCTTCTTCGCGCAGCAAGTGGCGAGTCATGGTGCGCAAGCTGCGACCCAAATCCCGGAGCTCGCGTGGGGCCCGCTCCGGGACTTCGAGCTCGCGGGCGCCGCGGACGACGCGCTCTGCCGACGTGGAGAGGGCGTCCACGGGGCGCACGATGAGCCGCGTCAGCGCAAAGTACGCGCCGACGAGAGTTCCGAGCGCGACGACCGCCATGTAGAGCCCCACGAGCCTCGTGAGCGGCTCCGCAGGTGTCCGCGCTGGGTCGACGCGCACGACCGCAGCCACGCTACCTTGGGCGCCGCTGACGAACACGGCGAGGGCCGGCCCCGTCGTGCCTTGGACCGTCGTGACCTCGCTCGTGCCGGGCGCTTGCGGTAGGCGACCCGGCGGCGCCTGCAAGCTCCGTACGAGCACCGGATCTCCAGCGCGCGCCACGGGTTGGCCCTGCACGTCGTAAACGGCCAAAGCGTCCACGTCGCCGACGGTGAGTTGAGCCGTCAAGAAATCGACGAGCTCTCGAGGCGTGCGCCACTCGCGCGCCTCCACGACGTGCGCGGCGATGGAGCGGCCGAGCGCACGCGCGTGCGCGACTTGCTGCCGCTGCAGCGCGACGCGCGTGTAGGTGGCGGTGGCGTAGTAGAGCGGCACGAAGGCGAGCAGCATGAGCGCGCCCAAGAGCAAGAGGAGCTGGAGCCGAAGGCCCGACCGCACGACGGCCACCGTTTCACGACTCGTGTCGTCACGACAAGCCGGCTCCGGAGCGCGGGGGGCCTCCCCGGGCCCCGCTTACGGAAGTCGCGCTCAAAACTGGGCCGGTTGCCCGAACCTCTGTTAGGCGGGACGGACGCATGGATCCCCTCGTTGTCGCGGCACTCGGCTTGCAGCAGGTCGTGATTCGGGGCGCGGGCTTGCTGCTCGGCTTGGGGTTGGGCGTCTACCTCGTGTGCTGGGCGGCGGATCCGCCCGCCGACGTCTGGTCCCTCGGGGCGCTGACCTTGTTGGTGGTGTCCACGGCGGTCCACTTGGTGCGGCGCGCGCGCTCTCTCGAGACCGAGGCCTCGATGCGCGCCGATCTCGAGCTCTTCATGAGCTTGACCACCGCCGCGTACGCGGCGGTACTTCACCTGCCGGGCGCGCTCGACGGACCATTCTATCCGCTCGTCTACGTGCTCATGATGGTGGTGGCGGCCTTTGCGCGGCCGCTCGCCGCCGTACTGACGGTGCTGTATGCGGCGGTGCTCGAGGCGGGTCTGCATTTCGTGGCTTACGGCGGGCAAAAAGCCGACGAGCTTTTGCCGCACGCCTTGTTCCTGGCGCTCTTCACGGGCCTCAACGTGACGCTCTTTCGCGCCGAGATCGCGCGCGTCCGCCGGGTGTCGCGGGCGCACATCGCGGGAGAAATCGACCGCATGCGTGAGGCGGCGCGCTCTTACCGTCTGCTCGGTTCGGGAGGAGAAGGCGAAGACCGCGATCGTCTGCTGCGCTCGGGCATCGACGAAATTCACCAAGCGAGCAGCTTTGCGCTGGACGTCGTGCGGCGCAGCTTGAAGCTCCAGACGGCGGTGCTGCTCGGCGTGGAAAAGCGCGGCGAGTGCTTGGCCGTGCGGGAAGTGTCGACGGACGTGGGCGGCGTTCTCACGGGATTCATCTCGGCGCAGGGCGGCATTTTCGGCGCAGCCTTGGCCCGCGGGGACGCGTTCTGCGTGGCGGGAGCCCGCGCCGGCACGCACGCAAGCTACTACGAGAAACGCCCCACGGTGGGCGCCGTGTGCGCGGTGCCGTTGCTCGAGCGTGGAAACCTGCGCGGCTACTTGGCGGTGGACCGCGTCGCCAGCGAGCCGTTCACGGAGGACGAGCTGTCCTCTTTGCGCGCGGCGACGACGTTCTTGCAGCGCGCCATCGAGAACGAGCGCGTGTTCGCGGAGCTGGAGCGGGCCCGCTCGGAGCAAGCCAAGCTCTACCGCGCGGCGGGCGCGTTGGGCGCAGCCATCACGGAGGCGCAGGTCATCGAGGCGGGTGTGTCGAGCGCCCGCGAGGTAGCGGCCTTCGACTTCGCCGCGGTGACGCTCTTCCACCGCCGCACCAACCAACACGAAATCTGCGCGGTGAGCGGCGAGGGACAGGAGGGGCTGGTCGGGCGCAGCTTCCGCCACAACGCGGGGCTCGTGTCCATGGTGGTCGCCAACCGCCACGCGCTTCCGTATCGAGGGGAGTACGACGCGTCTCGTCAAACCGTGTTCGCCCGCGGACTGAACCCGCCTCCCGTGCCTTCTTTGTTGATTCTGCCGCTCGTAGTGCACGAGCGCGTGCTCGGCACCTTGGTGCTCGGCTCCGAACAGAAACGCGCCTTCGACGACACGGTGCGCCCTGCGCTCGAGGTGCTCGCCAGTCACGTCGCGGTGTCTCTCTCCAACGCCCGTATGGTCGGGCGGCTCGAGGAGCTCGCCACCACGGACGGCCTCACGGGGCTCTTGAACAAGCGCACGCTCATCGAAGAGGCCGAACGTCGCATCAAGAGCGCCGAGCGCTTCGGCAAGCCCGTCAGCGTGCTCGTAACGGACATCGATCACTTCAAGCGCGTGAACGACACGTTTGGCCACGACGTGGGCGACGTGGTCATCAAGGGTCTCGGCGACGTGCTCCGCCGCGTCAAACGCGACACCGACATCGTGGGTCGTTTCGGCGGCGAGGAGTTCGTCGTGGTGTGCGAGCAGACCGACGAGACCGGCGCGAAGTATCTGGCCGAACGCTTGCGCAAGGAGCTCGAGAGCACCGAGTTCCAAACCGAGCTCGGCCCGCTCAAAGTCACCTGCTCGGTGGGCGTCGCGACGTTCCCAGCCGCGGGCCGGAATTGGGCAGCGCTCTTCAAGGCAACCGACGAGGCGCTTTACGTGTCCAAACGCGGCGGGCGAAACCGCGTCACGGTGTGGAACCCCAAGCTGCAGGGCGCGTCCGCCGCCTGAGCGAGGGGCCGCTTTCCCTCAAGCAGCGCTGAGGCCTTCACGGTCTCGTGTTCGCGGGCCCGGCACGAAATTCCGCGAGCGCCGCGAATCTCCGCGCGGAGAGCCCTCGGAACGTGCCACGAATCGCGCGAAAGTCCGGCGAAGTTGGGCGGCACGCGCGTTGCTTGGATGAAGCCTCGTATGTGCAGCACCGCGCAAAAGTTTGGCAGAATCTCGTCCGAGCGCGCGCCGAACACGTGGCGACGGCGTTCGGTTCGCACCGGAACGACCAAGCAGCCGCGCGACCTCGAACGCGCTTTGGCTTCGTTGTGGATCGCTTTTCAACCCATCGTGCGCGCCGCGGATGGCGCGACGTTCGGCTACGAAGCGCTGGTGCGTACGCGCGAGCCCGCGGTGCCGACGCCCGCTGCGCTCCTGGCGCTCGCGGAGCGTCTCGGTCGCATGGCCGAGCTCGGTCGCGCCATTCGACGTTGTTCGCTCGCGGCCGCGCGGGCACACGAGGGGCAGTTTTCGTTGTTCATGAACCTGCACCCCTACGAGCTCTTGGACGAGGAGCTCTTGTCCGACATTGGAGCCTCGGGGCTCGCCGAGCGGATGGTACTCGAAATCACCGAGCGAGCGTCTCTCGCTGCCGTGCCGGATCTCCCCGAGAAGCTCCGGGAGCTGCGTCGGCTGGGCTGTCGCATCGCCATCGACGACTTGGGCGCCGGCTACTCGGGCCTCTCGAGCTTCGTCGAACTGGCGCCGGACATCGTGAAAATCGACATGTCGCTCGTGCGCGACGCTCATCAGAGCCCGGTCAAGCAACACGTCATCCGCGCGCTCACGGAAATGTGCAAAACGATGGGGCTCTCCGTGGTGGCTGAGGGGATTGAGAGCAGAGAAGAGCGAGACGTGGTCGTGGCGCTGGGTTGCGATCTCCTGCAAGGCTTTCACTTCGGGCGGCCGAACGCAGCGTTCTCGCCTCTCCGCACGTAGACCAAGCCGCTTCGCGCCTCGTGTGCTCGTGCGCCCGAGCTCGGCGCCGTGCTAAGGTGCGCGGCTCGGGAGGGCCGTGTCGGTAGGGCCTTTCAGCCATGCTCGCGAGCGGCTCGCTCCACGTTCTCTTGTGTTTGCTTTCCGCGTTGCTGAGCGGTGGCGTCGGCGTGTACGCGCTCCGCAGGCGCGTGCCGGGCGCGCTCCCCTTCGGCATGGCGGCGCTCAGCCAGTCCTTCTGGACGCTGGGCCACCTGGCAGAGTTTCTGACGGACTCGCTCGAAGGAAAGTTGCTCTGGGACAACTTGCAGTTCTTCGGGACTGCGGGTTGGGCCATCGCGTTCTTTTCCTTCGCGGCCGAGTATACGAATCGTCGTGCCGCTCGCAGTCGCTGGGTGTGGCTCGGGCACGCGGTCTTGGCGGTTCCGTACCTGGGCATGGTCGTCTTCGCGCCGCTCCATCCGTGGCTGCGCCCCTGGGCGGTGCTCGCGCGGCGGGGAAACCACTGGGTGCTGGACTATCCGTTCACGCCGGCTACGTGGGGGCTGTTCGTTTACCTCTTGGTGCTGTTTGGAGCGAGCGTCGGGTTCTTGGCCGAGCAAGCGCTGCGCGCTCCGCGAAAGAGCCAATATCGGCTGCAGAACGTCATCGTCATTTTGGGCGTGTTGATGCCGCTCGGTGGAATCACGCTGACCATGCTCGGCATCAGCTTCGGCGCTGAGCGTGACATGTCGCCCATCACGTTCGGCATTTCGAACGCGGTCGTGGCGTGGGGGCTGTTTCGTCATCGCTTACTCGATCTCGTGCCCATCGCTCGAGATCTCGTCATCGAAAACTTGCGCGCGGGGGTCATCGTTTTGGACTCCGAGGGGCGCGTGGTGGACCTCAACCCGAGCGCGCGTGAGCGGCTGTCGCGCACGAACGACGTCATGGTCGGGCAGCTCGCGAGCGAGGTGCTGGGTCCCTGGGCAGAAATGGCCCAAGGGGCGCCGGACGGACCGAGCAGTCGGCGTCGCGTCATCAGTGATCCGGTGCAAAAGCGTCACCACGAGCTCACCGTCGTGCCTCTCCGGGACCGCTGGGGCGGGGTACAGGGCCGAGTGATCGTCGCCTACGACGTGACGGCGCTGAAGGAAGCGGAGCAGGAGCTCGTGCGTCAAAACGTGCGGCTCGAAAACATCAACAAGGAGCTGGACGCCTTCAGCTTCTCGGTGTCTCACGATCTTCGCGCGCCGCTCCGCGCGGTGGAAGGGTTCGCCACCCTCTTGCGCCAGGAGTGCGCCGTGGCGTTGGGAGAGGAGGGCCGGCGTTACCTCGGGTTCATCGACGACGGCGTGCGTCGCATGCAGGGGCTCATTTCTTCTCTGCTCGAGCTGGCTCGGGTCAGTCGCCGCACGCTCCAGCGAAAGCCCGTGGAGGTGTCCGGGTTGGTGCACGAGGTGGTCCAGGATCTGGCGCCGGAGCTGGAAGGGCGCGAGGTGGACATCGTCGTGATGGATCTGCCGCCGTGCAGCGCAGATCCCACGCTGCTGCGACAAGTCGTGGCCAACCTCCTGGGGAACGCCGTGAAGTTCACGCGAGACCGTACGCCAGCGCGTATCGAGGTGGGGTGGCTCGAGGGGAACGAGCTCACCTACTTCGTCAAGGACAACGGCGTCGGCTTCGACATGAAGTACGCGGATCGTTTGTTCGGAGTCTTCCAGAGACTCCACGACGTGAGCGAGTTCGAGGGCAACGGCGTGGGACTGGCCACCGCGAACCGCATCGTCAGCCGTCACGGCGGGCGCATCTGGGCGGAGGGTGTCCTGGACCGCGGCACGACGGTCTACTTCACCCTGGGCTCGTAACGACCTTCGTGGGACGCCCCCGGGTGGACGCGAAAGTTCGTGTCGCTCTCGGGTTTCCGTGGGCGTCAAACGGCGGAATGTCGGGGAATTCTCGCGTATTCGGGGCTGCGCCCACGTGGCACACGGGTTGCTGAGTCCAGGGGACGCGATGACTGCAATCAAGCGCCCACATGCCCTGGTCGTCGACGACGACCCGATTTCGCTCGAGGTCACCCGGCGCCGCCTCGAGGAGCTCGGCTTCGAGGTGGACGTGCGCGAGGACTCCCTCGGAACCTCGCGCTGGGTCCTCGAAAACCAGCCGGACTTGGTGGTCCTGGACGTCATGATGCCGGCGCTCACGGGACCGGAGCTGGCCGCTGTGCTCAAGCGCAGCGCGCTCTGCGTGCAGATCCTGCTTCAGTCGAGCAAGCCGCAAGCCGAGGTGGAGCTCTTGGCGCGCTCGGTAGGGGCGCTCGGTGGTATTTCGAAGGAGCTCGGTGACGAGGCGTTCAAGGCGACGTTCGTGCGGCTCGCGCACCCGACGTGCGGCGCGAGCGTGGGCGCTCCCCTGACCGAGGGGAACGACGGTGGGGCCGAGGCGCCCGCCGCGGCGCGCGGTGGACGCGGTCAACGAAGCCAGCCCGCTTTCCAAGCGAGTGGCGCGCGGCTCGCGAGGGAGGACGACGACCGCCACGCCTCGGACCGAGGAGACGTGTCGTGAGCGCCCGCGCCATGAGCCCAGCAAGAGCGCCGCGCAGCGGCGCGCGGACCGATCCTGCGCGCCGCGCGCGCGCTGCACGCTCGAACGAGTCAGGGCGCCGGTCGCCCCTGGCTCGGTTGAGGGCGGCTTTCACCGTCTACTCGTGGGTCACGGCTTGCTTGCTCTCGGGGCTGACGTTCGTTTTCGTCCTCCGGAGCGCAGGCCCACTCCGCCCCCACATTCTGGTTGCGAATGGACTGACCACGGCGTGCGCGGTCGCGCTGGGGCTTCTTTTCGTCGGCCTCTACGTGAGACCGCTGCTCCGCGAGGAGGAGGCGGCGCTCCGAGAGCGGGACACGGAGCTGGCCCGCGCCCAAGCGACGACGCGACGAAAGAGCGAGCTCTTGGCGCACGTGAGCGACGAAATTCGTACCCCGATGAGCGGCGTTTTCGGCATGAGTGAGCTCTTGCTCGAAACGGAGCTCACTCCGCGTCAGCACCGCTACGCGTCGACAGTGCAAAGCTCCGCGGGCGCTCTCTTGAGCCTCCTGAACGACCTGCGTGATCTCTCGAAGATCGAGGCGGGCAAGTTGGAGATCGTCGCGACCGACTGCGACGTACGGCGCACGGTGGAGGAGGTCGCGGACCGCGCTGCGGCGGGTCGTGGGCACAAACGTTTGAACGTTACCGTGCACGTGAGCAAGTCGGTGCCGGCGCTGGTGCGCTGCGACCGCGAGCGGCTGCGCCAGGTTCTGACGCACCTCGCCGGTAACGCGGTCAAATTCACCGAGCGAGGTGAGGTGGTGCTCTCCGTCGAGGTCATCACCACGGACTCGGCCACGGCGCAGCTGCGTTTCTCGGTGCAGGATACGGGCATCGGTATTCCGCGCTTCTTCCAGAATCGTCTCTTCGAGGCGTTCTCGGAGGTGAGCGGGTCGCCCCCGGGGCGCCGCGGCGGCGCGGGTCTCGGGCTCGCCATTTCCCGTCAGCTGGTGCGCATGATGGGCGGAGAAATCGGTGTGGAGAGCGAGGTCGGGGTGGGAAGTCGCTTTTGGTTCACGCTTCCGGTCGAGGTGTCCTCACCACGGCGCGTCGTCGAAAACCCACCAGCGCAGAAGCGGGCGGAGCCAGGGGACGCGACGAGGGCGCGAACGCGCCAGCGCGCGGGGCTCGAGACCGTACGCCTGCGTCGCTCGTCCGCTCTGGATCCCGCCACCAAGCGGAGCGCCGTCGTCGCGGAAATGTTCTTGCGCCTCGTGCCCTCGCAGGTCGACGCCATCGCCGCCGCCTCGGGAGAGGAGCACGGCAGCTCGGTGAGCCACGGAGCGCACCGCTTGAAGGGGAGCTGTCTTTCGGTGGGCGCGGTGGCGATGGCACGCGTCTGTGGGGAGCTCGTGGCGGAGCCGGAGCGCTCGGAGGAGCTGGTCGGGGAGCTCCGGGAGCATTTCGAGGCGGTCAAGGCCGAGCTCGAGTACGAGCTGGCCCGGCGCGAGACGTCCGGGGGCTCGTTGGTGGTCCACGCAGGGAGTCGCCCCTCATGACGCGCGGGGTCGCGTGGTACTGTCCTCGCGGGATCGCGAGGGGAGCTACGAACGGTGAGACGAATCGGGGTGCGGGTGCTTCTGGTGGAAGACAGCCCCGCGGACGCGGAGCTCTTGTTGCACGCGCTCCGTGCGGGTGGGTTCGAGCCAGAGAGTGAGCGCGTGTTTCGCGAGGCCGACTTTCGCGCGGCGCTCTCGCGAAGACCGCTGCCCGACGTGATTCTGGCGGACTACACCATGCCCTCGTTCAGCGGGCTCGGCGCCTTGCGCATCTTGCGCGAGCTCGGCTTGGACGTGCCCTTTCTCGTGGTGACCGGCACCATCGGCGAAGAGCTCGCGGTGGAGTGTATGCGCGAGGGCGCGGCGGACTACCTCTTGAAAGATCGCCTCACGCGCCTCGGTCCGGCGGTGGGTCGCGCGCTGGAAGAACACGGCCTCCGCGAGTCGAAACGTGCCGCGGAGGAGGCGCTTCGCGAACGTCTACAGTTCGAGCAGTTCTTGACCGAGCACTCGACGCGCTTGCTGCACGCCCGCGCGGACGATCTGGACGCCGTCATGGCCGAGGCGCTCCGCACGCTCGCCGAGAGCGTCGGGTTTCATCGGGCGCACATCGTTCTGTTCGACGACGCTCGCGAAACGCTCCGCGTCTACGCCGCTTGGTCTGCGCCCGGTGTTCCGGCTCTCGCGGTAGAGCACACGTCGCTTGCACGCGCCGGTTGGCCGCTGACGCTCGTCGCCGGGGGACAGCGTGTGGTCGCGGGGCGGGAGGAAATCGAGCGAAAGGCGCCGTCTTTCGGCTTGGTCACCGATCCGGAGCTCGAGTTCGTGGTGCTATTTCCTCTGTTCATCGAGGGCGCCGTCGTCGGGGCCATCGGCTTTCAGAAGCGGCGCGGCGGCGCGCCCCTCTCGCACGGCTTGGAGGCGCGTCTCAACCTCGCCGGAGAAATGGTGGCGGGCGCGCTCGCGCGCAAGCGCGCCGAGGAACGCCGCCAGGCGGCGTTCCAAGAGCTCGGGCGGCTGAAGCAGGCGGCCGAGAGCGAGCGCGACTACCTGCGCGAAGAGCTGCAGGTGGAGCACGGCAGCGGCATCGTGGGTTCGAGCCCCGGCATTCAACGCGTACTCGAGCTCGTGCGGGCGGTCGCCGGCACCAAAGCGACGGTGCTCGTGCGCGGCGAGTCGGGTGTGGGCAAGGAGCTCGTCGCGCGCGCCATTCACGCGCAGAGCCCGCGCGCCTCGGGGCCGCTGGTCAAGGTGAACTGCGCGTCCATTCCCAAGGAGCTGTTCGAGAGCGAGTTCTTCGGGCACGTCAAAGGCTCGTTCACCGGCGCGCACAAGAACCGGCTGGGGCGCTTCGAGCTGGCGGACGGCGGCACGCTCTTCTTGGACGAGGTCGGAGAAATTCCGCTCGAAATGCAGGCAAAATTCCTGCGTGTTCTGCAAGAAAGCGAGTTCGAGCGCGTGGGGGACGACCGCACGCGGCGCGTGGACGTGCGCATCGTGGCGGCGACCAATCGGGACCTCGAGGCGGAGGCCCAAGCCGGAAAGTTCCGCGCGGATCTGTACTACCGGCTGGGCGTGTTCCCAGTAGAGGTGCCGCCGCTGCGCGCGCGTCGCGAGGACATCGTGCCCCTCGCCGAGCATCTCTTGGAGCTTCGCTGTCGCGAGCTGGGTCGCACCGGGCTCAGGCTGGACGAGGAGCACAAGCAGCTACTCATGCGCTACGAATGGCCGGGCAACGTGCGGGAGCTGTCGCACGTGCTCGAACGCGCGGTGATTCTGGCTCAAGGTGGGCCGCTTCGGCTCGAGGCAGCTCTGAACGTGTCCGCGCAGGTTCCTTCGGACGCTCCGGTGTCGGGCGTCATCCTGAAGGAAGACGAGCTTCGGCGCCTCGAGCGGCGGAACCTGCAAGCTGCGCTCGAAAAGGCGGAGTGGCGCATCAGCGGCCCTCAGGGAGCGGCGGAGCTGCTCGGCATTCATCCATCGACCTTACGCGACCGGATGAAGGCGCTCGGCGTTCAGAAGTAGTCGAGAGCGGGGGTGCGAGGGACGGGGGCGGCGCGGCTGGGTCGCGCGCGCGCCCAGCCTCCCGGAGGAGACGCTGCGCAGCGTGTCGAGAGGAGGACGCGCGCGGAGAAGGGATCGGTCGGGGGGGGACGGAAGCGGAGTTCAGCTGCGGAGGCGGGAATATTCTCGGGGAACGTCCGGTTGGGGAAACGTGCAGGTCGCGGATTTCTGCCGTGCTTCGCGGGCGATGAGCGAAGAATGAGCGGCGGCGTTGCCCTGTGGCGGTCCCCTCGGGTTAACCTTGCCTTGGAGGGAATGGAATGGGAGCAAACATCGGCTCGTCGAAGTGCCCAATCTGTCGCGGAGGGACGTCCTTGTCGTTCTCTGCGCCGTGTGATTACAGAAAGCCGAACGACTCGAAGCGGTACGACGTGCACTGGTGCGCGACGTGTAATTACGGCCACGTTTGGGAGAGACCGACGCCGACCGAGGTGCGGGAGTTTTACGCCCTCGAGTACTACACGCACGAGCACTTCTCGACGCAGGGCGGTTCGGCGAACAAGGAAACGTTTCTCGACAAGCTGCGCACGCATTTGTCGTGGCGCTTCGACGAGAGCGAGGACCTGTCGCCGAGCGAAGTGGCGCCGTGGATCGCCGGAGAGGGTCTGTCCGTGCTCGAGATTGGCTGCGGCAACGGTACCAACTTGCGCAAGTTCTTG
Source organism: Pseudomonadota bacterium (assembly GCA_023432025.1). Classification (GTDB taxonomy): domain Bacteria; phylum Myxococcota_A; class Polyangia; order Polyangiales; family Polyangiaceae; genus NIC37A-2. The sequence continues at coordinate 29,783 of JAEYVE010000083.1, forward strand.
GACCAGGGGTTTCGCGCCGTCGGCGTGGAGCCGGATCCCCGCGCTTGCGAGGCGGTCAACGGCGCGGGCATGGTCGCGTTTCCCGGAACGGCGGAGGACCTGCCGAGCGAGGTGCGCGAGCAAAGGTTCAACGTCGTGCTCATGGCGCACGTGCTGGAGCATTGCTTGGACGTGAACGCCGCCGTGGAGAGCGCCCAGGGCGTCTTGGACGAACAGGGACTCTTGGTGATTGAAACGCCGAACAATCAGGCGCAAGGCTTCAAGTTGTACGAGGCGAGCTGGCCGTGGTCGGACATTCCTCGGCATTTGAATTTCTTTACGCCGACGAGCCTGAAGCGCTTGCTCGAAAAGCACGGCTTCGAGGTCGTGTCCGAGAAGTACGCGGGCTACTACCGGCAGTTTACGAACTCCTGGCTCGAAACGGAGGAGCAGATCTGGCGCTCGTTCGCCGGGCGTGAGTCGTCGCGTCGGGCCATGCCGAACTTCAAGCTGCGCGCGTGGAAGCTGCTCTTGAAGACGGTGCTGTCTCCGAGCGCAGAAAAGTACGATTCGGTTCGCCTGATCGCTCGTCGGGCCTGAGCCATCGACGCGGCGGCGCGAAGTCGTTCCCCGGGACCGGCGCGCGGAGACGAATCGCCGTCGCGCGGGGTGCGCGCAGACGGTCGTCGTCGCAGGCCGAGGTGGCACTCCCTGCGACCGAGCCCCCGTCGTCCCTACAGCGGCCGAGCGAGCCAGGGGGCGAGCCGAGGTGCGGGGCGTGTCTTGCGCTTCGTTCGTGCGGATCTCAGCGCGACTTTGCGCCGCTCGAAGCACCTGAAGTTTTGTACCCTGCCGGGGAGGTTTCTAACCTCCCGAAGTTACGACGGAGAAGGCCGTGGCGTGCTTGCCAAAAGCACAGCGAGGTGCTCCCCTGGCTTGGGGCGACCCATGAAATCCCAGGCTTTGATCGACGCCATCGTGCGCCAAACGACGGTCCTCATCGCGAGGCTGTCGACCGCGGAGGGGGCGCGCTCTCCGCTGGGGCACATTGCGGGCGAGGTCTTTACCGGCCTGGTGAACGAGCTCGAAAATCAGGGCGTGAGCAAGAAGGTCATCGCCGACATGTTCGGCATGGCGCTGCGCTCGTATCGACAGAAGGTGCAGCGGCTCGGCGAGTCCGCGACCTCGCGTGGCGTCACTCTCTGGAGCGCGGTGCAAACGTACCTGGGCGCGCGGGAGTCGACCACGCGTGCGGAGCTTCTGGAGCGCTTTCAGTACGACGAAGAAGCGTCCGTGCGTGGTATTTTGAACGATCTCGTCGAGAGCGGCTTCGTGATTCGCTCGGGGCGCGGCGAGGACACGCGCTATCGTATGGCGACCGAGGAGGAGCTCCGCGATTGCGGCGCCGCGAGCGATGCCAACGCTGGAGAATCCCTCGCGGCGCTCCTCTGGTTGCACGTTTACCGTGAGGGGCCGACGACGATTGAGCGACTCACGCAGCTGGTGTCCGTTTCCCGCGAGGCGGTGGAGGCGGCCATGGAGTCGCTCGCCGCGGGCGGGCGCGTGCGGCGCGACGGGGACGTGTACGTGACCGAAGAGGTGCTCATCCCCATCGGCGAGGCGGCGGGTTGGGAGGCCGCCATTGCGGACCACCACCGCGCGGTGTTGAACGCCATCGCGGCCAAAATCACGAGCGGCGCGCGCGTTTCGGCCAAGAGCGACGAGGTGGGCGGCACCACGCTCACCTTCGATCTGTGGCCGGGGCACCCGATGGAGCCAGAGGTGCGGCGCCTTCTAGCGACCACGCGCGGAACGATTTTGCCGCTTTGGGAGGCCCTCACCGAGTACAACAAGACGCACCAAGGCTCGGGCGCCTACCAAGTTCATTATTATTGCGGGCAGTACGTCGTTTCCGAGGAAATCATCTCATGAGCCCTCTCAAGGCCATTCTTTGGAGCGTCCTGTGTTCGGCCATCGTCGGTGTGGTGTCGTGCAGCCCCAGCTCTCCCCAGGTCGGCAGCCAAACCAACTGGCTGCGGTCGTGTGACGGGGCGGAGGACTGCGACGGGCTCGAGTGCCTGTGCGGCGTGTGCACGACGCGTTGCACGGACACCATGGAGTGCGAGGTGGGCGCGTGCGTTGCGGCCACGGACGAGGGAGCCGTTGCGCTTTGCGACGGCAAGCCTCTCGGGGACCGCTTGTGCCTCTCGCGTTGTGACGACGACGCGTCTTGCCCGGGTGCCTCGAGCTGCGTGGCGGGTGTGTGCTCGCCACTCGCGGAGGCAGAGGCGCGCGTGGACGTCGATCCCGAGGTGCGTCACCAAGCGCTCGTCGGCTTCGGTGCTTCGCTCGCGTTCAGCGAGGAGGCCATCGTCGGCTTCGAGGACAAGGCGGCGCTCTACGACGTCATGTTCGTCGAGTCCGGCTTCGACGTGATTCGCTTGCGCAATCGCTTCGAAGGGGACAACCCTGGCGACCTTCAGCCGGTGCTGGAAATCATCACGGAGGCCGAGCGTCGCCTGGGACGGGCGCCCACGCTTTTCATGACGTCGGGTAGCCCGCCTGCTGCGCTCAAGGCCAACGGCAATCGTTACTGCGAGAACGCCGACCCGCTCTGCACCTTGGCGCGTAACGAGGACGGAGATTTCGATTACGAGGGCTTCGGCGAGTACTGGCGAGCTTCGCTCGAGGCGTATGCCGAGCTCGGCATACGGCCGGAGTTCGTGAGTCTCCAGAACAACACGGACTGGATCCCGCCCGGCGAAAATGGACCCGAAGCGTGTCGCTTTCTGCCCGAAGAAGGCACGATGACGATGAATACGCCGGACGGCGAGGTGGACGCCGAGTTCCCTGGCTTTACCCGGGCGCTCGAGGCGGTGCGGAGCGCGACCAGCTCACTCGATGCCGACTATTCCTTTACGGCCGCGGAGGCGGGGAGCCCCATCATGGTGGCCCGCTACGTGGACCCATTGAACGAGGAAGACTACGGCGCCATCGCCTTTCATCTCTTCGGGTTCAAAGCCAACGACGTCGCTTTGGATCAGCTGGAGCGCCTGAGGGCTCTAGGAGAGCGTGGGGGCAAGCCCGTCATTCAAAGTGAGATGGACGCCCGCGGTCTCGACGCCGCCATCCTGACTCACTACACGCTCACGGTCGCGAACGCGGCGGCCTACCTGCAGCAAGGGTTCGTCAATGCCACCCTCGATGAGGCGTCGTCCGTGCCAATCGGCGCTCTCGACGGAACCATCGTGAAGCTGCCCACGTACCACGCGCTGTCGCACTTTGCGTTGCGTACGGATCCGGGCTGGCGTCGCGTGGACGCGCTCATGGACTCGTCGGACGTGCTCTCGTCGGCTTGGCTGTCGCCGAACGAAGAGGCGCTGACCATCGTCTTGATCAATCCGGGGGACTCGACCGTAGCGGTCGAGGTGGCGGCGCCTGCGCCGTTCGACGCGCGCTTGAACGAGGCGCGTGTGTCGCGCACCGTGTTCGACGGCACGGAGCGTTCGGCCGAGCTGGGCACGCTGCCGAGAAACCGCGTGGTGCGGCTTCCGGGGCAGGGCATCGTGACGATCGCCATCGGCGATGCATCGTGACGATCGCCATCGGCGATTGAGCTTGCCTCCTCGGGGACGCGCGCTCAGCGCTCGATGACTCGGACGCGCGTGACCGAGTCGCCGGGCGCGAGTTGGTCCCAAGGACCTTCGGCGCGCCCGACGCGCGTGTAGGCGCCGTCCAAGTGCGGGTAGCGCGCCAGCGTGACGAAAAACTGCGTCGCGGCGGCGTCACGTCCAGACGTGGCCAACGCGACGTCCCCGGCTTCGAGCGGGTCCGGTCCCTTCTCGTCGGGCAGCGGCGGATGCTTGCCGTCGCCGAAGCCGTCGCCCACCGGATCCCCGAGCTGCGCCACGAAGCCTTCCACCACGCGGTGCACGGTCGTGCCGTCGTAGTAACCGGCGCGCGCGAGCGCGCTCAGACGACGCGCGGCCTCGGGGGCGTCTGGTGCGTCGAGCACGATGCGGAGTGGCTCCGCTCCGAGATCGGTCGTGAGCTCCAGGGCGAGCGCTGGAGGCGTGCCGTCTGCCCGATCCGGCAAGAGCGACGTTCGTTCGCAGGTTCGCTTCGGATCGCCGAGCAAGCCGAGCGCGCGCGCTGCGTGTCGCCGGACCTCGTCGTGGGGACTCTGGCACAGGCGCTCGACGGCCCCCTTGTGGCTCAAGAGACCGAGCGCCCCGATGGCTTCGGCGGAGCTCGCGAGCGCCTCGAGCGAGTGCTCGAGCTCGGGGCGCTCGAACACGGCGGCGAGCGCTAGCTCGAGCTCCGGCGCGACGTCGACGTTGCCCGAAGCCGCGCGCTTGGGGTACGCGGAGAGCACGCGTGCTGCGGTCGTGAGCACGCCGGGCGACGAGTCCGCGAGCGCGCGCGCCAGGAGCGCGGCAGCTTCCGGGATTTCTGGGTGACCCGAAAGGAGGCGCAGCGCCGCCTCGCGCACGGCCGGCGTGGGGCTTTCTACGTAGCGCGTGAAGAGCTCGAGGTGGGCGTCCGCTATCTTGTTCTTGTCGAGCGCGGTGAGCACGGCGAGCGCTCCCACCGCGCCGTGCTCTGGATCGCACGCCAAGAGCGCCGCGGGGAGCGGCCCCGGCCGCTCCGCGGCCAGGAGCGCGGCGGCAGCGCAGCGGAGCCGAACCAGGCGGCGCTTTTGCCAAGCGGGCGCTTCTTCCGGCAGAGCGAGGCGAGCCAGCGCGGTGAGGGCTTCGTGTGCAAGCGTCGTGTTCGTGAGAGCGGCGAGCGCGGCGGAGAGCGGCACCATCTCACCGCGGTTCGTCTGCCAGCGCTCGGGGCGACGCACGTACTCGTCGAGGGCGCGCGTGAGCTCTTCTTGACCGGCGCGGCCGAGGCGACCGAGCGCAAAGGCTGCCGCAGCGCGCTCCTCGGACGAAAACCCGGCGCTCGTGAGCACGCGACCGAGCGGCGCGGCGGCGGCGAAGCCGGCCGCGCCGAGCGCGCGCACCGCCAAGCTGCGCCTCGTGCTGGGCGGCTCGGTGAGACGGTTCCCTGCCACCTCCAGGAGGCGCGCTTCGAGCGCCGAGGAGAGCTTGCTGAGACGAGTGAACGCGAAAAGCAGCTCTTCGCCGTCTAGCTTTTCTGCGGCGTCGAGCAGCGCAACCAAGCTGCGGTCTTCGAGCTTGCCCTGTGCGGCGGCGAGTTGCCCGAGCCCGTAGCCGCCGTTGTCCGCGAGTGACGGAGGGCCCTGGAGCCACGCGCGCAGCACGTTTTCTGCTTCGGGTGACGCGCAGCGGCCGAGCGCCCCGGAGACGGCGCGGAGGGCCGCGCGTCGTTCGTTGTTTTGCGGCTCTGCGACGGCGGCGCTCTTCGTGACGAGCGGCGCGGAGTCGTCAGTCGTGATGAGCGGCGCTGCGCCGTCGTCAGTCGAGGTGAGCGGCGCCCACACGGCGCTCTTGGCGGAATCGCCGGGCGCGCCGCTCTTCGCGGAGTCGTTCGATGCTTTGGGTTTTGCAGGCTTCGCGGAGTCGCTCGAGACGCCGAGCTTCGCGGGGGCGTTCGAGGCGCTGGGTTTTGCAGGAGCGCTCGACGTGTCGCTCTTCGCGGAGTCGTTCGATGCTTTGGGTTTCGAAGGCTTCGCGGAGTCGCTCGAGCTGCTGGACTTTGCGGGAACGCTCGACGCTGCTGTCTGTGTCTCGCCAGGGGCGGCGGGCGAGGTTGCGCTTTTTTCTTGGGGCGGCGCGGTCCGGCGAGGTGCGTCCGCTCCCGCGCTGGGAACCTTTTTCGCCGCGCGCGCGAGCTCAGCGTGGAGCGACGTTGCGCGCGCGACGAGCGCGGGCACGTACACGTCGGCTTTGCCTTTGCACGCCTCGCCGAGCGCGTAGGCCGCGCGCCGTACGATGTCGGGATCTTCGTCGGCGAGGAGCGCGAGCAGGCGTTCGAGCGCGGCGGGGGTGGCGATGCGCGACAGCGCGCGCGCGGCGGCACGCCGCGCGCCGGGCTCTCGGGCTTGCCCGAGAGCCGCGAGCACCGCGGCTCCGTCACGCCGTCGTTCGAGCGCTCCGAAGTCGATGGGCGCCGAAGGCGCCGCGGCAGCGCTTGCGCTGCCCGACGCGCTTCGTGGTGCGTCTCGTGGCGAGTCGCCCTTCGTCTGACAGGAGCTCAGCGCGGGAGCGACCGCCAAAAGAACGCACAGCGCCGCCTCCCCCCACTGGAGACGACGGTTTCGTGCGTGAACGCCCGCGTGCGATGCGGTGACGGCAGCGTCTGCCGGCGCGGAGAGACGGGGGGGCGTGCGCTCGGTGACGCTCGCCGGCTGGGAGGTCTTGGGGCGGGCCATCACGAGTGGGTCCTGCCCCAAGGTTCGAGCAGGCGCGCGCCCACCTCGCGCAGAAAGAGCCAAACGCGGCGAGCTTTGGTGCGATGGGCGGGTGCGGCGTAGCCCACGACTTCGAGCCCCGTCGCCCGAAAGTGCCGCGTGGCGCGGGGCAGGTGAAAGTCACAGGTGACCACGCCAAGCTCGCGCCAACCCAGAACGCGGGCGAGCTCCGCGGAGCAGGAGGCGTTGCCGCGGGTGGTGAGCGAACGGCGCTCCAAGCGGACGGCCTCCCGCGGCAGGCCTTGGGCGAGCCACGTCGCCAACATGGCGTCGGCCTCCACCACGCCGTCCCAGGAGCGGCCGCCGCTCATGACCACCTCGGCCGAGACCCCTTGGCGGTAGAGTTGGGCGGCCAGGGCCACCCGTCGCTCGAGCGCGGACGAGGGGCGTCCGTCGGGGAGCACGCGACAGCCGAGCACGACGAGGGCGTCGGGGGGCATGAGCTGGGCCGAAGACTAGAGCGGTGCGCCCATTCCGGCGAGCTTCCGGCGTTGGAACGGCAAGCAACTCCGGAAGAAATCGCGCTAGCTGGGCGGCGTCAGGCCATGCGGCCGACCGGCCGGCTTGCCTGGGGGCCCGCTCGGGGGCAAAAGGTTACGGGCGGCTTGAAGGTCCCCGTGGATGCCTCTAGCGTCCGGCGCCTGGCGCTCCAACTGGGTTTTTTCCAGGGAAGGAGGCCAGCCCAACCCGAGAGGGCTCGCCCGTGGGCTCGCCGCCGCGTCTCATCATGGCCACAGACACCGATAGCTCCGGAGTCGCTTCGAAGCGACTGGCCCGTGCAGATCGGCGTCGGGCTCGAATGCGCGGCGAGCGACGCGAGCCGCCTGCAGAAGGTCGCCGCAACGAGGACAGCACACCGCCGCCCGATCGGAGCGCGCTGCCGCCGCAGCGGTTCACGGGGCCCGCCCCGGATCTGGTGGACATCGAGCTGGACGAGGCGCGCATCGATCCGGACGCCGCCAAGGTGGTGCGCCGCCTGACACGCCACGGGTACGAGGCGTACCTCGTGGGCGGCTGCGTGCGGGACCTCTTGGTGGATCGCACGCCGAAGGATTTCGACGTGGCCACCAGCGCGCGCCCGGACGACGTGCGCGCGCTGTTTCGGAACTCGCGCATCATCGGGCGGCGCTTTCGTCTGGTGCACGTGCTCTTCGGCGGCGGTCGCATCATCGAAACGGCGACGTTTCGGCGAAACCCGCAGCCGGAGGAAGATCGGGAAGTCGACGACTTGTTGATTCGTCACGACAACGTCTTCGGCGACGCGCACGAGGACGCAGTTCGCCGCGATTTCACGATCAACGGCCTCTTTTACGATATCGATCGCAAGCGGGTGCTCGATTGGGTGGGTGGCATGGATCACATCCGCGCCCGCACCGTGCACACCATCGGCGATCCGGTGACGCGGTTCTTGGAGGATCCGGTGCGCATTCTGCGCGCCATCAAGTTCGCGGCGCGGCTCGATTTCGGCATGTCGCCGGAGGTGTACGACGCCGCGGTGCAGTGCCGCGGCGCGCTCGCCATGGCGGCGCGGCCGCGCTTGTTCGAGGAGATCTTGCGGCTCATGCGCGGCGGAGCCGCGCACCGCTCGATGTGGCTCGCGTGGGAAATGGGCGTGCTCGACATGCTGCTGCCCGAGCTGGCGGCGTACGTGTCCGACATTGCTGCCGACGGCGGCAGCACGTGGCGCCTTCTCACCGAGGTGGATCGCCTGACGGCGCGGCGCGGCGCGCCGCTGGACGACGCGGTGCTGTGGACGGTGCTCTTGTTCGAGCCGCTCAGTGAGGCGTGCGCTGGCGCGAGCGATCGCATGACGGCGGCCCACGAGTTCTTGGAGCCCGTGGTGGATCGGCTGAACGTGCCGCGGCGCATCGCGGACATGGTGCGGCGTATCGTCGCCATGATGCCGCGCCTCGAAGCGGGCCGCGCGCAGCGGTTTCAGAAGAGCCCTCTCTTCCCCATGGCCGAAGAGGTCATGTTGATTCGGCGCGCGGCCTTGGGCGCCCCGGCGACGGAAGTGGAAAGCGACGCGGGGCAAAAGCCGCGTCGCAAACGTCGCCAGCGTTGACGCGCGACGGGGCGCTCCCCGCGGTCGGCGAGAACGTCCGCTCGATCCGTTTCGAACGAGGAGGCCCCGAGCGCCGCGAGGCGTCGGGGCCGACGAAGTGAACCAGACGAGCCGAGTGAACGGCGAAGTGGCCGCCGAGCGCGCCCGTGCTTACGCGTTCAACTCGACGCGCAGCAGCTTGCGTCCGATGAGCAAGTAGTCGCCATGGCCGAGCGGCTGTTCGGTTTTGACGCGAACGTAGACGCCATTTTTGCTCTTGAGATCCGTGACGGTGAACTTGGCGCCCTGCTGCTCCACCACACAGTGTTTGGGGGAAACGTGCACGTCTTCGCGGAAGTTCAAGTCGCAGCCTTCACGACCGATTTCCAGGCGCGAGCCACGCGAGCACACGGTGAGGCCCGCCGCACCACCCTCCACGATTTGCACGACGCGGAAGGGGCTGGAGAACTTGGGGGAGGCGTAAAAATACGTGCCCTGCGCGTCTGCTTGCTCGGCGCTGGACGGCATGGGCTCGACGCGCAGGAGCTGGTCACCCACGACGAAAGTGTCTCCGGGGCTCAGCTCCGTGGAGCCGTGAACGCGAACGTACGTGCCGTTCTCGGAGCCTTCGTCGCGCACGGTGAGTCGGCCGTCACGATAGAAGAGGTTGGCGTGACGAGACGAAATGAATGTGTCGTCCGGGAATTCGATTTGACCCCGCCGTCCGACCACGTGCTGCGACGCCTTGAGGTGATAGCTGAGACCCTCCATGCCCTCGCCACGCACGAGCACGAGGCGCGCCTTCGCCGGGTCCTGCATGTCGCTGAAGTAGCGCGCGGCGGGGTCGAGCTCGTTTTCGGGGACGTTGGTGCCGCAGCGGCCACAGAACTTGTGTCCGGTGGGCACAGGCGTCATGCACGACTCACAGATGTAGTACTTGGCTTGATCCATAAGACATCTCCGGAGGCCCGTCGTGGAGGTGGCTACCCGCTCGAGCGCCGATTGGCCTGAAACGATCCACCAATTTGGCGCTCATGGGAAGCCTGCGGACCTCATTGAAGGAAGGTGAAGCGCGACTCCGTGTCTCCCCAGCCTTTCTTGCCTACGAGGCGGAAGAAGACCGTTTCCCGACATCCTTCGCGTGGCACGGGGCCGTAGTCCCGGGAGTCGTAGGGGAAGAGTCGGTTGTCGCTGAGGAGGTAGACGTGTCCGGGGGGCACGTCGGCCTCGCTGTAATCGCGGGGAGGCTTGTGGCCCAAGGCGAGGCCGACCTTGTGCAGCGTGCTGCCGATGACCTCCCAATCGCACTGCTGATCGACCTCGATTCCGTTGTCGGGGTCCTCGGTCGCAAAACGATTCGGGTCACACACGCGCTCGCTCTTGAAGGGCTTGCCGTTCACCGTGGGCACGCCGGACTCGATGCGAACGCGGTCCCCCGGCTCGCCGATGATCCGGCCGACCACGACGCGCCCCGGAGCTTCGGGCTCCGGGCACAGCACCAAGTCCCCAACGGTGGGCTTCGTGAGACGCCAGAGCAAAATGAGGTCTCCGCCGCTCATGGTGGGCCTGAGCGACGCCTCGAGCACCGGGTCGTTCACGGGGACGCGCCAGGCGCGGAGTACCGTGAGACGCAAGAGTCCCGCGATGACCCCGAAAACGATCAGCGTCCACAGGAGCAGGCGCAACAGGGTTCGCATCTGCGGCGGATGTTAACCCGGACTCGGCGCCGGGGGGCAACGTAGCGGAGTACTTCGCGCGTCCACGTCGTTCGACTCAGACGAGCGAGAGCACCAAGTCGTCGCGGTGGACCACGATGATGTCGCGTCCGTCGCCGAGGAGGAGCTCCAAGTCGCGTCCTTTTTTTCCGGCGGCGCGCGCGACCTCGACGGAGCCGAGGCGCGAGAGGCCGCGCCCCACCTCGAGCCCGTCGGGACCGAGGATTTGTACGGCGTCGCCCGGGTGAAACTCGCCGCGGATGCCGACGATGCCCACCGGCAAGAGGCTGCCGTTTCCGCCGCGAAGCGCCGTGACGGCGCCAGCGTCCACCAGCACCGCGCCCGTGGGGCGCAGCGTGTAGGCGATCCAGTGCTTGCGCGCGCGCAGCACGGGCTCCGTGGCGGGAAAGTACGTGCCCACGTCGGCTCCCGCGAACGCGTCGACGAGGACGTTTTCGCGCGGCGCAGGTCCAATGATGACGGAGGCGCCCGAACGCTGCGCCTTGTGGGCCGCGTCGATTTTGCTCTTCATGCCGCCGGTCCCGACGCGGTCCGCCACGGCGCCGAGATCGGAGAATCGTTCTTTGTGGTCGTAGGTGGCGATGCGCTCGCCCTGCGCGTCCAGCACGCCGGCGACGTCCGTCAAGAGCACCAGCGCGTCCGCGCCCACCAGGGGCGCGACCATGGACGCGAGCTGGTCGTTGTCTCCGAAGCGCAGCTCCTCCGTGGCCACGGCGTCGTTCTCGTTGATCACGGGAATGGCGCCGGCGTCGAGCAGCGCGCCGAGCGCCGCGCGCGCGTTGTTCAAGCGGGTTCGGTCGGCGAGGTCGGCGTGCGTCAAGAGCACCTGCGCGGCGGTGAGGCCGTGCTCGGCGAACGCTTCGTCGTAGCGCCGCATCAGGACGGATTGACCCGCGGAGGCGGCCGCTTGCAACGACGGTACGTCGGTGGGGCGCGTTTCGTAGCCGAGGCGTTTGCAGCCAATGGCGATGGCGCCGGAGGAAACGAGCACGACGGCCCGCCCCTCACGCGTGAGTGACGCGAACTGAGTCGCCAGGCGACGCGGGTACTCGGGATCTTTGGCGAGTGTGCGTGAGCCAACCTTGACGACGATGCGCCGCGCCTTGACCAGAGCCGTGCGAGCAGAAGTCACGGGCGCCTCCATAGCACGCCGCTCGTGTCCGACAGGGGTCTCGCGCGAAGCCGCGCCGGACGCCCTCAGCCTGCTTGGGGGGAGCCGCGGTGGCCGTGTCCGAGGGGGGTGAGCTCGCGGAGCGCGACGCCCGCCCGTGCGGTGAGCTCGGCGATGGCGCGGCCCGAAAGGCCACGGACCACGAGGGTGTTCGGCGCCGAGCCCCGGCTGACCGCAGCGCCCGCGGTGTCCCGGAGCGAGCTGACGAGGGCGTCGTCCGCGCCCGTCGTTCGCACCAAGAAGACGTCCGCCTCGCCCAGCCAATCGGCGGCCTGGAAGGGCCCCAGAGCGTGCCCCGCGCGCACGACGACCACCCCGGCGTCTGCGCGTTCGCACAAGCGCCGCTCCCAGGGGCCGTCCAGATCCAAGAGCGCAATCCACGACCGCTTGGCGAGCTGCGCGGTGAGCACGGTCTCGAAGAGCTCTGCCGCAGCATCCTCCAGCGTTGAAAACGGGCGCTCGAGCAGCACCACGCGCGGCTCGGTCACGAGCGCCGCCGCCAGCGTCAGGAGCCGACGCTCGAGCGGCGTGAGGCGCTCGATTCGCACCGTGCGCCGGGGCCCGAGACGAAGGGCGTTCAACGTGCGCCGCGCCGCGCCTTGGGGTGCGCCAGCGAGCGACGCGGAAGCGTCGAGCGCGCTTTCGACGGTCCAGCTCGGATCCCACTCGAGCGTCGCGCGGCACAAACCCAGCGCACCCGAGCGCAAGGCAGCGCGGGGCTCTTGCCCGCCAATCTGCAAGGAGCCGCCCTCGAGCGACGCCTGTTGCAGCAAGAGCCGCACGAGCGCCCCGTGCTCGCCGACGATGGCCGCGCCACGCCCTCGCAGCGAGAGGTCTCCGAGCTCGAGGAGGCGCGCCGAGCCCGCCATGACGCGGCCCACCCTGGTCGTCAGGAGGGCGGGCTCCGCAGCCGTGGAGCTCGGCGGAGAGGCTGGCTCAGGGGAGGCCAAACGGAAGTACCTCGATGCGAGCGAGCGGCTGCGCGCCGTCGTACAAAGCAAACGGCGCGGCGGCGCGAACCAGGTCGAGAAGGCCGTTCGGCAAGAGCGCGCGCGTTTCCGCAGCGGCTTCGGCGCGCACGCCCTCCACGCCGAGGATGCGACCGAGCAAGCTCTGATCCGGCTCCGGCCACTCGATGATGGGGCTGTCGCTCCGCAGACCGGCGGCGGCTCGCGCGTAAGCGAGCGCCTGACGGAGGCCGCCGAGCTCGTCCACCAGGCCGCGTTCCTTGGCTTGACGACCCGTCCACACGCGTCCGCGCGCGACCTCGTCCACCTGCTCCTTGGTCATCTTGCGACCGTCCGCTACCCGACGCAGGAACATGCCGTAAAACTGGCGCACCTTGCGCTTCAGCTCTTCCTTTTCGTCGGCGGTGTAGGGCCGATAGATGGACTCTGCGTCGGCGCGCGGCGCCGTTCGGTACGTTTCGGCGTTCACGCCGATTTTTTCGAGGAGCTGCGCGATGTCCGCCTTGCCGTAGAAAATACCGATGCTGCCGGTGATGCTGAGCGGGTTGGCGAAAATGCGCGTACCGGGCGCGGAAATGTAGTAGCCGCCGGACGCCGCTGCGCTGCCCATGCTCACGATGACCGGTTTGTGAGCGGCGGTGAGCTGCACTTGGCGCCAAATGACGTCCGCCGCCATGGCCGAGCCGCCGCCGGTCTCCACGCGCAGCACCACGGCGCCGATCATGGGGTTTTCGCGGGCGTTCTTCAGTGCCTCCGCGATGGTGTACGAACCTACGGTTTCGATGCCGATGAACGGGTACGTCTTGCTGCGCCCGTCCACCATGTCTCCGTCCACGTACACGACGGCGACGTGCTGCTGCGGGCCAAAGCGCTGCTTTCGACGCGGCGCGCGGCGATCGTCCAAAAGCGAAATGTCGCGCCCCGTGAGCTTTCTCACCTCGTCTTCGAGCATGTCGTCGAAGGCGTAGCCGTCCACGAGGCCCGCGCGCTTGGCTTCCGCCGACACGAAGGGGCCCGAGGCGATGGTCTTGCGCAGCTGCTCCGGCGGGAGCTTGCGCCCCGTGGACAAGCCGTACGTCAGCTCCCGTTCGACTTGGCTCAAGAGGTCGATTTTATCGGCGCGCGCCACGTCCGTGGACTCGCTGCGCACGAACGCCTCCGGCGCGCTCTTGTGCTCACCGATGCGCACGAAGTCCGCCCGAATGCCGAGCTTGTCGAGCAGGTCCTTGAAGTAGAGGTACGTGGTGGAGAGCCCCGCGAAGCGGACGCCGCCGGCGGGGTTGATGAGGATGCGGTCCGCGCCCGCGCACACGTAGAGCGCGCTGCCGGAGGCGTCCTCCAAGTGGCAGAGAACCTGCTTGCCCTTTTCGCGCAGATAATAGACGGCGTCGGCGAGCTCCTGCGCCTGCGCCAGCGACTCGGCGGGGCTCGAGCGGAGCTCGAGCACCACGGCGTGCGCTTGGGGTTCCTCGTCCGCCAGCGACCACAGGCGACGGAGCAACGCCACGTGCTCGCGCGTGTCCGGCTTGCTTTCGAGGCGAATGCGCACGGCGTAGCCGACGTTCTCTCCGCCCGTGTTTTCGCGGAAACCACGCACGGCGACTTCTGCGGCGATGTTCTTCTGCACCTCGCCCTTGGCGTCGTTGCCGAGCGCGTCTCCGAAGCGCGTGCCGGCGCTCAGCTCGAACGAGCCGCCCATGGCGTTGCCGAAGAGAACCAAGTTGGCGGACGCGAGCCAGGCGCGCTCGCGCACCTCCGAGGACGGGTCGCTCACCTCGAAGTCGCCGCGGATGCGCCCGAGCTCGGGGATGCCGATGTCGAGCACGGCGCGCGGCACCCAGTAGCCGCCTTCTTCGTCGATGAATTTGCCCTCGAAACCGAGCTCGAGGAAATCCGTGCCGAGCGGACGAATGGCGCCGGACAAGACGTAGGACGGACCCAGGCGCACTCCGAAATCACTCGTGGGCCCGTTGATGTCGTGGCCCACGACGGCGGCCGCGAAGTAGTCGCTGGGGCGGATGGTGCCACCCAGGGACCAGCTGCCGTAGCCGTGGGCGAGGCTCGTGTCGGAGTACGAACGTTGCAGTGAGACGCCGAGCGAAGCGCTGTCCGTACCGAGCGCGAGCGCCCACGTCAGCCACTGGTAGTTGGCGGACTGCCCCAAGAACATGTCGCGCGAGGCGGCGTCCGGCGGGTCCACCATGTCGAAGCGAAGACCGGTAGCCAACGGGAGAAAGGGCAAAGGAAAGGCGAGCCCCACCGCGTTGCCCTGCGACGGAATCAGCGAACGGTCGTCCAGAAACTGCCCGGTCCAGCGTAGCTCGAAGCCCGGCATCACTCCCAAGTTGGCGGGGTTCTGGACGATGGCCGTCGAGTCCGCGTTGGTGGCGGCGGTCCGCGCGATCGCCGGCAGCGGCACGGGGCGCTGCACCGGCTCCGCCGCGCTCGCGGAGAAAGCGCCCGCGAGCGCGCACGAAAGAGCCGCCGCGCCGAGCAGCGCTCTTTCGTTTCCTCGCCGCGCACGTGGGCGCGTTGCGCCCGAGGGGACTTGGGGGGATCGAGAATTCGACGACCGAGCGGAGCGGCGAACGATGCCGCCCTTCGAAGCAAGCCTCACGTGTTCACCTCGGCCGGGAGCATGCCGCGCGCGCGCGCCACCGTGAAGATCTCCTCGCTGCGGCGCGCGAGCTCGTCGTGATCTTTGACGGGCAAAAAGCGCGATCCTGCGCCCGCGCGAGGGACGACCAAGTAGCGCGTGGGCAGCGCGAACGTCACCTCGCCGATCAGGCGCTCGAATTGGACGACCGGCTCGTCGTCGACCTTCTTGCTCACCACGAAGTACGTCCACTCGATCTCGAGATCTCGAAGCTGGACGGCGTCGAACACGAACGTGTTGACGTTGAACACGCGCACGCCCTCCGGATCGAAGCACTCCGGGAGCCGGAACTCCTCCAGCACGACCGGTTGCCCATCGAGGCGCACGGGGATGCCGCCGCGGTCGCCCGGGACTTTGTCGACTACCTCGCAAGTCACGGCTTTTTGGCCGTCCAAGTGGAAGCCGACGACGAGCGGATCGAGCCCGCCGCCGAGGTTGTCCAAGTTGGTGACCATGACCAAACGCCCGCCCCCGGCGATGAAGCGATCGAGCAGGCCGCTTTGCGCGAGCGCTTCGGGCAAGTCTCCGTGCCCCGGCGCGTGGACGCTGGGCTCACCTCGGGCGTCACGAAACACGCGGCCCTCGGGCGTGAGCCGCACCGACAGGAGCTGCGGAAACACGGCCACGTCGAAGCCGTCGAGGCGCGCGCCGAGCGCTTCGCGGATCGGGCCGTCGGTGGTGTGGCTGCTCATGAGCCACAGCGGCGCGCGCGCGCCGTAACGCTCCACGAGCGTTTCCGCTTCACGGAGTCGGAGGTCGAGGAACGTTTTCCCAGGAAGCGCTTCGACCAGCGCCTTCACCACGCCGCCCATGCGCGTCGCCATGCCGCCGGCGAGCACGACCAGCGCACATTGCCCGGCGCGGAGCGCGGCTTCACCGAGCGCTCGCAGGCGCGCCTCCTCGGCGCTGCCCGGGGCGGGGAGCGTGGCGAGGTCGTCGCTCTCACACGGTGTGACGACACCGCGCACGCGGTTGTCTTGGGCGGCAGCGGAGCCGTCGCTCAAGCGGGCCGCCAATTGGAAGAAGCGGGCGCGGTCGAAGCGATGTCGCGTCAACAGGGCCGCGACCTCCTGGGGTAGCGCGTCCAGCTCGTCTGCGAGCGTTCCCTTCGTCGGCGTACTCGTGGCCAAGGTCATGTCGTCCTCCAACGCCCCGCTCTTCGTCATGGGCGGGTACTATATGGGCGAGGCGCACGCTTGGTTACGGCCGAACGTCATGATTTTGCAGGCGCGCGCGGAGGGCCGAGCGTAACCCGGGCTCTTTCCGGCGCGTGAGCGCGGCTTTTGTGTGGAGCGGGCCCGCGCGCCGAAGTTCCACTATGCTGAGGTCGCACGTGTCACTCCGTCGAAGGGCGCTCTCCGTGGGATCCCTCGTCGCTCCTCTGGCGCTGGCTGGCGGGTTGGCGGCGGCGCCGGTGTTGCACAAGCGCTTCGAGCCGGACGCCGCGGACGACATTCGTCGCGGCGCGCGTACCGCCGGGGGGCGCATACCGGCCGCCATGAACACGGAGAGCGGCGTCGTGCGCGCTCCCGACGAGCACTCGGCATCGCGTCCAGGCGAGGTGTACGGCGCGGCCGCGGCGAGCGGTGGGTCTTCGTACCAGATCGATCGGCTGACGACGCAGCCCGACGTGGTGAGCTACGACGACCCGTTTTCACCCAGTGTCGTCCCCTTCAAGCGGCTTTACGCGTTCGACGCGGTGGGGGAAGCGCTGGACCTCGTCGTGGGAGATCCGCGCCTTCACCCGGTCGACGTGGGCGGCTCCGTCGCTGCTGGAGAGGACGCCTTTTACGGGGATCTCAGCGTCGACTTGGTGAAGGACGTCCCGGTGCGCATTCCGAGCGTGGGCCCGGACACGGCGCTGCGCGCCCTCCAAAGCGACGTGAAGGCGAAGCTCGAGGTGCGACGGGACGGCGCGGACAATTGGTTCGTCGTTTCCGACCGCTCGACGCGAGCGCGTCTCCTCGTGCAGTTGTCGGTTCCGCGCGCTGTGTTCGGTGGAGAGTTCGGCGCCGTCAGCTTTGCTTCGCTTTCGGCGCACGTCCGTCCATTGCCGGAGGGCGTGCGTGGGGCCGCCGATCGTGTGCTTTCGCACATTGGTGTCCGCACGGGCGCATCGCCTCGCGAGGTGCTCACGGCTTTGGTCGCGTACTTCCGCTCGTTCGCACCTTCGGACGACGTGCCGACGGCGCAGACGACGGACGGTCTGTACGAAGAGCTCGCCTTGTCCAAGAAAGGCGTTTGTCGGCACCGCGCGTACGCTTTTCTCGTCACGGCCCTGCGCGCCGGTCTGCCGACGCGGTTCGTCCACAACGAGGCGCACGCGTGGGTCGAGGTGTTCGACGGCAAGCTCTGGCACCGCATCGATCTCGGAGGCGCAGCGGGGCGCTTGGACTATCCCAAGTCGCCGGACGTTCCGATCCATCGTCCTCCGAGAGACCGGCTGCCGTGGCCGGAGAACGCCTCGCCCGGTTTGGGGCTCTCGGAAAGCGGCGGAGCGAGCTCCGGTTCCGCGCCGGATCCGGGCGGCGCCGCGCAGGACGGTCGGGAGCCGGCGGCGCAAGCTCCCGGGTCCGCTCCCGGGTCCGCTCCCGGGTCCACGCCCACGCCCGCGCCCACGTCTGCCATCCCGCCTCCTTCGACCCCGCAAACGGAGTCTCCCGCACGCGCGCCCAGTGAGGTCACGCTGGAGCTCGGGGGACGCGACGTACGGCGAGGTCACCCGCTGCGCGTCTTCGGACGGCTCACCAGCGAGGGACGCCCGTGCGCGTTCTCCAGGGTCGATCTGGTCTTGCGCGGCGGGGATGGCCGAGATCTGCCGCTCGGCTCACTCGCCACCGACGAGAGCGGGCGTTACGCCGGAGAGGTCGTGATGCCCATGGACGCTCCTGTCGGGGACGAAGTGATCGAGGCCAGGAGTCCGGGCAGCGGCCGTTGTGGCCCGACGCGCTAAACGTCTCGGGCAGCGGTGTCCGCGGCGCTCGGCGCTCGGCGCTGGTGCAAAGCATCGCCGGAGCGTGCGAGCGCGCGAGGCGAGGGGAGCCCATGCACCTGGGGGGCATTTCCACGGCGAGTCTCCCGAGGCGCCCGGCGTGACGTCTCGCCCGAGCCACGCGACGTGATTCGTAGAGGCCACGGCGGGGATCGCTGGCTCCCCAAGGCAGCGACGTACAGGGAGAAATGGACTGGGGAAAACTTGGTGAAACAGTTGTTTCGACCCCGTCAAAGTCGCGAATTTCTAAGGGGGAACAGAGAATTCAAGAATTTCCCCAGCGGACCGAAAGCCAAGACCATTTACTAGGTGGAAGCCTTCCAGATACTAGCTTGTTGCTACCTGGGCGAAGTGCCCTCGGTGGGCCGGAGCACCATGACCAACGAGAGAAAGATCAGGGAAGGTTTTCTCCAGAATTACGCGTCGGTCGTGACCTTGGGCCAGCGCCTGGTCGACGCGGTGCTGATCGTGGTTTCGCTCTACGTGATGGTCGGCGTTTACGACCAGCCGTGGCGTGAGCTCGAAACGATCGCCGCGTGCGTCGCGGTCATCGCCTTCTATTTGGTCTCCGAAATCAACGGACTGTATCGCTCCTGGCGAAACACGTCCGTGATTCAGGAGATCAGTCGGGCGCTTTTCACCTGGGGCTGCACCGCGATGCTCCTGCTCCTGGTCGCCTTCTCGCTCAAGCGCTCGGGGGACTTCTCCCGCGTCGTCAGCATCGGTTGGTTCGTGATCGTTCCCAACCTGATGATCGCGCTGAGGCTCGTGGTGCGCTTCGTGCTGCAGGAGCTACGCCGGCGCGGCCGAAACTCCCGCTCCGTCGTCATCGTGGGTATGACGCGTGTCGCGCAGCAGCTGGCGGATCACTTGCAAGATCCGGCGGCGGGCATGCGCCTGGTCGGCTTCTACGACGACCGCATTCCGTCTCGTCGCGAACAAATCACGGGCACCACGGCTGAATTCCGTGGCGGCTCGGACGCCCTGGTGCAGCACGTTCGCGAAGAAAAAATCGACTACGTCTACATCACGCTGCCTCTCCGCGCCGAAACGCGCATCAACGATCTGGTGCAGCGGCTCTCCGACACGACCGCGACCGTGATGGTGGTCGGAGACTTCTTCGTGTTCGACATGCTGCACGCTCAGTGGTCCATGGTCGGAGACGTCCCCGTCGTCGCCATTTTGGACACGCCATTTCAGGGCTTGGGCGGGTGGATCAAGCGGCTCGAGGACATCGTCCTCAGCATTCTGATCCTGCTGCTCATTTCGCTGCCGATGCTGGTCATCGCCCTGCTCATCAAGCTGACGTCGGCGGGGCCGGTGTTCTTCGTGCAGCGCCGCTATGGCCTGAACGGCCACGAAATTCCGGTCATCAAGTTCCGCACCATGACGGTTCAAGAGGACGGAGCAGAAGTGCGTCAGGCCCAACAGGGCGACCGGCGCGTCACCAAGCTCGGCGCCTTCTTGCGCCGCACGTCATTGGACGAGCTGCCACAGTTTCTCAACGTGCTGGCCGGTCACATGTCCATCGTGGGTCCGCGGCCCCACGCCGTGGCGCACAACGAGCTCTATCGCTCGAAAATTCACCGCTACATGCTGCGGCACAAGGTGAAGCCGGGCATTACGGGGTGGGCGCAGGTCAACGGTTGGCGCGGTGAAACCGAGGCGCTCTACAAGATGGAAAAGCGTCTCGAGCACGACCTCTACTACATCCACAATTGGAACTTGCTGCTCGATCTCCGCATCATCTTCTTCACCGTTTTCGGTCGGAAGGTGCGGAGTAACGCGTACTGACGGCGAGGCCGCCGTCGAGGTAGCCCTGAACAAGCGCTCCGGCGGCCAAATCCGCGCGGGCGCGGGCGCCCGAACACCGTTGCCAGGCGACCTGCCTGTCTTGTAGGTAGGGCCGATGACGTCGAGCGTATTGCCGGATCAGCAGCGGAATTTGCTCGCTTGCCAGCTGGCGGCGGACGCACGCGCTTTTTCGGTCTGGGTGGCGCTTTCGCTCCGCGGCGCGGTCGACGTCCCACGGCTGGTGCGCGCCGTTCAGAAGGTGCGCCTCCGCCACACGGCGCTCCACGCCTACTTGGACGACGTCGTCGATCCTCCGAGCGTGCGCTTCGACGTGGAGGCAGCGAGCGCTCCGATCGAGGTCGTGAACGTTTCGGAGCAGTCGCTCTCTGACTGGCTCGAGTCGGGGCTCGGCGAACGCTTCGATCCGCGCGCGGCGTGGAGCCGGGTGCGCATCGGGCGCTTCGCGGACGAGAGCTACGGGCTCTTGATTGCGCTGCCTCGGGCGGCGTGTGACGCCGAGTCCACGGCGCTGCTGTACCGCGATCTCGTCCATGCCTACGACGATGAAGACGCGTCGTTCGGGAGCTCCTTGGCGGACTTCGTGACGGCGCGCGCGGTTTCCGAGAGCGCGGCGCTGGCGGACACGCTCGGGCGCCTTTCGGGAGAGCTGCCGCCCCTCGAGCTTCCGCTCGCCGCGCCGAGGCCGGCGCTCTTCTCCCATCGTGGCCGCACCGTGCGGCGCACGCTGGGAGCGGACACCTTGGCGGAGCTCGGCGTGCTTGCAGAGCGTCACGGCGTGCTCGTGGACGACGTCATTTTGACGGTCTTCTTGGCAACGCTGCAGCGCTACTCCAATCAAGAGGAGTTCGTCGTCGCGACCGCCGCCCGACCCACCGCGTGGGAAGGCGTCGGTCCCAACGAAACGGTGTGTGTGCTGCGCGCGTTCGTCGCGGCGACCACGTCGTTCGAAAGCGCGCTCTCGTCCGTCTCCGAGGCGGCTCGCGCAGCCCGCGTGAGCGCCGTCGTTTCGTTTCAGAGTCTGGTGGACGGGCTCTCCGTTTCCCGGGACCCGAGCCGCACGCCGCTCTTTCAGGCGGGCTTCGAGCGCGAGGCTCGCCTCCGCGCGCGGAGCGCCAAGGACGGCGTGGTCTTCGAGCCCCTGCGGCTCTCCAACACGGGTGCGCGCACCGACTTGACGCTCCTCTTCTCGGAGGAAGAGGCAGGGCTCGAGCTAGCGCTCGAGTACGCCGAGGACTCGTATGCCGCGAGCTGGGCGGAGGACTTTTTGGGGAGCTGCGCCCTGGGCCTCACCGCGTGTAGCGCGCACGTCTCTGCGCCCACGGGTCAGCTGCCGCTCCTCACCCCCGAGCAAACGGCGCTTGCGTTCTTGCCCTACGAGGCGCGCGCGTACGACGAAACCCAGCCCGCGTTCGTGCGGCTCGGGGAGCACGCAAGGCGCACGCCGGATCGCGTTGCCGTTCTCTTGGGTGAGCAGTCGCTCACGTACGCAGCGCTGGAGGAGAGCGCCAATCGACTAGCGCATCGCTTGCGTCGGCACGGCGTGGGGCCCGAGAGCTTGGTGGGCGTGTACTGCGAGCGGTCGCTGGACATGGTCGTGGCGCTCTTGGCGGCGCACAAGGCGGGCGGCGCGTACGTTCCGCTCGACCCGACGCATCCTCGGACGCGCGTCGAAGCCATTTTGGAGGACGCCGCGCCGCGCGTCGTCGTTACCCAGCGCGCGCTCCGCGCGCAGTGCCCGGTGTCGCCGGAAACCACGCTGATCGACGCGGACGCAGAAGACTTGGGCCAGGAGCCGGCGACCGCGCCGGAGCTCGACGTACGCCCGGACGGGCTCGCTTACGTGATTTTCACCTCGGGCTCGACCGGGCGCCCCAAGGGCGTCGAAATCACGCACCGGGCGTTCACGAACTTCGTGCACTCCATGGCGCACGCGCCGGGGCTCGCTCCGGAGGATCGCATCCTCTCGGTCACGACCTTGTCGTTCGACATCGCGGGCCTCGAGCTGCTCTTGCCCATCTACGTAGGCGCGTCCGTGGAAATCGCGGATCGGCCGACGTGCATCAACGCGGAGCGCTTGGCTCAGCGCCTTTCGGATCCCGCCGTCACCTTGCTGCAAGCAACTCCGGCGACGTTCCGCATGCTCGTGGAGTCGGGCTGGCCGGGCAGCGCGCGCCTGCGCGTTCTGTGCGGCGGCGAGGCGTTCCCGCCGGATTTGGTGGACGCTCTCCTCCGTCGCACGTCCCAGGTGTGGAACATGTACGGGCCGACGGAGACCACGGTGTGGTCCACCTTGCAGCGCCTGACGGACGACAGACCGCCGATCCGCATCGGGCGGCCCGTGGACAACACCTCCATCTACGTTCTGAACCCGTGTGGGCAGCCCGTGCCGCGCGGTTCGATTGGTGAGCTGTGGATTGGCGGAGACGGCGTGGCGCGCGGCTATCGCGCGCGCCCCGACCTCACGGCGGAGCGCTTCATCACGGACGGTTTCCGGAGCGAGCCCGGGGCGCGCATGTATCGCACCGGAGATCTCGGCCGAGTGCTCGCCGACGGCACGTTGGAGTGCCTGGGCCGCGTGGATTTTCAGGTCAAGATCCGCGGCTACCGCATCGAGCTGGGAGACATCGAGACAGCGCTCATGAAGGTGCCCGGCGTGCGGGAGGCCGTGGTCGTAGCGCGCGAGGATCGACCGGGGGACAAGCGTTTGGTCGCCTATTTCGTGGGCGACGCCACGCAGGCGACGCTGCGCGCGAGCCTCGGCGAGGTGTTGCCGTCGTACATGGTGCCAGCCGTCTTCGTGCCGATGGACGCGCTGCCGCTGAACCCGTCCGGAAAAATCGATCGCCGCGCGTTGCCGGTGCCCGCGGAGGCGCCGAGCGCCGCGCAAGAAGGGGTGGTCGAGGCGGTCAAGGACGACACGGAGGCCACCATCCGCGCGGTGTTCGCCGACGTGTTGGGCGTGCCATCGGTGGACTCCACGTCGAGCTTCTTCGACATGGGCGGTACGTCGCTCATGTCGGTCAAGCTCGCGCAGAAGCTCGAGGCTGCGCTCGGCGCCAAGGTGCCTCTGGGGCTCTTGTTCGAGGCGCCGACGGTGCGCGGCTTGGCCGAAGCGCTCGGTGGGCAAGCCTCTCTGCACGCGCGACCGCGCGTAGTGGTGCTCCGTCGCGGCACGTCGGACGAGGCGCTCTTCTGCGTGTACGGTGTGGCGCTCTATCAGCACGTGGCGCGCTCGCTTCCCGAGCACCTCACCGTGTACGGGGTGTTCATCCCCACGGAAACCGAGATTTTCGAGCAAGAAAAGCTGCAAAAGGGGGATTTTTCGTTCCCCGGTGTGGCCGAGCTCGCCAGGCAGTACGTCAGCATCATGACGGAGGTGCAGCCGAAGGGCCCTTACCGCGTGATGGGCATCTCCTTCGGCGGGCTGGTGGCCTACGAAATCGCGAGGCAGCTGCGCGCTCTCGGGCAAGAAGTCGTGTTCCTGGGCCTCTTGGACGCGCTGCTTCCGAGCTCCATCCAGGAGTCGGGCCTTCGGCGTTGGGGTCGTCAGCTCAAGACCTTCGTCGCGGACGCGGACGGGCGTCAGGTGGTGCTTCGGGCGCTGCGCGCCAAGGTGGGGCGCGTGTCGCCTGAGCCCTTCTCCGAGCGGCAACTGACCTGGCTGCGCGACAGGGTTCATGACCAACAAATCGCTCACTACGCCAAGGAGCTGCCGGACTACCCGGGGGACGCGGTCATCGTTCGCGCCACGGATCACTCCGAGTACGGGACGGCCGTCGTGGACGCAGGCGCCGGGTGGCGCGAGCGCGTTCGAGGCAGCGTAGCCGAGTACGACGTGCCCGGGCGACACCTCGAAATCGTGGAGCCACCGAGCTCGGACATTTTGGCGAAAATGCTGAGCGCGCACCTCGCGTGAGGAGCACGCGCAGCCTTCGCGTCGTGGCCCTCGCGTCGCGGTCCTCGCGCTGTGGCCCGTCGCCCCATAGCCGGCGCTTTCGAGTGCCGATGCGCGAAGGGGTGGCGCGCCCCTAACAAGGGCGCTTTCCTCTCGAACGGCCGCGGGCGCGGCGCCGTTCAAACGGCCGCGGGCGCGGCGCCGTTGTCGGGGCGAGCGCGAAGCGCTCCGCGCGCGTCGCGCAGCCACGCGCCACACGTGAGAAGCACCAGAAGGAGCGTGAAGACGGGCCCGAGCGTTCCGACGCCCAGCTTGTCGCCGAGCACGGGTGCACGCGACGCGAAGGCGACCAAGAGGACGATGCTTGCGCCGAGCCAGCCGGGGCGCAGCGTGTAAGCCGCGAAGACGAGCGGCGTGAGAATGACCAGATCGTAGCCATGGAGCGGCACGAACGCGGCGGTGAGCGCGCAAGCGATGGCCGCGTGCCACAGCGGGCTCACGAGCTCGGGAGCTCGCTGCTGGCGCAGCCGGAAGTGGACCGCCGCGAAGCCCAGCGCTAGCAGCGGGCCAAACAGCAAAGTGACGGACGCGAGCGGCCCGAGGCTGGCCAGCAAGGACGAAAGGCTGAAGAACTCGCCGGGCGCGTTGAAGCCGATGTCCATGTGCAGCCGGTAGCTCTCTGCGAGCTGTGCGGGGAGCTCGCCGAGGTCGACGTGGATGAGCGCAATGGCCGTGACGAGCAGTGTGGCGAGAGCGCCGCGCACGACGCCCCGAAACCCGCCCAAGAGGCACAGATACGCGAGCGGGAGAAAACCAATCTGCGGCTTGAGAGCCGCCAAGAAGGCAAACGCGGCCACCCAGTTGTCGCGCTTTTGGTGCCACGCCCAGAACGCGCCGACGACGCCCAAGAGGGGCACCATGCACATTTGCCCCTCGAAAAACGTCCAGCGGACGGCCCCGTTCGCGGTGGCGGCCGCGACGACGAGCCACACCCCCGGATCACGAAGCGAGAAGCTTTGGCTCTGGCGGAGCCAGCGCAGCAGGATGAACAGGATGCCTGCGTAGGAGGCGACGTTCACCAAGTCCCACAGGCGGCAGGCGAGGGGCCAGTTGGCGAGCCCGAGCGGCACCGCGAAGAACGCCATGTGCGGCGGGTACATGTACGGCGCCGTGGGCGGGGTGATTTCGCTGGGCGTGGCGCCGAGGAACGACGGATGCACGTGCACCCATTGGCCACGCCACGCGACCACGTCGTACGGCACGACGCCCGTCAGCCACGTTTTCCCTGCAGCGTAGACGAACGCAAAGTCACTCCAGCCGCGCACGAGATCCTTCAGCG
The DNA here is from genome assembly GCA_023432025.1 of Pseudomonadota bacterium. Lineage (GTDB taxonomy): Bacteria > Myxococcota_A > Polyangia > Polyangiales > Polyangiaceae > NIC37A-2. Next base: position 54,760 of record JAEYVE010000083.1, read on the forward strand.
GCAGGAGCGAGTAGAGCGTGACGACGACCGTCACCAACGCGGCGAGCGGGAACGCCCAGCGACGTTCGGCGGCGTCGGCGAATCGTTCTCGAAGGGAACCAAGCATGCGCGGACTCTACTCGAAGGGGGTCGCGTAGCAGAGAGCACTGGGGAAGGTGTTGCGCAGGAGATACCGCGTAGGGTCAACAGAGCCTGGGGCAACACGTGCGTTGCGCGCTCAGGCGCTGACGCTTTTGTACTCGATGATGGTGCGCGTTCGGCGGAAGGCCAGATCCAAGAACGCTCGAACCACGCCGCGCAGCTCGACGAACTTTCCGAGCACGCAGGCGGTAGCGTACGACCGTGCGACGTCGGGAGGCAAAGCACGCGCCCCGCGCAGGTACCGGTACGTCTTCACCCAGAGCAGCGGGTAGAGCAAGAGCCCCAAAAACGCGCTCGGCCCCACGATCGGGCTCGAGAGCGCGAGCGCGAGCGGCAGGCCTCCCCAGCACACGATGGAAGCCACCTGTCGAACCCAAATGCGCCGCGGGCTCCGCAAGTGGAGGGCGCAGACGAGCGCAAACGCATAGCCGGCGCGCTCGACTCGTTTCCACCACTGCGCGCGGTGCGTCATGGCGGCGTCGTGCAGCGTCATTTCGTGATCGAGCCGCACGATGCGACGACCGGTGGCGCGGATGCGGTGACAGAGCTCGGGCTCCTCACCGGCAATGACGGTCGGGTTGAAGCCGCCGACCTCGTCGAACACCGAAGCCACCACCAGAAAATCACCGCCACACGCCGTGGCTTCACCGAGGGGAGTGTCCCATTCGACGTCACACAAGCGGTTGTAGAGGCTCGCCTCCGGAAAGCGTTCGCGCCGCCGCCCGCACACGATGGCCCAGTCGGAGTGGCGCTCGAGCTCCCGTTGGGCGACCGCGAGCCATCCGGCGTTCAGCTCGCAGTCCCCGTCGATGAATTGCACGAAGGCAACCCCGGGCGCCACCTTCCGCAAGAGCTCGAACCCGGCATTTCGGGCGCGCGCGGCACTGAAGGGGATGCTCATGTCGAGCGCGACGACGTGGGCGCCCTCCGCGCGCGCGTACGCCGCGCTGCCGTCCGTGGAGCCCGAATCCACGTAGACGACGGTCGACGCGTTCTGCTGCACGCTGGCCAAGCAGCGTTTCAGCCGCTCGCCCTCGTTTCTGCCGATGACGACGACTGCTACCGACGGATGCGGACCATCGTTCGGAGGTTCTGCGTTCGAAGATTCTGCGTTCATTCGAGGCGCTCGGGGCGCGACCATACCACGGGGGCTGCGCCTTCGAGGGTGCCTTCCGAAAGAGCGCGGATCGTCCGGCGACGCGCGTTGGGGCAACACCTGGCTGCCCCGTTTTTGGGGGAACCGAAGAGCTGGTTTCGTGGGGCGGGCGCAGGTGGGCCTGCCTGGCGGTGAACCGCTCGCCGCTCTAGGGTTCTCGTCGTCGTGGGCGACGACGTGCCCCGACAGAACTCCGACGATGCCTACGCTGCCTCAGGATCCCATTCGACCGCCGTTGCGTGTCGCTTACCTCGTCAATCACTACCCCAAGGTGAGCCACAGCTTCATCCGGCGTGAAATCCTGGCGTTGGAGAGACAGGGCGTGGAGGTCGAGCGAATTTCCGTGCGCGGCGCGGGCGACTCCCTCGTGGATCCGGAGGACCAGAGGGAGCAACGGCGCACGCGCTACGTGCTCGCGCGTGGTCCGCTCTATTTGCTTTGGGCAGCGTTCGTTTTCGCGCTGCGCCGGCCCGGCAAGGCGCTGTCGGGTTTGCGCCTCGCGCTGGCTTTGTCCCGCCGCTCGGATCGCTCGCTCGCGCATCATTTGATTTACCTCGCGGAGGCTTGCCTCGTCGTGTCGTGGCTGGCGCGCGCGCGCGTCACGCACCTGCACGCGCACTTCGGAACGAACCCTGCGGAGGTGGCGCTCTTGATTCACGCGCTCGGCGGGCCGTCGTTCAGCTTCACCGTGCACGGCCCGGAAGAGTTCGACAAGCCGGAGTTTCTGGCGCTAAAGCGCAAGATCGAGCACGCGCGCTTCGTCGTCGCGATCAGCTCGTATGGTCGTAGCCAGCTGTCGCGCTGGATTGATCCTCTCGACTGGAAAAAGATCCAAATCGTGCACTGCGGCTTGGAGCCGGCCTTCCACGAGCTCCCCGCCCAAGCCGTGCCGCCCGCGCCGCGCTTCGTTTGTGTGGGTCGCCTCTGCGAGCAAAAGGGACAGCTCGTGGCGCTCGAGGCCGTGGCGCTCTTGAAGCAGCGCGGCGTGGCCTGCGAGCTGGTGCTCGCCGGAGACGGAGAAATGCGGCAGGCCGTCGAGCAGCGCCGTGACGAGCTGGGCATCGGTGATCGCGTGCGTATCACGGGCTGGCTCTCGAGCTCGGCCGTGCGCGACGAAATCTTGGCGTCGCGTGCGCTCGTCATGCCGAGCTTCGCAGAAGGGCTCCCCGTGGCCATCATGGAGGCGATGGCGCTCAGGCGCCCGGTCGTGTCCACGTACGTCGCGGGCATTCCCGAGCTGGTGCGTCCTGCGCTGGAAGGTTGGCTCGTGCCGGCCGGAGACGTGGCGGCGTTGGCCGAGGCGATGGAACGCGTGGCCACGGCCGCGCCGGACGAGCTGGAGCGTATGTCGGCTTCGGCGCGTAGCCGCGTTCTGCAGCGGCACGACGTGGACCAAGAAGCGACGCGGCTCCGGCTCTTGTTCTCGGGGCAGTCGCCGGCAGCTCGTACGTGGGACGACCCGCCGAAACCGGACGAAAACGTCTTCGCCGCGTGACGCGGCGGACTGCGCTTGCTGGGCGCCTGGCTCAGCTCGCTCGAAACTGCTCGAGGAGTCGGCGCGCCGCGGAGGTGGGCGCTACCTGGCCCTCGCGCACCTCGGTTTCCACGGCATCGAGACGAGACGCCACGCTCGGGTGCTCCCGAAACTGACTTTCGAGCTCGGCCCGCACCAGGTCCCAGAGCCACGCGAGCGCTTGCTCGCGGCGCTTGTCGTGAAAAGCGCCGGAGCGCTTCGCCGAGTCGACGAAACGCTCCACGCGGGCCCACAGCTCCGGAAGGCCGGTCTTGGACAGCGCGCTCAGCGTGAGCACCTCGGGGGCCCACGTGTGCTCGCCGACGCTCCGCGTGGCGCCGAAGAGGCGCAGCGCGCCTTCGAGCTGTGACACCGCGCGGCGCGCCGCGGATTCGTCCAAGTCAGCCTTGTTGACGACGATGAGGTCGGCGAGCTCGACCACGCCCTTTTTCATCGCCTGCAGGTCGTCTCCGGCGTTGGGCAGCTGCAGCAGCAAGAAGAGATCCGTCATCGTCGCGACGGCCGTCTCCGACTGCCCCACGCCGACCGTCTCGACCAGTACGACGTCGTAGCCGGCAGCTTCGAACGCCAGCATGCTCTCTCGCGTTTTGGCGGCGACGCCGCCCCACGTGCCCGCGGACGGGCTCGGGCGGACGAAAGCGGCGGGGTGCACGCTGAGCTGCTCCATGCGTGTTTTGTCGCCCAAAATGGCGCCGCCGGAGCGGGCGGACGAGGGATCGATGGCAAGAACGGCGACCTTGTGCCCGCGCTCGACCAACCACAAACCGAACGCCTCGATGAACGTGGATTTGCCGGCGCCCGGCACGCCCGACACGCCGATGCGGAGCGACTTGCCCGAGTGCGGCGTGAGCAGTGCGAGCACCGCGTCTGCCCGCTTTCGATGATCCGCGCGGGTGGACTCGAGCAGCGTCACGACCTTGGACAGGGCGCGCCGCTCTCCGCGCAAAACGCGCGCGGCGAGCTCGGAGTCGGAAGGCTGCGTCACGGGCTCAGCCTTCCGTGAGGTGCTCTCGGATGCGCGCGAGCACGTCTTTTGCGCTCGCCGGAATGGGCGTGCCCGGACCGTAAATGCCCTTCACGCCCGCTGCGTACAGCTCCGCGTAGTCCTGCTGGGGAACGACCCCACCCACGAACACGACGATGTCCTCGGCGCCTTCGCGGCGCAGCGCTTCGAGCAAAGCGGGGACGAGCGTCTTGTGGCCGGCGGCGAGGGTGCTGACGCCGATGGCGTGCACGTCGTTTTCGATGGCCTGGCGCGCGCACTCTTCGGGCGTTTGAAAGAGCGGCCCGATGTCCACGTCGAACCCGAGATCCGCGAACGCGGTGGCCACGATTTTGGCGCCGCGATCGTGACCGTCCTGACCCAGCTTGGCGACGAGCACGCGCGGCTGGCGGCCTTGCTCTCGGGCGAAGGTCGCGATTTCTCCGCGGAGTTGGTCGAGACCTTCGGGCGTGTCGTAAGCCGTGGCGTACACTCCGGTCACCTTCTGCGTATTGGCGCGGTAACGGCCATAAACCTCTTCGAGCGCGGCGCTGACCTCACCTACGGTAGCGCGGCTCCGCATGGCCACGATCGAGAGCTCGAGCAGGTTGCCGCTGCCGCTCTCGGCGGCTCGCGTGAGGGTCGCGAGCGCCTCTTCGACGGCTTTTCCGTCGCGGCTCCGGCGGAGCTCAGCCAAGCGTTCGATTTGGCTGCGGCGCACGGCGTGGTTGTCGATCACGCGCACGTCGATTTCGTCTTCCTCAGCGAGCTTGTACTTGTTCACGCCGACGATGACGTCCTTGCCGGAGTCGATGCGCGCCTGCTTTTCCGCGGCGCTGGCTTCGATCTTGAGCTTGGCCCAGCCGGTCTCGACGGCGCGCGTCATGCCGCCCAGTCGGTCGACTTCCGCGATGATTTCCCAGGCTTTGTCGGCCATGTCCTGCGTGAGCCGCTCCATCATGTAGCTGCCCGCCCACGGGTCCACGACGCTCGTGATGTGGGTTTCCTCTTGCAGGATGAGCTGGGTGTTGCGAGCGATGCGCGCGCTGAACTCGGTGGGCAGCGCGATGGCCTCGTCCAGCGCGTTGGTGTGAAGGCTCTGCGTGCCGCCGAAGATGGCCGCCATCGCCTCCACCGTGGTGCGCACCACGTTGTTGTACGGGTCCTGCTCGGCCAAGCTGAAGCCCGACGTTTGGCAGTGCGTGCGCAGCATCAGGCTCTTGGGGCTCTTGGCCCCGAACTCCGTCATGATTTTCCACCAGAGCAGACGCGCCGCGCGCATCTTGGCGATCTCGAGGTAGAAGTTCATGCCGATCGCCCAAAAGAAGCTGAGGCGCCCGGCGAACGCGTCCACGTCCAGCCCCTTGGCGAGGGCAGTCTTCACGTACTCCTTGCCGTCCGCCAAGGTGAGCGCAAGCTCCAGCGCTTGGTTCGCGCCGGCTTCGTGCATGTGGTAGCCGGAGATCGAAATCGAGTTGAACTTCGGCAGCTCTTTGGCGCAGTACTCGATGATGTCGCCCACGATGCGCATGGACGGCGCAGGCGGGTAAATGTACGTGTTTCTGACCAAAAACTCCTTGAGAATGTCGTTCTGAATCGTGCCGGAGAGCGCGCGTCTTTCGACGCCCTGCTCCTCCGCGGCCACGATGTAAGAAGCCAGCACGGGCAAGACCGCGCCGTTCATCGTCATCGACACCGACACCTTGTCGAGCGGGATCCCGTCGAACAGGACCTTCATGTCGAGCACGCTGTCTATCGCAACGCCCGCCTTGCCGACGTCGCCTTCCACGCGCGGGTGATCGCTGTCGTAGCCGCGGTGCGTGGCCAAATCGAACGCCACGCTCACGCCTTGGCCGCCGGCGGCCAGCGCCTTTCGGTAGAAGGCGTTGGACGCTTCCGCCGTGGAGAACCCCGCGTACTGACGCACGGTCCACGGGCGCACCGTGTACATCGTGGCTTGTGGCCCGCGCACGTACGGGGGAAAGCCCGGCAGCGTGTCGATGTGCTCGAGCCCTTCGACGTCCGCCCGCGTGTAGAGCGGATGCACGACGATGCCCTCGGGCGTGACCCAGTCGAGCGCTTCGAGCTTTCCGCCGGGCGCTGACTTTTGGGCGGCGGCCCGCCACGTTTCGATGGACTCGGAGCTCGGAAGTTCGGTTTTCGACATCGATTGCTTGGCTCGTTCGTTGGCGGCCATAGCGTTCGGCCCTGGTTCTGGACAAGGTGGAACGCCGGCGCGACCTAACCGACCTGTTTCCCCGTTCGAGTGGCCCCCAGGCCGCCCACCGTCCTATCTTCGCGCCCTTGGCTAAGCCTTCGGTTTGACTACATTGTCGTAGCTCGGCTGTCGCGCTCTATTTCGTTTCATTCGAGTCGCGTCCGCACGTCCGCGCCCCTACGGAGAATCATCGATGTCGTCATTCGTTTGCGCACTGATGGGTCAGGGACCTCAGCTGATTGCCTGCGCGGAGGTCCTGCTCGCGCGAGGCCACCGCATCTCTCGCGTCGTGTCGGACTGTGCGGAGGTCACCGCCTGGACGCAGAAGAAGGGCCTCGCGCGCATCGGGACGAAGGAAAACCCCGCCGATTCGCTGGCGCAGGAGCCGTTCGACTACTTCTTCAGCATCGTCAACCACGCCATCACGCCGCCCGAGGTGCTCGCGCTGCCACGCCGGGGCGCCATCAATTATCACGACTCACGTTTGCCCGCGTACAGCGGCTTCAACGCCACGTCGTGGGCCATTTTGGACGGTCAAAGCGAGCACGGCATCACCTGGCACCGCATGACGGCGGACGTCGACGCGGGCGCGGTGCTCGTGCAGCGCACCTTCGCCATCGGCGACGAGGACACGGCATTTGCGCTCGCGGCTCGTGCGAGCGAGGTGGCGGTGCGTTCCTTCGGGGAGCTCCTGGACGGGTTGGAAAAGGGGTCGCTCGTCGAGGAGCCGGCCCGTCCAGCCGAAAACTTCCACTTCAAGTCGGAGCGCCTCGGCTTTTCCGTCGTGGATCCGCGTGCCACGACGCTCGAAATCCAGCGTTTGGTGCGTGCCTTGGACTTCGGTCCCGAGGAGAGCTGGCTGAGCCGCCCCAAGCTGCAAACGCCCAGCGGCGCCTTCATCGCGGTGGGCGCCGTCGCCCCCGGCTCCTCTCACGGCGCCCCGGGCACGCTTCACCGCGCCAGCGCCGAGGCCCTCGAGCTTTCCGTCGCGGACGGCAGCCTGGTTTTGTCCGATTTGGCGACGCTCGAAGGCGAGCCGCTCTCGGCGGAGCAGCTCGGTGCTCTCGGCTTGGTCGCGGGTGCGACGTTGTCGTCGCCGCCCACCGAGCTCGCGGACGCCGCGCGGGAGCTCGACCGACGTGTGACGAAGCGAGAGCGCTCCTGGGTCTCACGCCTTTCGAGCGTGGCGGCGCCCACGCTGAGCGAGCTCCGTGCGCATGCGAGCGGCGGGAGCGTAGAGCGAGTTTCGGTCGCGCTTCCGTCGGCTTGGGCTTCGCGCGCTCCCGAAGAGCGACGTGCGCTCGGCGTCACGGCGCTCGCTGCCTACTTGGCGCGGGTCGGGGAAGACGTGTTCCGCGTGAGCTTGGGCCTCACGGCGCCGTCGCTCGCGGCGGAGCTCCACTCGCTCTACGCGAGCGTGGTCCCGCTGTCGCTCGACATTTCCACCGAGCTGACCCTGGCCGAGGCGCTCGGTCGCGTCACGAAGGAGCTGGAGTCGGCGCGCGAGCGCGAGACGTACGCGCGCGACGTGTGGACGCGCTACCCGTCGCTCCGCTCCGTCGCCAAGAGCGAACGCGAGCTGCCCATCGTGGTTTCGTTCGGCCGAGGGGAGCCGAGCGCGCTGCCGAGCGGCGCGCGGCTGCTGGTTCAGTTGCCGGAAGAAGGGGGCGAGCTTTCGCTGGTCTGGGATTCGGCCGCGCTCTCGCGCGTTCACGCCGAGCGCTTGGCGGAGCGCCTGGCGCATGTGGTGGGGCTCGTGGCGGCGGACGACGCGAGCGCACGCCTCGATTCGTTCTCCATCGTGACGCCCGGGGAAACCAGCCTGCTTCTCGAGACGTTCCAGAACACCTCGCGACCCGCCGCGGAAATCGCCTGCATTCACCGCTTGTTCGAGGCTCAGGTGGCGCGCACGCCGGACAAGACGGCGGTGGTGTTCCGGGACCGGAGCCTCACGTACCGTGAGCTCGACGCGCGCGCGAACGCGCTCGGCCGAGAGCTGCAGAGCCGCGGCGTGGGTCCGGACTCGCTCGTCGCCATCTCCATCGAGCGTTCGCTCGACATGGTGGTGGGCCTGCTCGCCATTTTGAAGGCGGGCGGCGCCTACGTTCCTCTGGACCCGGCGTACCCCGCGGAGCGCCTCTCCATCATGCTCGAGGACTCCGGCGCACGGCTGCTCCTCACGCAGAGTCATCTCACCAAACAAATCCCTCACCACGGCGCGGAGCTCATCCTGGTGGACGGCCCGCGCGAGGGGGCGTCGGGCGAGCCGCTCTCGAGCGACGTACGGCCGGGGCACCTCGCGTACGTGATTTTCACGTCCGGTTCGACGGGGCGTCCGAAGGGCGTGATGGTCGAGCACCGGAACGCCGCGAACTTCTTCGCGGGCATGGACGAGCGCGTGGGCACCGAGCCCGGCGTTTGGCTCGCCGTCACCAGCATTTCCTTCGACATTTCGGTCTTGGAGCTGTTCTGGACGCTGACGCGCGGCTTCGAGGTCGTGATTCAGGAGGAAGGAGACCGCGCGTCGCTGCTCAAGTCGCAGAGCCGCGTGCGTGTCTCGAGCAAGCCGATGGACTTCGGCTTGTTCTACTTCGCCGCGGATAGCTCCACGGCGCCCCAGGGCAACGCCTACCGCCTCCTGCTGGAGGGGGCGCGCTTCGCCGATACGCACGACTTTACCGCGGTGTGGACGCCGGAGCGGCATTTCCACGCCTTCGGTGGTTTGTACCCGAACCCGGCCGTCACGTCGGCGGCCATCGCGGCCGTGACGTCGCGCGTCGCGCTGCGCGCTGGCAGCGTCGTGATCCCTCTGCACGATCCCATCCGCGTCGCGGAGGAGTGGGCCGTGGTGGACAACCTGTCGAACGGTCGCGTGGGGCTTTCGTTCGCCTCCGGTTGGCACGCCAACGACTTCGCGCTCAAGCCGGAGAACTACGAGCGGCGCCGCGAGGTGATGCAGGAGTCGATCGAAACCGTCCTCAAGCTGTGGGCGGGCGAGAAAATTCGCGTCAAAAACGGCAGCGGTCAGGAGATCGAGGTGGGCGTCTTGCCGCGCCCCGTGCGGCAGAGGCCGCCCATGTGGATCGCCTCCGCGGGCAACGTCGACACGTTCAAGGCCGCAGGTCGCCTCGGCTACAACGTCCTCACGAACATGCTCGGTCAGGACATCAAGGACCTGGGCAACAAGTTCGCGGCCTATCGCGAGGCGCGCCGCGAGGCGGGCCACGAGGGCGAAGGAATCGTGTCGGTCATGCTCCACACGTTCGTGACGGACGACGACGACAAGGCGCGGGAGCTCGCGCGGGGGCCCTTCGGCAACTATTTGAAGAGCTCGTACGATCTGGTGAAGGTCGCGCCGTGGATGTTCCCGGCGTTCAAGCAGCCGTCGCTCGGTGAGGGCAGCACCTCAGCCTTCGATCCCAGCCGCTTCGACGAGAGCGACATGGCGGCGCTCCTGGATCACGCGTTCGACCGCTACTTCGACACGGCGGGTCTCTTCGGCACGCCCGAGCGCGCGCTCGCCCTCGTCGAACAGTTGAAGGAAATCGGCGCGACCGAGGTGGCGTGCTTGATCGACTTCGGCATCGAGCCCGACGTGGTGCTCGAGAACCTGGTGCACCTGGACGAGCTCCGTCGCCTGGCCAACTCCGGCTCGGAAATGGCGCACTCCGGCGTCGCGCTCGTCGACACGTCGGCGCCCGTCACCATTCGCGAGCAGTTCGAGCGCCGCCAAATCACGCATTTTCAGTGCACGCCGTCGATGGCGCGCATGATCGTGGCGGACGGCACCGTGAGCGCCATGCGCTCGCTCGAGCGTCTCCTCTTGGGTGGAGAGGCGCTGCCGGCGGATCTCGCGGACAAGCTGCGCCAAGAGCTGCCCGACACCACGCTGCTCAACATGTACGGACCGACCGAAACCACGGTTTGGTCGACCACCGCGGCGATCACGAGTGAGGACATCACCATCGGCACGCCCATCGCCAACACGCAGATCCGCATCTTGGATCGCAAGCTGGGCCTCGCGCCGCTCGGTACACCGGGCGAGCTGTGCATCGGTGGCTGGGGCGTCGTGCGCGGCTACCTGGGCAAGCCGGAGCTGACCGCGGAGCGCTTCGTTTCGGACCCGTACCTCGCGGACAACCGCCTGTATCGAACGGGAGATCTCGCTCGCTTCCGCGACGACGGGCAGCTCGAGTACATCGGCCGCATCGACCAGCAGGTGAAGGTCAACGGGTACCGCATCGAGCTCGGAGAAATCGAGACGATCTTGGGTCGTCACCCGGCGGTGAAGGAAGCCGTGGTCGCGGTGAAAGAAGGCGCGGTGGGCCCCGAGCTCGTGGGCTACGTCATCGCGGGCGGAGACACGTCCAAGGAAGCCGCGACGCCGGACGTCACGACCTGGCAGGAGCGTTGGGACGAGGCGTACTCCAAGCGCGCCGGCGCGAGCGACGCGCCCGTGCGCTTCGACACGTCCGGCTGGCTCGACAGCTACACCGGCACGCCCATCGCCACCGAGCAGATGAAGGAGTGGCTGGACCAAACCATCGAGCGCATCTTGGCGCTGAAGCCGCGCCGCGTGCTCGAAATTGGCTGCGGCACCGGCATGATCCTCTACCGCACGCTGCCGCACGTCGAGCACTACACCGCGGTGGATCTGTCGCCCCACGCGCTCGAAACCATCCGCAAGGAGCTGGACACGAACGAGCGCGCCAAGGTGACCTTGCTCAACAAGGCCGCTCACGAGCTGGACTCCATCGCGGACGGCAGCGTCGATCTCGTGATCATCAACTCCGTGGCGCAGTACTTCCCGAGCGCGGACTACCTGGTGTCCGTGCTCGAGCGCGCGGGTCGCGCGCTCGAGCCAGGCGGCAAAATCTTCCTGGGCGACGTGCGGAGCTTGGAGGAGCTGCGCCACTTCCACGCCTTGGTCGAAATCGAAAAGGCTCCGGGGCAAAGCACGCGAGACGCGCTCCGCGCGCGCATCGCCGAGCGCGTGGAGCTCGACACCGAGCTCACGCTCGGTACCGGGTTCTTCGCGGCGCTCGGGAGTCGCGCGCCGCGTCTGTCGCTCGCTTCGATTCAGCTGAAGCGCGGGGTGCACTCGAACGAAATGCGCGACTTCCGTTCGGACGTCGTGCTCACGGCGGGCGCGGAAGTGCGGGAGCTGGCCCCAAGCGAGGTGCGCACGCTTTCCGCTCCGGACAGCGTGGGCCTCGTGCGCGAGCTGCTTTCGGAACAGCCGCCGGCGCTGCTCCTGACGGGCTTTGCGAACGCGCGAATCGGGCGAGCCATCGACGTCTTGGAGCGCCTCACGCAGGGCGGTCCGGAGCTCACCGCCGACGAGCTGCGGCAGGCGTCCGCGGCGGCGCGAGGCGTGGATCCCAACGAGCTGTTCGAGCTTTCGGGTTACGACGTCGAGATTCGCTTCGGGGAAAAGCCGGGCACCTTCGACGCCTTGCTGCGGAGGCGCGGCGCGGCGCCCGACGGCGTGTGGCCGGCCCGTTCAGGGACCGGACCTACCGCCAGCACGCCTCACGCCACGCTGTCTGCCGACACGCTTATCCCCAAACTCAAGGCGCACCTGAAGGACTTCTTGCCCGAATACATGGTGCCTCAGTCCTTCGTGCTCATGAGCGCCTTCCCGCTCACGCCGAACGGCAAGATCGACCGCAAGGCGCTGCCCAAACCCGCCGAGCAGCCGCGCCGCACGGCGACCGAGTACGTCATCCCCTCCAACGAGCTGGAGCGCACCATCGCCGATATTTGGCGTGAAATGCTGGGGGTGGAGCGCGTCGGTCGCAAGGACAACATCTTCGACTTGGGCGCCAGCTCGCTGCTCACCGTCGAGGCGAACAACCGACTGCAGAACGTGCTCGGCAAGAAAATCCCGCTCGTCACCATGTTCCGCTACCCGACCATCGAGAGCCTCGCCGCGCATTTGGGCAAGCTGCTCGACCCGCAGCCGAGCGGAGACGCGTCCTCTTCGGCTTCGAACGCCGAGCAGGAGCGTCAAGCGCGCCTCGCCGCGGCGGCGGATCGCCGCAGGCGCGCGCGCTCTCAAGCCAGCTGAGCCCCGGACCAGAACCTCACGCCGGGACCGCGCGCCCCGGTCCGCCCTCTCGTGCACGTCATGGAACCAAAGAACACCGAGCCCACGTCTGCGCCGAATGAAGGCGCATCGGATGAGTCCCTGGACATCGCCATCGTCGGTATGGCGGGCCGCTTCCCCGGCGCCAAGAACATCGACGAGTTCTGGACCAATCTGGTTTCGGGCAAGGAGTCCATCCGCGTCCTCACGGACGAGGAGCTACTGCGAGCGGGCGTTCCGCGCCGCGAGTTCGAGCACCCCGACTACGTGCGGGCGTGTCCGGTGCTCGAGGACATCGACAAGTTCGACGCAGCCTTCTTCGGCTTGAGCCCGCGCGACGCGTCCGTGATGGACCCGGCGCACCGCTTCTTCTTGGAGGTGGCGTGGGAGGCGCTCGAGCACTCAGGCAACACGGGTTTGCCCCAAGAGGGGCGCGTGGGCGTGTGGGCGGGCTCCGGCGCGCCGCTCTACTGGATGAACAACGTCCGCACGCACCGCGAAATCATGGAGTCCATGGGGGAGTTCCTCGTTCGCCACACCGGCAACGACATGAACTTCCTGGCGACGCGCGCGTCCTACGATCTGGATCTGCGCGGTCCGAGCGTAAACGTGCAGACGGCGTGCTCGTCGGCGCTCGTGGCGGCGCACATGGCGCGTCAGAGCCTCTTGGCGCGGGAGTGCGACATGGCGCTCATCGGCGGCTCGACCATCGTCGTGCCGATGGGCCACGGCTACCACTACAAGGAGGGAGAGATTCTCTCACCGGACGGCCACTGCCGCCCCTTCGATCACAGGAGCGCCGGCACCGTCTTCGGCAGCGGCACGGCGTGCCTGGTGCTGAAGCGCCTCACGGACGCGCTGGACCACGGCGACACCATCTACGCCGTCATCAAGGGCTCGGCCATCAACAACGACGGCTCCGTCAAGGTGGGGTACCTGGCGCCGGGCGTGGAAGGGCAAGTGGACGCCATTCGAGAGGCGCTCAAGGCGTCGCGTCTCTCGGCGCGCGACATCGGCTACGTGGAGGCGCACGGCACCGGTACCAGCGTGGGCGACCCCATCGAGCTCACGGCGCTCGATCAAGCGTTCTCCGAGCAAACGTCGGACAAGCAGTTCTGCGGCGTCGGTTCGGTCAAGTCGAACATTGGCCATTTGGGAGAGGCGGCCGCGGGTGCCTCGTTGATCAAGGTGGCGCTCGCGCTGAAGAACAAAAAGATCCCGCCGAGCCTCGGCTACGAAAAGCCGAACCCGCGCTTCCCGCTGGAGGAGAGCCCGTTTTTCGTGAATGCCAGCTTGCGTGAGTGGGACGGCGACGGTCGCCCGCTGCGCGCCGGCATCACGGCGCTCGGCGCCGGCGGCACGAACTGCCACTTGATCCTCGAGGAGCCGCCGCCGCCGCTACCGGGCGAAGGTGGGCGTGCTCGTCAGCTGCTCACGCTGTCGGCCAAGTCGAAAGGCTCGCTGGAGCGCATGACCCAGAACCTGGCGTCGTTCTTGGAGCGCACGCCGGACGCGGATTTGGGGGACGTCGCGTACACGCTGGCCATGGGGCGCCGCGCGCTTCCGCATCGCCGCGTGCTGGCGGTGGAGAGCGCCGCCGACGCGGTCGCGCTCTTGCGTGGCTCGGCGCCGACGCGCGTGGCGACCGCCAGCGCCGACCCGAACGACCCCGAGGTCGTCTACACGTTCCCCGGCGGCGGCGCGCAGTACGCGCGGATGTGCCTCGACTTGTACGAAAGCGAGCCGGTCTATCGGAGCGCGCTGGACGAGTGCTTCGCGTTGATCGACACGCTCGATCCCGGAATTCGTCCGCTCTTGTTCGCGGCGCCCGGCGAAGCCGAGGTCGCTACGAAGAAGCTGCAGCGACCGTCGCAGGCGCTGCCCACGCTCTTTTCGGTGGAGTACGCGCTCGCCAAGTTGTTCGAGTCGTACGGCCTCACCCCGGCGGCCTACGTGGGCCACAGCATGGGCGAGTACGTGGCCGCCTGCCTCGCGGGCGTGTTCTCCGTCGCGGACGGCATTCGCCTCGTTCACACGCGGGGGCGCCTCTTCGAAACCACGCAGCGCGGAAAGATGGTGGGCGTGTCGTTGCCAGAAGCCGACACGCGCGCGCTCATGCCCGCGGGCTTGAGCATCGCCGCGGTGAACGCGCCGGCGCTGTGCGTGGCGTCGGGGCCGAGCGAGCTCATCGAGAGCTTCTCCAAGCTGCTCGCCGAAAAAGAGATCGATTTTACGCCGATTCACATCGACGTGGCGGCGCACTCGTCGCTCTTGGATCCGATTTTGTCGGAGTTCCGCGCCTTCTGTCGCACCATTCAGTTTCGCGCGCCGCAGAAGCCGCTGGCGTCGAACCTCACGGGGCGCTGGCTCAGCGCGGCCGAGGCCACGGATCCGGAGTACTGGGTGCAGCACCTGCGAGGCACGGTGCGTTTCGCCGATTGCATCGAGACGGTGCTGGAGGGCGGACCGCGCGTTTTCCTCGAAATCGGTCCGGGCCGCACGCTGACGACGCTCGTCCAGGCGCAAAAAACCAAGGTGAAGGGCGCGGTGAACTCCGTGCGCCACATCAAGGAGCCCGCCAACGATCTGGACTACGCGCTGCTCACCTTGGGCAAGGTGTGGGCGGCTGGCGCGCCCGTGGATTGGACGGCGCTGTACGACGGCGAGCTCAGGAACCGCATCGCGCTGCCGACGTATTCGTTCGAGGCGCAGTCGTATTGGGTCGAACCGAAGCGGACCGCTTTCGAGGACGCGACCGAGCCGGTCAAGCGCGAAAACATGGACGAGTGGTTCCAGACGGTGGTCTGGGAGCCCGCTCCGCTCGTGGCTCAGGGAGCCGCGGAGCCGCTGTCGCGCTGGCTCGTGATTGGGCGGGATCGGGACGGTGCGGAGCGGCTGGCGGCGGAGCTCGTCAAGCTGTCGCCCGACGCCGAGGTGGTTCTGGCGAGCCCGGGCGCGAAGCTGCGCCGCGTGAGCGAGTCGGTGTTCGAGGTCTCGACGGAGTCCGCGACGGGCTTCGGAGACTTGCTCGAGCTCTTGAAGAACGACGGTCGCGCGCCCGAGCACGTGGTGCTCTTGCAAACCCGCGCGTCGTCCGAAGACGAAACGCCCGGCGAGCGCGCGTGGTGGAGCAAGCTGGTCCCCGCCAAGAGCTCCGACGCGCAGGCGTCACAGAGTCCGTCCGAAGCGCTCGAGGTGTCGTTTTTCGAGCCCGTGCACCTGGGGCAGGCGCTGGGCTCCGCCCTCGACAAGGTGCGTTACAGCATCGTCACCGAGCGCGCATTCTCGGTGCGCGGCGAGCGCGTCGAGCCGTCCGCGCGGCTCGCGCTGGGCGCGGCGCAGGTCATTCCCCGCGAGCTGCCCGACATCGAGACGCGGCTCGTGGATCTTGCTCCAGAGGGCGGCGCGCGGCGCCAAGCGAGCTTCGCGCAGCTGGCTCGGGAGCTCACGTCGGAGAGTGGCGAGGGAGTCGTCGTGCTCCGCGCGCCGGGTCGCTTCTCGAGGCGTCAGCGCCCGATCGCGCTTCCACCGGCGGGCGCCGGAACGGCGCCGTGCCAGGACGGAGACGTCGTGCTCATCACCGGCGGCCTCGGCGGCATCGGGCTCGTGCTGGCGCAGCACTTGGCGCGCGCGAGCAAGGTGCGGCTGGCGCTGCTCTCGCGGGAAGGTCTGCCGCCGCAGGGCGAGTGGGACCTGCTGCTCGAAGGCCGGGACACGTTGCCCGGCGTCGTGCGGCGCATCCGTCAGGTGCGGGAGCTGGAGCGGTTGGGTGCTCAAGTCTTGCCCGTGCGCGGCGACGTTACCGACGAAGCCAGCCTCGCGACGGCGCTCGCCGAGGTCCACACCAAGCTCGGCTCGATTGACGTGCTCATTCACGCGGCGGGTGTGATCGCCGACGAGCCGCTGCAAACGAAGACCGACGACAAGATGCGGCGCGTGCTCGGCGCCAAGGTGCTCGGCACTCAGAACCTCGATCGGTTGATTGACTACGAGGTGCGCACCTTCGTCGTCATGTCGTCGGTGGCATCGCTGCTCGGCTTGCCCGGGCAGGTGGACTACACGGCGGCCAACGCCTTCTTGGACGCGTTCGCAGAGGAGCGGCAGTCGCGCGCCGGCGGTCGCACGCTGGCCATCAACTGGAACGCTTGGCGGGACGTCGGCATGATCGTCGACGTCGAAAAGCCAGCGGCGCTCGAGCCTCTGCCGTCGGGCAAGTGCAAACATCCTTGGCTGGACGCGGTCCAGGACGCCGCGGGCGGTCGCCGGTACTTCACGGACTTTTCCGTGGCCACGCATTGGCTGCTGTCCGAGCACCAAATCGAGGGCGCCGACGCGCTCATTCCGGGCACGGGCTTCGTCGAGTTGGCGCGCGCCGCCGCTGAAGACGCCTTCGCCTCACGCGGGCAAAGCGTGGGCGCGCTCGAGCTCTCGCAGGTGACGTTCCTGCGGCCGTTCCAGGTGGGCCCCACCGAGACGCGTCGCATGCAGATCGACGTTTCGTGGAACGAACAAGGCGTCAGCGTGACGCTGTCGACCGCGGGCACGGAAGAAGCGCACATGACGGCGGAGGTGCGTCTCGCGAGCAGCGCCGCGAGCACCGTGGATCTCGCGGCGCTCCGCGGGCGCACGCCAAAGAGCGGCAAGACGCGCGACGGATACCTGGACCAAGATTTCGTGCGCTTCGGTCCGCGTTGGCAGAACCTGGAGCAGGTCCGCTTCGGCACGGAGGAGGCCGTGCTCGAGCTCGCCCTGCGCGCGCCCTTCCATGCGGACCTCGGGGTTTTCCCGTATCACCCGGCCGTGCTCGACATGGCCACCGGCGCCGCGCAGGCGCTCATCCCCGGCTTCCGTGCGGATGCGGACTTCTTCGTGCCCTTCGGTTACGACCGAGTGCGCGTGTCGTCGCCGGTGACGGGCAAGGCGACCAGCCATGTTCGCTTGCGCCCGGAGACGAGTTCAGGCGTCGCTGCCTTCGACGTGCGGGTGTACGACGAGAGCGGCAAGGAGCTCATCGCGGTGGACGGCTTCACGATGAAGCGCGTCGACGCGAGCGCCGCCATCACGCAGCGGTCGTCCGAGCGCGGCGCTTCGCAAGCGGCGCGCGCCAACCCGGCCATGGAGGCGCTGCTCCGTGAGGCCATTACGCCCGAAGAAGGCGTGGTCGCGTTCGAGCGCGCGCTCGGCCAAGAGGCGGCCACGCAGGTGATCGCCTCTTCGGTCGACGTGAACGTTTGGCTGAAGAAGCTCGAGCGGGACGCGCGTCGACTTGCATCGGACGACGACGCCGGGGCGGGGCCGAGCTTCTCGCGCCCCGAGGTCAGCACCGACTACGTCGAGCCTCAGGGCTTCTTGGAGGAGCAGCTCGCGTCCATTTGGTCGAAGCTCTTGGGCGTGTCGGGGGTCGGCGCGGTCGACGACTTCTTCGAGCTGGGAGGCAACTCCTTGCTCGCGGTGCGCTTCTTCGCGCGCGTCAAAAAGGACTTCTCGATTTCGCTCCCGCTCTCGACGCTGTTCCAGGCGCCCACGGTGCGGGCGCTCGCCGAGGCGCTGCGCGACCAAGGCTACGAGGAGCCCGTCGCGAGCGTCGACGCCGCGCCCGCGGAGAGCGGCGCGCCTCTGGCGACGCCCTCGGAGAGCGCACCTCCCGTGAGCGGTGCTCGCGCCAAGAAGGTGCCACCGCCGCTCTTGATCCGTCCTGGTAGCGGCAAGCTGCCGCTCTTCTTCGTCCACGACGGGTTGGGCGAGGTGCTGCTGTATCGTTCGCTCGCGCTGCGCCTGGATCCGGGCCACGCCGTCTACGGTCTCGAGCCGGAGACACAAGGCGGCCGCTTCTTGCACACGCGCATTGCGGACATGGCACGCGCCAAGGTGGAGCGCATTCGGAGCGTGCAGCCGCGCGGACCGTACCTGTTGGCGGGCCTGTGCGCGGGCGGCGTCGTCGCCTTCGAAATTGCTCGTCAGCTCGAGGACGCGGGAGAGCAGACGCTCTTCGTCGGTCTCATCGACGCGGCCGACGTGGACGCGGAGGAAATCACGCTGCGCGTCACGCAAGATCGCCTGGCGCGCATTCGTCGAACCTTCCAGCCCGCCGAGGGCGAGTCGCTGGTCACGCACCTGGGCAAGGCGCTGCCGGTCCTCGCTCAGAAGACCAAAAACTTCGTCACCTACGAGCTGTCTACGCGCATCGAACGCGCCAAGAACGCGAAGAAGGTCGAAGAGCTCAGAAAGAGCGAGGCCGCGAGCGGAGACGCACCCGACATCGACTTCTTGAAGCTCTACGAGCTCGCGCACCGCGAACACGAGGTGCACGGCGTTTTCCAATGTGGAGACGTCGTGTTGTTCCGCGCCACGGAGGGCGACGGAACGGTCGGCGACGTGCCGTTCCGCGAAATCTACGCGGACCCGTTGCTCGGTTGGGGTACTCGCGCCGCGCGCGGCGTGGAGGCCATCGACGTGCCGGGCGGCCATTCGAGCGCGCTTCAGGAGCCGCACGTCGCGACTCTGGCGCGCGAGCTGCAGCGCACCATCGACGCGGCGACGGCCAAGGCCGGCTCGGGTGACACTTCAACCGCTTTTCAAACGCAGACGGCGCCGGTGGGGCAGGCGGCGCACTCCTGAGCTCGACACGACTGTACGATGACTGACTTTTCTTCTGCTTCTTCCACGAACACGACGATCGAGAGCCATGCGCGCGTCCTCGTCGTCATCGTCAACTACAAAACCGGCCGGCTCGTGGTCGAGTGCCTGGCGTCGCTCGAGGCGGAAATCGCACGGTTTCCGAACGCGCGCGTCGTGGTGGTCGACAACCCTTCGGGCGACGACTCCGTCGACATCATCCGCGGCGCGGTCGCGGAACGCGGTTGGTCGTCGTGGGTGGCTGTGCTCCGCTCGCCGCTGAACGGCGGCTTTTCCTACGGCAACAACCAAGCGATTCGTCCGGCGCTCGCGAGCTCCGAGCCGCCCGAGTACGTGTGGCTCTTGAACCCGGACACGCAGGTGCGGCCTGGCGCGCTCTCGGAGCTCGTGCGCTTCTTGGACGATCGCCCCGAGGTGGGCATCGTGGGCAGCAGCATCGAGGAAGCGGACGGAACGGTGTGGCCGTACGCGTTCCGCTTTCCGAGTTTCTTGAGCGAGCTGGACGCCGGTCTGAAGCTCGGGGTGGTGAGCAAGCTATTGAAGGACCACGTCGTCACCCGCGAAATGTCGAACGTCCCGGAGCGCGTGGATTGGCTGCCGGGCGCGAGCATGATGGTGCGGCGTGAGGTGTTCGACGCCATCGGCTTGATGGACGAAGGCTACTTCCTCTACTTCGAGGAGACGGACTTTTGCTTGCAGGCGGCGCGCGCCGGCTTCGAAAGCTGGTACGTGCCGTCCAGTCGCGTGATGCACATCGCCGGTCAAAGTACGGGCGTCACGGGAAAGCAGAACATCGCGCGGCGCTTGCCTGCGTATTGGTTCGAGTCCCGCGCGCGCTACTTCATGAAAAACCACGGTCGCCTCTACGGCGCGACTACGGATCTCGCGTGGGCAGCGTCGTACGCCACATGGCGCGTGCGCCGCAGGCTGCAAGGAAAGAAGGTGGACGAGGATCCGCCGCACATGCTTTGGGATTTCCTTCGTCACAGCACGTTGGTGCAGCCGCGGGTGCCGGCGGGACGCGTGCCGTCTGCCAAGTAAAACTGCTCCGATGAACGAACCAACGAAAGTCGTAGGGGAGGGCCCCTCACGCTTCTGGAAAAAGCTCGGACGCTTCGCGCTCGGGAGCGCTCCTGTTTGCCTGCTCGTTGCGGCGTTGGGTTGTGAAGCACGAGATGCCTCCGAGGTCGTCACCATGAGCTCATTCTCCAAGGGAGCTCTTCCGCCGCTTTCGCCCGCAGCACCGCGGCGAGAGGGACGCGTCTTCATTTCCGGCCACAGCCTGACGGATCCGCCTTTCGGGGCCTTTCTGGAGGATCTCGCGCGCGGCGTCGGAGGCAACGTACGCTACGAGGAGCAGAGCCTGCCGGGCTCCACGCTGAAGAGCCGCACCCGAGGTGAAGGCTCGGGCGCGACGTGGTCCGGCTACAAAACGGGCCGGAACCGCAGCACCGAAAACCTCGATGTGCTCGCCGAGCTCGCGTCCCCGAGAGAGGAGCCCGGCCGCCCTTACGACACGCTCCTCGTCACGGAGCGGCACGACCTGCTCGGGGTGTTCGTGTGGGACGACACGTTGACGCACCTCAGGGACTTTCAGCAGCGCTTTGTTCGCACGACGCCGAACGGCGCCATGTACTTCTACGAGCCTTGGCTCTCCGTGAACGACAAGGCGAACCCCGAGGCGTGGGTTCGCTACGAGCGCGCGGCGAGCCCGGTGTGGCAGTGCACGACGACGCGCATCAACCTGGAGCTCGCCGCCAGCGGCAGTCCTCAGCGGATCCACGCCATTCCGGCGGCGTGGGCGCTCGCGGAGCTGGTGGACCGCGCCGCTCGGCGACCGGCGGATTTCGGCTTCGCGGGAGACACGCTTTCGGTGATGAACGAGCTGTTCACGGACGACGTCCACCCGACGCCGCTCGGGGTGCAGTACGTCGCGTCGTTCGCCTTCGGGGTCATGTTCGGCGTCTCGCCCGTCGATGCGCCCGCTCCACCCGACTTGCCGAAGCAGAAGGTCGCTCCTTTGCGCGCGCTCGCGTGGGAGCTCGCCCAGGAGGCGCGGGAGCGCCGAAGACGACTCGACATGGCCGAGTGTCGTGAGTACGTGCGCTCGTCCTTCATCGACGCGTATTG
>JAEYVE010000147.1 GCA_023432025.1 Pseudomonadota bacterium
GGGGCGCCCCCCCCCCCCGCTTCGGTGGCCGTGAGCCCTTGCGTGAGCTGAATCACGCGATCGAAGTCGAGGCGCGCCAGCGAGACGCGCGCGGCGACGAGCTTCACCTCGGGTTCGTTCGGCAACGCGCGCAGCGCGTTTTCGCTGGCGAGCGCGGCGTCGTCGATGTCGCCGTGTCGGTACGATGCCTCCGCGCGATCGAACCACTTTTGAGCGGCTTCGGGCCACTTCGCCTCGGCGCCCGTCGACGCACAGCCCGAGAGCCACGCTGCGGCGAGCAGAGCGGCGAGCAAGCTCGCGCGACCGACGCGCGCCGCTCTTCGCGAAGCTAGACCGTGTGGCGCACGCGCCTCGGAGGTTGGAACGGCCGAACCAAAGGACTTCGAGTGCGCCATGGAGGGAGACGTGCGGCGCTCCGCGCAAAATCGCGGCGCGAGCGGTGCGGCGCCCTGGATATCGCATCGGACTGCGCAGGTCGAGCAGGTACCCCCACCCGAGCGATCCGGTTATCATGCCGCGCCATGAGCATTCTCATGAGAGGGCAGGGACGAGGAAGGCGCGCGCCACGGAACACTCACGGAGGCGCTGTCGCTCCGTTCACCGCGAGAGCACGCCTTGGACTGGCTTTGGGCGCGGCCCTCACGCTGGCTGCCTGTGGAGGCTCGCAGGCTGCGCCCGAAACGGCCGCCGACGAAAGCGCCAACGCCCCCAACGAAGCGGAGGCCGCTCCCAGCGAGCCAGAAGAAACGTGGGGGAGCGAGGACGGTGAGGCCTCGCCCGCAAGCGAATCCAAACCGGGCGCCACTCCGTCGAGCAGCACCAGCGAAACGAGCCCGGCCCCCGCCCCCGCCGCCGCTCACTCCGGCGCCACCGAAACTCGCACCACCGCCGTCATCCAAGACGTGGTGCAACAGAACCGCGCCAAGGTGCGCGCTTGCTACGACGCCGCACAAAAGAAGCTACCGGATCTCAAAGGGGATCTGGTGCTCCGCTTTACGCTGAACCCCGAGGGCGCCGTAAAGAGCATCGAGCAGGACCTCGACAAGAGCACGCTCAAGTCTCCCGAGGTCGTGAAATGCGCCATCGACGAGATCAAGTCGTGGAAGTTCCCGCCTTCCTCGCGCGGCATGGACACGACGGTGAACTACCCGTTCAACTTCAATCCCAAGAAGTAACCGATAAGAGCCGTCGACGGCCGGACCGTCGGCGGCTTTCGCCGCTCGTCGTCGAGCCGATCGTTGGGGCTTGGTTCGTTCTCGCGAGACGGGGGCGTCACAAAAGCAGGCAGGGCGCGCAGCGCTTCCCGGGGGAATGCTGGCGCGCCCTGATTGCTCGAAGCGCGAGACGTCAGCAGGAGCCGACGTGCGCCCGATTAGGGTCGAATCAGGCCTTGGCCTTCTTGGCGCGGCGCTTGGCAGCCTTCTTCGCCGGAGCGGCGGGAGCGGCGGCGGGAGCCTCGACGACGACTGCCTTCTTGGCAGCGCGCTTGGCAGCCTTCTTCGCGGGCGCCTTCTTGGCGGCCTTCTTGCCCGCCTTCTTGGCGGTCTTCTTCGCGGTCTTCTTGGCCGCCTTCTTGGCGGTCTTCTTGGCGGCCGGCGCCTTGGCAGCGGCCTTCTTGCGAGTCTTCTTTGCAGCCATGTTCTTAGCCTCCCTACAGGTCGGGAGGTGGAAGCGGGTCGCTGTCCACCTCTAGGGTATGTTGCAAGTCATATATTGCCACCTAGTGTGATGTGTCAACGAAAAAAGTGCGAGCGCTCGATGTTGCGAGCTGATCGCGCCCGAACGAGGTACGCAAAAGTTGCACACAGCACGCACGTGCGGTGTTTTTCGGGGTGGGCACTGAACGTCCTTGGACGCCAGTGCAGAAGTTCCGTTCGGTAACGAAAACCGCGAATTCCACGCTGACTTGACGATCCGGACCCGTCCACGCTAGCCCCCCGTAGAGGCGTGGAAGTGCCTCCAGACACTCGGAAAAAAGATGCGAGCACGTCCCTCCCTTACGTCCGCCCTCATCACCACGTTGGCGCTCGGTTCCGTCACCGCCTGCGGTTACTCGCAGGAGGAGTGGGATCAAAAGACGCGCGAGAATGAAGAGCTCCGCAGCAAGCTTTCGGCAGAGCAACAAGCGCGCGGCAAGGCGGACGCCGACTACGCGGACGCCCTGTCCGAGATCGAGTCGCTCAAAGGTCAGCTCACCGAGCGCGGTCTGAGCATGGACAACTTGAACGCGAGCCTCGCGCAACAGAAGAAGGCGCTCGAGGAGTACCGCAGCCGCACCGAGCAGCTCGACCAAATCCGCAAGCGCTTCGAGCTCCTGCGCGCCAAGCTCGACCAGCTCACCAAGCTCGGCCTGAAGGTGCAGGTGCGAGACAATCGCATGCTCATCCAGCTGCCCGGCGACGTGCTGTTCGACTCCGGCAGCGACAAGCTGAAGCCCGACGGACGAGACATTCTGCTCCGCATCGCGGAGGTCGTGCGCACCGATCCCGATCTGGCCAAGCGGGACTTCCAGGTCGCCGGTCACACGGACGGCAAGCCGCTCAGCGGCGGCGCCTTCAAGGACAACTGGGGGCTCTCCGCCATGCGCGCCCGCTCGGTTCTGCTCCTCCTCACCACGCCCGAGGCCGACAAGGGCGGCGGTTTGGAGCCGAGTCATTGGAGCGCCGCCGGCTACGGCTCCACGGATCCCGTCGCCGACAACGAAACGGACGAAGGCCGCCGCCAGAACCGCCGCGTGGAGCTCGTCGTCCAGCCGAACGTCGAGGAAATGCTCAACTTGAACAGCCTCGGCGCCAAGTGAGTCTCCCGGCGAGCGCCTCTGTTTCTTCACGCGCCGCGAGGCGCCCCGACGTGCTCGGGGCGCCGTGACGGGCACCGCCCAACCCAAACGCGCCGCCGCCATCGACGTCGGCACCAACTCGGTGCTGCTCACCATCGCCGAAGCGGCGCCGAGCGCACCACGCGCGTTACTGGAGCGCGCCACCATCACTCGCCTGGGCGAGGGCGTCGACCGCACGCGCCGCTTGGCCCCCGAAGCGGCCGCTCGCACGCTTTCATGTCTCGAGAGCTACGCACGATGCATCGCCGAGGCGAACGTCGACGCGGTGGCGGTGGTTGGTACCAGCGCGCTGCGTGACGCGGGCGGTGCCGACGCGTTCTTGGCCAACGTCCGCTCGGCTCTCGGCGTAGAGCTCGAGGTCATCAGCGGCATGCGCGAAGCCGAGCTCACCTTCCGCGGCTCGGTGAGCGGATTGTCGGT
This sequence comes from Pseudomonadota bacterium, assembly GCA_023432025.1. Classification (GTDB taxonomy): domain Bacteria; phylum Myxococcota_A; class Polyangia; order Polyangiales; family Polyangiaceae; genus NIC37A-2. The sequence continues at coordinate 3,260 of JAEYVE010000147.1, forward strand.
GGGTGGCTCGGTCACGGTGTTCGACATCGGTGGCGGCTCCACGGAGGTCATTCACGGCGCCTTCACCTCGCTCGAGGACGGCACCCAGAGCGTGCGCATCGACTCAGCCGAGAGCCTGAACGTCGGCAGCGTTCGCCTCACCGAACGTCACGTGACGAACGACCCCGTCACCCCCAGCGAGCTCCAAGCCGTGCAGAGGGACGTCGACGACGCGCTTCAAACCCTGCCGCCGGCTCCCTCCGGCTCTACCCTCATCGGCGTGGCGGGTACGGTCACCACGCTGGCGGCGCTGGACGCCAACCTGTCGTCCTACGAGGCCGAGCGTGTTCACGGCAGCGAGCTCACCCGCGCAGCGCTCGACCGCTGGGTGACCGAGCTCGCGGCCCTCCCCCTGGCGCGCCGCGCCGCCCTGCCCGCTCTGGAGCCGCGTCGCGCGGACGTCATCGTCGCCGGCGCCGTACTCACTCGACAAATCGTAACCTGGGCCGGCGCCTCACGAACGCTCGTGTCCGACCGCGGCGTGCGTTGGGGTCTGCTCGAAGAGCTCCTCGCCGAAACGCCTGCCCCCCGAAACACCGTCACGCGCTGACGCGTAGCTCACGGCCTCCACCGAGCTCACCGGCCTCCACCGCCGTTTGGCGCCCGGAAGGACACCGCTGGTCCGAATCTCGGGCTCTCCGGTTCCCGGTGGAGCAGAAATGCGCTAGACTGGGGTTCTTGGTGTCGAACGTTCTGCAGTTTCCAGCCTCTCTGCAGTTTCGCTTCGGCGCAGTTTCGCTTCGGCGCAGTTCGCCCCTTGCCAGCATGCTCGCCGAAGGAGCCGAGCCCAGGGGGATTTCGTCACCGCGCGCTCGTTTACGCTCGGCCTTCCTCCGGTTGCCTTGTTTGCGCGGGGGTCCTCTCTTCGAGCTCCGCCGTCCGCCCATCGCACGTCGCTCCGCCTACTCGGGTGCGCATTCACTCGTAGGCGCCTCTCGCAGCCGCGTGCAGAGGGTCTCGCGCGCAGGGCTCAGGTACTCTTGTGCCGCTGTCCTCGCTTCTGCTTCATCCGAAAACTCCTCGGGAAAAGTCCGGGGAACGTCGCAGAGATCCCGCGAAACTCCCCCCGCCTCCCCCGCAGCGTGTCACACTAACGTTGACAGTTGAAGAAGTTCTGACTAGAGTGTCGCGCCTGGCGGCCCCTAACCTTTTTCAGAGGTGTCGTCACCCCCGAGTTCCCCTTCGTCTCTCGTGCGCGAGCCCGCGTAGCAAATTCATGCTGCAGGGCGCCGTGCATGGACGGACCGCATCGGCGCCCCAACATCGCAGATCGCTACGTCCAAGCTCGGTACCACTCGCGTATCGAGTCACTCGCACAGGTTCCCCGCTCAGCCAGTTTTTCGGGCACCCGCCCACAGGTTCATCGACTTCGGATTGGCGCAGCTCTGCACGCTCCTGATCCGCGGTTCGATAGAGCGGCCCTTCGCGAGTGCAGCCTCGATGAGGGAACTTACGGTTCGTACCGGTCCTCGCGACCGAGTTTTCTTGGAATGAACGACCTCCCCCACCCGTTGTCGGCGCGCCGCTCGCTCCAAGAAGGTCCTCGCGGACCAGCTTTGGTCGTGTGCGCGCACGATGCGAGCTCGCTCGCGGTGCTCCCAAGTCGCCTCAGCGACCCGCAGGGCATCGAAGGCGAGCAAAGGTCGACCCCCGAGTTTTGAGAACGACCGTCCCCCCGGGGCGCGCATCGAGCAGTCGCACTGATTGCTTCGCGCAGAACCGGCGGTCGTCAACAAGGAGACATCATGCAGGCTAGCCAGGAAGTTCAGTTCAAGGTCGGCGACAAGGCTGTTTATCCCGCCCAGGGAGTAGCCGAGGTCATCAGCATCGACGAGAAGGACATCGCCGGCACCACGCAGAAGTTCTACGTGCTGCGCATCCTGGACACGGACCGCAAGATCATGGTCCCGGTCTCCAACGCGGACGCGGTCGGCCTGCGCCAAGTCATCAGCGAGCAGGAAATTCGCGAGATTTTCGACATCCTGAAGGAGCGCACCATCGGGTTCGACACGCAAACGTGGAACCGGCGCTATCGCGGCTTCATGGACAAGATCAAGACGGGCTCCATCTACGATGTGGCGGAAGTCCTGCGTGATTTGTATCGCTTGAAGGCCAACAAGCAGCTTTCCTTCGGTGAGCGTCGCATGTTGGACACCGCGCGCTCGCTCATCGTGAAGGAAATCGCCATCGCGCGTGAGCAAACGGAAGATCAGGTCAAGGACGAGATCGAAGCCATCTTCTTCTCGAACTGAGTCCCGCCTTTCCAAGCGGCACACGAGCTCCAAACGACACACGAGCTCCAAACGACACACGAGCTTTGGAGCTCGGTTTCTGAGCCCTGTTTTCCGAGAAGACGGAGAAAACAGAGCACGTCTCCAACGACTCGAGAGCTCGGCTCTCGAGGGCTGGGGTCGGCACCGTAAGTCGAAGAGCGGTGCTCCCGCATTCCGTCGGGGTTCTCCGTTTCTCACATCGTGAGCGCTTCATGAGCGCGCCTCCCTCGGGGGCGCGCTTTCGGCGTTTCTGGGCAGCGAAGGAGGCTCGAGGGGAACGCTGCGTCGGAGGCTTCACGCTGGTCGGGCGGTGACCGCCTCTCCGTCCTCGGGGGCGCGCGCGAGCGTCCACTCGCATCACGTGCGGGCGCTCTGGGCGCTCAGTCGTCGGCTTGCACGCCGCCCAGGCGCTTTCGAATGGGCGGAAGCGGCGGAAGCTCGAGCGCCACGCGCCACGCGCCCTTTTCGCGAACGCAGCGCACGCCGTACACCTCGTCGCGGCTGCTGCCGCGCACGGTGACCTCCGCCCAGTCTCCGTCGACACGCGCGCTGAAGCTGCGTGGCGTCACCTGAAGCGAAAACCACGACGGCGCGAGCATTTCGCCGGGTTGCACCTCGCTCCCGATGGCTGCGGTCGCGCGCCGCGCCCGCTCTGCCAGGTTCTTTTGCGCGGGCTGCCACAAGAGCGCCACGGCTTCGGCTCCCCGCTTGCGGTCGCCGTGCACGCTCTGCATCGCGTGGATGAAATTGCGCACCACCTCCTCGGGCCCGTCCGGGCGGCGCTCTTCTCGGCAGCCGAGCGACAGCGCACCCAACAGAACACACGCCGCCCAGGGACGGGCTCTTCGGCGAGGAGAAAGCACGGCCGGAGGCTAGCTTGCGAGCCCCGCCGGCGCACGACGCCCACGCCGCCTCCCGCGCTCGCGACGTCGTGGCGACGAGTCGCGGGGCGCCAAGCCCGGGTGTCTCCATCGGGGGCCCGTGTTCGTGCTGTCGGGCCACGCGCCCTTCTTCCGCAGTGCGGGAGCACCGTGAGGGGCCGCGTTCCGCCGCCCCCAGGGCCGCCTTCCGCCGCCCCCAGGGCCGCCTTCCGCCGCCTCCCAAGGGCCGCCTTCCGCCGCCTCGAGGGCCGCCTTCCGCCGCCTCCCAAGGGCCGCGTTCCGCCGCCCCCGGGGCCGCCTTCCGCCGCCGCCCGGACCCTCTGACGCGGATATCGAAGCTGCGTCACGTTCCGCTTTCAGGTCCCGGGAAGTTGCCCACTTACACCTACATGCGCCTACCATGCGACTCGTGGTTGCTTCTTCGCCTTTGCTCAAGCCCGCTCCCTCGTTTGGACCTCGGCTCGATTGGCCGGGCCGCCCCGATCTGCGCGCGCTGCCCCTGGGACGGCTGAGTGCGCTTTCCGGCGACGAAGCGAGCCCGTGCCGCACGGTTCTGGGGGACAACCTCTTGGGCCTGACGGCGCTTGCCGACGAGCTCGAGGGCAAGGTGACGCTCGCCTACTTGGACCCGCCGTTCTTCACGGGCCGTGAGCACCACCGAGTGCGTCGCACGCGCGACGAAAGCGGTCACATCGAGCGCGAGAGCGTTCCGGCCTTCGACGACCGTTGGCGGAGCCTCGACGACTACCTCGGACACTTGGCCATGCGTTTGGCCGCCGCGCGGCGCTTGCTCGCGCCGCACGGCAGCCTCGTGCTGCACGTCGACCCCAAGACGAGCCACTACGCGAAGCTCTTGTGCGACGAAGTGTTCGGCCCCGAGTGCTTCGCCAGCGAAATCGTCTGGCGCTATCGGCGTTGGCCCTCGAAAACGGCGAACTTCCAGCGCGTTCACGACGTGCTCTTGCGCTACGTCCGCGACGCTTCGGTCGCGCCTCGCTTCAATCAGCTGTACGAGCCGCTCGCGCCCTCCACGCTGGCCACTTGGGGCGACAAGAAGCAGCGCGCCGTGACGGACACCTCCGGTCGACGCCTTCGCTCGAGCAGCACGGACGAAGCGTCGCGCGGCACACCGCTCGGCGACGTTTGGGACATCAGCATCGTCGCGCCCGTGGCCCGCGAACGAACCGGCTACCCCACGCAAAAACCCGAAGCCCTGCTCCGACGTTTGGTCGAAGCGTGCTCCAGCCCGGGCGACCTCGTGTTGGATCCGTACATGGGCAGCGGCACCACGCTGGCCGTGGCGCTTCAAACCGGACGCTCTGCCGTTGGGCTCGACTGCGGCGTCGAAGCGCACGACATTGCGACCCAGCGCCTCGAGAAGCTCGGCTTTCCTCCGCGCCGAGAGCGCGTGGAGCCGGCGCTCGCGCCGGCTCGTCGCCGAAGCGCCGCGCGGCGCGTCGCGTGAGCCCGACGTGCCGTCTCGCGCCACGGCTCCGCGTGGGCCCGACGTGCCGGCTGGCGCTGTCCGGCTGGCGGCGACGTGCGTCTCGCTCTACACCCCGCTCATGCCGCTTTGGGCCGCGCTCCAGCGACTCGTGCTCGCTCGCAGAGCTCCCCGGGGAGCAGGGCGCGCCATGCGTGGCGTTCTCCGCGACGCACGCGGCGTTCCGCCCGCGCCCGCCCCGCTTCGAACGCTCCCGCGCTTTGGTCGATTGAGCGTAGCCTTCGGGCTCGTCGCCAGCTCGGCGCTGGCCGCCGACGCACGGCCGGTCACCGTGGGTCCTCTCGGGCTCACAGCGCCGGAAGTTGCACGCCGTCTGGGCGCGCTCTCGCCCGAAGAGCTGCGCGCTTTCGGCAAAGAGCCCGGCGCCGCACGCCGCGCCTTCGTCGAGCAGGTGCTGGTGCCCGAGCTCCTGTTTCGAGCCGAGGCGGAGCGACTCGGTCTCCCCCAGGGCGTTCGCTTTCGAGCGCGCGAAAACGACCTCCTCTACCGCGCGCTCGTCGTCGCTGAACGCAGAGCGCTGCCGGCGCCGAGCGAGGCGGACATTGCCGCGTACTACGCCGCGCACGAAGCCGAGTTCACCCGTCCGCGCCGCTTGCGCCTCTGGCGCATCTTGGTCGCCTCCGAGGAGGACGCGAAGAAGATCCTCGCAGAAGCCGCTGGCGCGGGCGGCCCCGAACGCTGGCGCGCGGCTGCCCGCAGCAAGTCGCTCGACACGGCGACGCGCGAACGCGGCGGAGATCTCGGCTTCGTTCACCCCGACGGCAACACGGACGTGCCCGAGGTTCGCGTCGAAAAGGCGCTCTACGAGGCCGCAGAACGCGTCGCAGACGGCGCGCTGGTTCCGGAACCCGTCCGTGAGGGCTCGTCGCTCGCCGTGGTGTGGCGTCGCGGCAGCTTGAACGAAACGCGCCTGTCCTTGGATGACGCGCGCCCCACCATCGTGCGATTGCTCACCGAGCGCGACACGACCGCACGCGTGGACGCGCTGGTCGGTCAGCTCACCGCGACGCACGTCACGCAGAAGAACGCAGCGCTCGTCGAAAACGTCTCCGTGCCCGCGCTCCCCGCGCCAGCCCCGCCCCCGCCGTCGCCCGCGCCAGCACCGCCCACGCCGGCGAAGTAGGCGGCTCGCATTCTCAAGCCGTCGGCAGCTCCCAGCCGAGCTGCTTGAGCACCGCGCGCAGCGTTTGCTCCTCTTCGCGGGCTTTGGCGAGCAACACCAAGAAGCGCTCCATTTGCCCGTTCTGCGCCGCGTCGGCCGCGCGCTCGTAGGCCTCCAGCGTGAGCCCCAAATGTGGATGAGCGAGCACCACGTGCTTGGGCACATCCATGCTCGCCGCCGCACGCACGCGCTCTTCGGCCAGGCGGTGCACCACGCGCGCCAACTCCTTGTCGTGAGGGCGCTTGCGCAGCGCGTCTGCTTCCCGCTGCGCGCCGCTCACCAAGACGGAAGCGCGCACCAAGTAGCTCCCCGCCCAAGCCGCTCGGGGCCACGCAGAAAGAGCCGTCAGGGCTCCTGCGCCTGCCACGAGAGTCACGAAGCCGCGCCGCGAAAACGAACCCGCGCCGTTCACTCGCTTTCCTCCTCTTTGTCCTTTCGTGGGGGCGCCTCGTAGCTCTTGTCCAAGAGCGCCTCTGCGGCGGCGGCGCGCTCGGCCGCGCGCTTGGAGCGGCCTCGACCGCGCGCCACGCGGCGATCCCCCACCGTCACCTCCACCTCGAACCACGTATCGTGCGAAGGGCCGCCACTCTCCACGACGCGATACACCGGTGGCCGATGTCCGAGCGCTTGCACGCGCTCTTGAAGCTCGCTCTTGGCGTCCCGTCCGCCCGCGTCCGGTGAGCGCTCCAAACCAAAATCGACCACCTTGGCGCACACGGCGCGCGCGGCGTCGAGGCCATACTCGAGATACGTGGCCGCAATGAGCGCCTCCACCGCGTCGGCGAGCACGTTGGTGGAGCCGCCTAGACCCGCGCCGAGCGCTCCGCGCCCCAGACGCAGGGCGCTCGAAATGGAGCGCTCGCGCGCGAAATCCGCGAGGGCCTCGGAGTTGACGAGTTGGGCGCGCGTGCGCGTGAGAGTGCCCTCGTCCGCGCTCTCGAGGCGGTCGTACAGAATTTCGCTGGCGCAGAAGTCGAGCACGGCGTCCCCGAGAAACTCGAGCCGCTGGTTGTCGGACACCCCGCGATTTTCGTGCGCGTAACTCGGGTGCGTCAGCGCTTGCTCGAAGCGCGGAGAGCCCACCTGAAAGCCGAACAGCGTCGCCACCTCTTCCCGCGCCTGCTCCGTTCGCCGCGCGTCGTCCCGACCTTTGCCACGCCGACGCGGCGCGGCGCCGTTCTCTTCGCGCGCGCCTTCTCTCACGGCATCGCCGGGCAGAGGCGGCGCGTCACGACGGGTGCTCATGGCGGCCTCAGGCTAGCCGAGGGACCGCGCACGCGCACGCTCCCGGAACCGCCGCGCCCGAGCTAGGCTGACCGCTCGATGCGTCGGCTCATGGCCTGCCCGTTCTGTCGCGAGCTCTTCGCCGCCGACGAGGCGACGACCTGCAAGGTGTGTGGCGTCACGCTCGTGCCGCTGGAGCGCCTTCCGCCGTCGGCCGAGGCCCTCGCCGAGGCCGACGCGCCGTACGTTCCCCCCGAAGATCGCACGCTCAGCCCCTGGTTTTGGCGGCGCGGACGCGGCGCGCTCTTGGGTCTCTCCGCGCTGGGGCTCTTCTTGTTTTTCTGTCCTTGGGTCTCCCTCTTGCGGCCCGACGCGGTCGAGCTCAGCGGCTTCGATCTCGCTCGTGGCAACGCAGGTTGGCTGTGGGGCGGCGCCATCGGTTGGTTCCTTCTGTTGCCGCTCGTGGCGACGCGTCGCACCGTGACCGCGCTGCGCGGCGTGCGCGTCGTGTGCGTCACCTTTGCCGCCATGACGCTCGGCGAAGTCGTCCTCTTGCTCGTGCGCAAGCCGACCGAACAGGGCTACTTCAGCTACGGCGTCGACTACGCGTGGGGTCTGTACGCGAGCGGCTTGGTCGCGCTCGCTGCCCTCGTAGTTGGCGCGCGTTTGGGCGGGCGCGTGGACGATCGTCGGCACCTGCCGCTCGAAGGGACGAGCAACGAAACGAGCTCGGGCCAAATGCTGCACTGACGCACGTCGGAGGGCTGCGTTCGCCCATCGCGCGCCCCGAATTCGCGCGCCCTGCTCGTCAGAACTGCGCGCCGAGCTCGACGACGAAGGCCCACTGTTTGGCTTCGCCGTCGAGCGCGGCTTCGTCCCCGCTGTCGGCCTGCGCCGCGTCCGGCGGCAGCCAATCCATCATGAACTGACCCGACGCCACCACCATTTCGTAGCGGTAGCTGAGCCCCACCAGGAAGCGCTGGCGCTGCAGACGCACCGGATCGAACACGACGTTGTTTCCGTAGTCCGCGCTGTCCCCGCCCGAACACACGGGTTGGCCGTTCCGTGTCGGATTGTCCGGATCGTCGCCGGGCGCCACCGGGTTGCCCGGCGTGTTTTGCCCCTGAAACCCGCACGCACCCTGCGCGTCCACGGTGGGCGTGAGATCCACGAGACCGCTGTCGCCGAAGATCCACAGGTACTGAAAGCCGAGCCACGGCGTGAGCACACCCGTGTCGCTCACCGTAATGGGCTTGGAAATCTGCGCGTCCGCGCCAGCCACCGTGAGCTGCAGCTGACTGCTGCCGGTGATGGTGCGCACGCCACCGCCCACCGACAAATCCGGGATGTAGCCGAAAACACCGTCGCGAAAGCCCTCCAGCAGCGCGAACCGTAGGTCCACCCCGCCGCTCATGATGCTGGTTTGCGGCAAGAACCCGAACTGGCCACCGACCTCGATGCCGAAGCCGAACCCTTTGCGCATGCGTACGGAGTACAGCTGCAAGAGGGAAGACGGTGACGTGTTTTCGCTTGCCCCGGTGGCCGTGGACGGATCCGTCGAGCCGCGCGTGCCGCGGCGGATGTAGTCCGCGTCCGCGTCGATTTTCGTGTAGAGGCCTTCGACGCCCAGGTGAAAGCCGCCGAAGCCCGTCGTATGCGCCGGGTGGAACGCTTCTGGGGCCAGCGCGAAGCCGTAGGCGTTGACGAGCCGCTTGAAGGCCACCTGATCCGGCAGGAGCGCGCCGTTGGCCCCGCGCACGGTCAGGCGCTCGATGGCCGGGTCCATGGAGCCCGCGCTCGCGACGCGCGGAGCCAACCCGGCAGCAGCGGCCAGCGCGACGGCGAGAGAGCAGATGCCAGGCCGCAAGCGGCCACCAGCAAGTCGAACGAAGCGAGCCCTCATCGGCAGAAGCGACCCATCCGCCCGCGGAGGCTACTTTCCCGTGGACAAGTGCGTCAAGGACGGGCCCAAGAGCGCCGCCGCGCCGTGGCCGCGCCCGAGGAGCCTGCTATGAGGCCGCCGTGGACGAACGCGACACGAACGGGGCGAAGTTTGTAGGACGCCTGCGCGCAGCCGCGCGCCCCGCGCCCTTTCACGTCGTGCTCGTGGAGCCGGAAATTCCCCCCAACACGGGCAACATCGCGCGACTGTGCGCGGCCACGTGTTGCCCTCTCCACCTCGTCGGCCGTCTCGGGTTCCAAATCGACGACAAGGCCGTACGACGTGCGGGGCTCGACTACTGGCACCTCGTCGACGTGCGCGTTCACGCCGAGCTCCAAGAGGCCGAGGCGGCGCGCGCCCCCGACGCCAGAACTTGGCTCTTCAGCGGCAAGGCCTCACGGAGCTACTTGGACGTTTCGTTTCGGCCTGGAGATTTCCTGGTCTTCGGCAAAGAAAGCGTCGGCCTCCCCGAGGATTTGCTCGAGGCCCGGCAGGCCGAAATCGTCGGCATTCCGACGCTCGGCGCCGTGCGCTCGCTGAACCTGTCGAACGCCGTTTCCATCGCGCTCTACGAGGCGCTCCGTCAAAACCGGCTGCTCGACGTGACCCGCATCGAGACGCCCGAAGCGAGCGACCGCGGCGCGCTGTGAATGCTGCCGCACCGTGAGCTCGCGCCATGAGACCAGCGCCGCCGAAAACCAGCGCTGTGAAATCGCTCATGGTCGGCGCGCCGCCGCTCGCGCGCGGGGCCCTTGCGTGAAGGCAGGCGACTCGGACGCGGCTCCGAAACACGAGCCGAGCCGAAATGACCCCCGCCCCCCGCAGCTGAATGCCTCGAACGGGCTGGCGAGGGGGCTTTTTTGCCCCGCGGCTCCGCATCTCGCGCTGAGAAATACAGCTAAAATGCGACACTTTGCAGACACCGTCGCATTCATCGAGCCGAAACCGGCTGTTCAGTGTTTTCCTGCCGCTCCCCGTCCGTTACTTTGGCTGTGGCGCGATTTTCTATTGGTGCAAAATCGCGCCATCGCAAAACGATGAACGATCGCCTCGACGTTGCCAGTGAGTACTGGGCTTCTCTACTTCGCCACCCCACCCTCGGAATTCTCACCGATGTGGACGGGACGCTGCTCCCGTTCGAGAGCCGCCCCGAAGACGTGGTCGCCCCGCCCGAGCTCACCGCGCTCGTCGAAGAAGTCGCCTGCACCGAAGGGATCTGCCTGGCCCTGGTGAGCGGTCGCCCGCGGGAGGATTTGGAGCGCTTGTTTCCCGAGCGCCAGAACCTGCTGATGGTCGCCGAGCACGGCGCGTGGCGGACCGGACCCACGGGGTGGGAAGCGACGCTGTCGCTCGACGACCGCATCATCGACTCCCTGGTGCTCGAGCTCGAGGCGCTCGGCGCCCAGTACGACCAAGCGCGCGTCGAGCGGAAGACGTGGTCCGCCGCCATTCACTTTCGCAATTTGCCGCCCGAGCAAAAGGCGGATCTTTTGGTGCGCGTCGGCGCCGTGCTCGACCCTTGGCTCGCGCGGCACCAAAACTTCGAGCGGCTCTGGGGCGCGGAGGTGCTGGAAATTCGCCCGCGTGGCGCCACCAAAGCCACCGCCGTGAGCTGGATGCGCGAGCGCCTGGGCCCCACGGCGCGTCTGCTCATCGCCGGCGACGACATGACGGACGAAGACATGTTCGCAGCCGCCACGGAGAACGACGCGAGCGTGCTCGTGCGCAACGGCCCCGTGCGCTCCACCGCGGCGCGCTGGCACGTCTCGGGCGTGGACGAAATGCGCACCCTCCTCACGGACTTGCTCGTGGTGCGGCGCGACTCCACCACCGCCCCCAGCGTTCACCCCGCGCGCCTGGGCGCCGAGGCACGCCCTGAGCCCAAGACCAAGAGCCAGCTTCTCGTCGTCTCCAATCGTTTGCCCGAGCTCGCGCCGGATCCCAGCGCTCCATCGCGCACCCGAAGCGTCGGCGGCTTGGTGTCCGCGCTGTGCCCCGTCCTTCGAGACCAGGACGGCGTTTGGCTCGGGTGGAGCGGCAAGGCCGGCCCCCTCGGTGAGCCCGTGTTGTCCCAAGTGGACGACATGACGATAGGCGCCGTCGATTTACCGGAAGAGTGGTACCGCCACTACTACGTCGGCTTCGCCAACAGCGCGCTGTGGCCCGTGCTGCACAGCTTTCCGACGCGCGCGCGCATCAGCCACGACGACTTTCGTAGCTACGTTCTCGCCAACGACGCGTTCGCCGCGGCGGCCTCGTCCTTGGTTTCGGAAACGGCGCTGGTGTGGGTGCACGACTATCACCTGCTCTTGCTCGCGCACTTCTTGCGGGCGCGCGGCCACGTCGGGCGCATCGGGCACTTTTTGCACGTGCCTTTCCCTGGTCCGGACGTGTTCTTCGTGTTGCCGTGGGCCAACGAAATCCTCGACGCGCTCCTCGAGTTCGATCTCGTCGGCTTTCACACGCACGCCTACGCGGAAAACTTCCTGCACTGCGTCGCACATCGCGCGGGCGTACACATGGACGGCTACCGCGCCGTGCGGCGTGGCCGCGTCACGCAGGTGGCGGTGCTGCCGATCGGCATTTCTCCTTCGGATCGAGACTCCTCCGCCGCGCCGGACAACGAAGTGGTCGGCATCAAGCGGTCGCTCGGAGAGTGCCAGCTGGTGCTCGGCGTGGACCGGCTCGACTACACCAAGGGCATCCCCGAACGCATCGAGGCCTTCGGCCGCCTCTTGGAGACACACCCCGAGTGGCGGCGGAAGGTCTGCCTGGTGCAGGTTTCGGTGCCTTCACGCGCAGAAATCGACGAGTACGCGGACCAACGCACGCGCATCGAAAACAGCGTGGGCCGCATCAACGGCGCCTTCGGCGAAGCCGACTGGGTCCCCATTCGTTACCTCTACCGCTCGTATGGGCGCGAGGAGCTGAACGAGCTCTATCGTGAAGCGGACGTGGGCTACGTCACGCCGCTCAGGGACGGCATGAACCTCGTCGCCAAGGAGTTCGTCGCCGCCCAAGATGCGGCGGATCCGGGCGTGCTCTTGCTGTCCCGCTTCGCCGGCGCGGCGGAGGAGCTCACCGCGGCGCTGCTCACGAACCCCTGGGACAGCGAGGGCATCGTCCACGATTTGGACCGCGCGCTGCGCATGCCGCTCGAGGAGCGCAAAGAACGCCACGCCGCGCTGCTCGAGGTGGTGTCCAAGCGCACCGCGCTCAGCTGGGCCAACGACTTCATGCACGCCCTCTCCGAAGGCGTCGCGGACGAGCCGTGGTCCGGCGAGGTGTCCATTCACGGAGAGCGCAGCTCGGGGCTGTGGGTGACGCCGTCCACCAAGGTGTACACGGCGGACTGAGCTGCGCGTGGAGGGAGATCCGCGCGCAGCTGGAACGGCGTGCAGCCGTCCGCTCCAGCCGCGCCCCGCGGGCGAGCGTCACGCCTCCGGCAGGCTCGAGAGGTTGTTCTCCAGGCTGTCGTCGGGCGCCGTCGTCAGGTACTCGCGCAACACGAGCTCCCTGCCGACGCCGTCGTGCACGATGTAGTACCGGGCGCTGCCTTCCTGGACGAAGCGCTCCGCGTGCGACACGGACGCTTGAACGCCGAGCATGTCGTTACAAAGATGTGAGATCCAAGAGAACGGCCGCCCCGATGCCGTGGTGGTGCGCTCGATGCGCACGTGAGTGACCCGAAACCCCTCCCGTGGTCCTTCCACGAGCCCTTCGGGCTCCGGCTGACTCGTCGCCGGGAGAGCGCGCAAGTTGTTGCCCTGGATGTCGTCGGGCGTGGTGGTGAGGAAACGCCGCGCGAGGATTTGCGTGCGCCCGCCGCGACCATCCGTGACGAAGTAGCTGGCCCCGCCCGACACCTCGCGGAGCACTTGCTCGTACGCGACGGGCTTGTAGAGCGGCCCGAAGTGAAACTGCGTGATGCGACCGCTCGCGCGCGTGACGGCCACGACGTCCCGTCGCGGACGACGCTCCCCCAAGAACGTCAGAATGCGCCGGGCCAGCCAACGCGGCCGCTCCGCGTGGATGGAGTGACCGGTCGCGTCGACGAGCACGGCGTACCCCGGGTTGTTCGTCATGCGTGGCGCGAGAAAGGTCACTCCACCGAAAATGTTGAAGCGATGTTCGTCCACGACGTCGTTGGCGCCGGCGACGAGCAGCGTGGGGACCTCCGACGCCTCGTAGCAGGGCACACCACGGCTGGCCGCGACTTGATCCTGATGGCTGAACAAGAGCTGCTCGTACGCGACTCGCCAGTGCGTGCGGCGCCGCGCCGCCGAGTACACCTCGTTCAAGTACATGAGCGCCGACTGAGTCGCCGCCGTGGCATCGAAGCCCCTGCGGCAGTCCTCTCGCAGCCACTCGTCGGACTGCTTGACGGCGGAAATGTTGGCGACGCCTTCGACGACGAGAGAGCCGAACACCGTGGGACCGAGAAACCCGGAAACGAGCGGCCCCAGCCCCGGCCCAAGCACGAGCGGAGCGATGCCGCCCACCAAAGGCTGCAAAAAGAACGACAAGAGACGCACGCCCGCCTCGAACCCGGGCGTACCGTCGTTGATGAGGCGCTCACCCTGCATTTGAAGGCCGATGAAGTCCGCGCGCGAGCCCTCGCTTTCCGCCTGCAGGCACCGCTCGTGCGGTCGCTCCAGCGCCTCCTTGGCGATGGGATCGAAGTGCTCGCCGGGGCTCGGAATGAAGTAGTCGGACCTGCCGAACGAAACGTAAGAGCTGGCGGGCGACCAGGAAACGAGCGCGTCGAGCCAACTGGGGCTCGTAACGAGGCGCTCCGACAACCGCAAGGCGAGGTTGCCGCCCATGCTGCCGCCGACGAACGCCGCGACGCGCGGCAGAATGCTGGCGCCACCGCTTTCGACGATGCGGCGGTCCAGCTGCTCCATGAAGGCAACAGAGACCTTTTCGTAGTACTCGAGGAGTCCGAAGCGGCGCTCCTCCGGCCGATCCGGGACGAACCGCGTCGTGGTTCCGAGCGGCGAAATCTCCTCGTGATCGACGTACGACGAATAGCCGTTCGACGGAAAGTCGAAGGCAATGACCACAAGGGGGCGGGCGAAGCTGGAGAACTCCTGCTCGTCGAGCAAGCCCTGGTAGAAGCTGCCGGCTTCCTCGATGCGTGAGCTGTGCCCGTGCAAAAAGACGAGGACGAGCGCGTCCTCGGGAATGAGCGGTGGACGCTCCGTATCGGGCAGCCCTTCGCGCACGGCCACGCTCTCCTCGGCGTCCGCGGCGCCCGCGATCGCGTAGCGAATGCGCGTCGAGATGGAGCGCCCGTCGTGCTCCACCGTCACGCCGAGATCGGCGCACGGCCAGCTCGTGGCGGGCACGTTGACCGGGCGCGGCGGCACGTCCCGCTCGGCGCACACCGCAATCCAGCCGAGCGGAGGGCGAGCGCTTTCGCGGTGCGAGGCCGGGCCGTGGAGCGCCCACACCACCGCGAGCGCGCGATCCACGACGTGATCGACGGCGCCGGGGATGTCTCCCTCTCGTCCAACGACCAAGGTGGCGCCGAGCCGCGTGGCTTCTGCGACCACGGCGCCCCGCACGCGGCGCCGGAGCGCCCCGATATCGACCCGACCGCCCTCCGCAGCCGCCTCGCGAAACGCCGCAAGGTTCCCCTCTCCGCTGACGGCGAGATCCGCCAGGGCGTGCGTGACGACGGGCTCCCCCGCCCCGCCAAAGCCCGAAGGTGCGGTGGCGCCGCCCACTTCGAGCAAGCGAAAGACGGCCGCCGCCGCCAACGTGGACACCGCGTCGCCCCACTGCACCAGCGAGCTGTCGCGCAAGGACGGATTGAGTCGTCCGTTGGTCTCCCGCGACAAGAGGAGACGGAGTTGGTGCTCGTTGGGAAACGACACCCCATTCGTGTTGGCGCTCGGGCAGTTCTCCGTAACTTCGAGGTCGGGCTGAGTGATGCGGCTGACGTACATGAGGCCCCCTTTTCCGGCGTTCCGGACGAGCCTAGGACGTCGAACTCAGGGGATCGAGAGCGGCTATTTCACAAGAGGCCGGTGGCGCGCTTCACGGCGTCCATTTGCACACGCGCTTGGGCGCGCGCTTTGTCCGCGCCCTGCTGCAGGATGAGCTCGACCGCGCCCAGATCGCGCTCGAGCTCCGCGCGCCGCGCGCGCGCGGCGCCGAACGTGGCGTGAAAAAGGTCCAACAGCTGCTTTTTGTAGACGCCGTAGCCTTCGCCGCCGCGCCGGAAGCTGGCGTCGATTTCGGCGAAGTCCGCGGGCGGCGCCATGACCTGAAGCAGCGCGTAGAGCGCGCTGCCCTCGGTGGGCTTCGGAGCTTCCACGGCGGCGGAGTCCGTTTTGATGCCCATGATGGCTTTCTTGATCACGTTGTCGGGCGCGAAGAGCTCGATGGTGTTGTTGTAGCTCTTGCTCATTTTCTGGCCGTCCACGCCGAGCAGCGTGGCGGTGGACTCTTGAATGCGCGCCTCCGGCACGTGCAAAACGCCGGGCTTTCCGTTCTTCACGCCGTTCGGATCCGCGGGATCGTAGCCCTTGACGAACGTTTGGTTGAACTTGATGGCCCAGTCGCGCGCGAACTCGACGTGCTGCTTTTGGTCCTTGCCGACCGGCACTTGGTCGGCGCGGTAGAGCAAAATGTCCGCCGCCATGAGCACCGGGTACGCGAAGAGCCCGAAGTCCGCGCGAATGCCCTTGGCGAGTTTGTCCTTGTAGGAGTGCGCGCGCTCCAAGTGACTGAACGGCACCAGGCTGCCCAAAATCCAAAACAGCTCCGAGTGCTCCGCCACGTCCGACTGCCGAAACAGCACGGCGCGCTCGGGGTCGAGCCCGAGTGAGAGGTAGCTGAGCGCCGCGTCCAGGGTGAACTCGCGCAGCTTGGCGGGATCTTGCACCGTGGTCAGCGAGTGCAGGTTGGCGATGAAGTAGAACGCTTCGCCTTCGTTCTGCAGCTCCACGAACTGGCGCAGCGCGCCGTAGTAGTTGCCGAGGTGAAGACGACCGGAAGGCTGAACGCCGGACAAGATGCGCATGGGTCCGGGCTTCAGTTACGCCACGGGCCGGAGCCTCGCAAGCAAGCGAAAGGCGCCGATCGCGGAACCCCTCCCCGAGGAAGAGCCGGAAACGCACGGCGTGATCACTGGCGGACGTATTCGAGCCCACCGCTCAGAACCGGACTTCCGTCAACCAGCGCCATGTCGCCGGTCGGGACAGCGCGGAAAATCGCCATGTCGGAATGCTTCGGGGTTGCCCGTGTGGTATCAATAGTGATACCGCTTACTGTTCATGAGTCAGGCCAAAAAGCTTCTGAAGGAGATGCGCGGCAACCCGGACGACGTTCGCTTCGCGGACGCGGTCAAGGTGGCCACGAAGTTCTTCGGGAAGCCGCGCGTTGCCGGCTCGCACCATGTCTTCACGGTCCCGGGGCGCATGCCGATCAACCTGCAAAGCAAGGGCGGCAAGGCTAAGGGGTATCAGATCGAGCAGCCGATCGAGGCCATCGACAGCATTAAGGAGGACTGAGATGGAGCACTACACCTACCGAGTCACGTGGTCCGAAAAGGAGGGGGAATTTGTGGGGCTTTGCACCGAGATTCCGACGCTCAGCCACTTCGACGACACCCACGAGAAGGCGCTCGCTGGCATCATCGAACTCGTTCGCGTGGCCGTCGAGATGATGAGGGAGAACGGGCAGGAGCCGCCGGAGGCCCTCGCCTCCAAGGCATACTCGGGCAAGTTCATTGTCCGCGTGCCGCCGGCGGTGCATCGTGCGCTCGCGATGGAAGCCGCCGAGCAAGGGGTGTCGATCAACCGGCTCGTGGCCGCGAAGCTGGGCTGATTTCACTCCTGCCCACCGCACCACCTCCTACCCGTTGACCACCTATCACCTCGGCCCCCATGCTGGGGTTTAGGCGCGCTTGGTGGGTCTGCGGACCGCAACGTCCACTCGACTCACGCGTCATCGAGCGCCTCCGGTTCTTCGTTCTAGCGTCACCCCCGGAGATCCGACCCCTCCGAACGCTCGGAGGGCCACTTCCCGCCGTGAGTAGTAGTCATAAGTACAGTTGGACCACCCCTGCTCACCGCCGGAAGTCCCCCTCCGAACGTCGGGAGGGGCGCTTCCACCCGTGAGGAGCGCCCCTCGGACCGTTCGGACGACCACGACTCACGCTCGGCAGGGGCACTCCGAACGTTCGGAGGGGCGCTTCCCACCGTGAGCAGTCGTCCTCAAAACGTTCGGACGAGCGCTGCTCACGGCCGGCAGGGCACGTACGAGCGTTTGGAGAGGGTGTCGCGAGGTGCGGAGGCGCGCCTCACGCCGTTTTTCCCGCGAGGCCGAGCTTGCGCACCAGGGGGCCGATGGTGAGGCCTTGGACGATGATCGAGAAGCACACGACCACGTAGGTCATGGTGACCAAGAGATCTCCGACGGCGCTCATGTCGCCGACGAGCTTGCCTTTGAGAGAGAGCGCCAGGGCCACGGACACGCCGCCGCGCAAACCTGCCCACACCAGGACGCGCGTGGCTCCGGGCGTGAACTCCTGCCTGCGCCGGAGGAGCAGCGTCATTCCGCCCACGGACACCAAACGACCCAAGAGCGTCAGCGGGATGACGACGAGCCCAGCGACGAGGTAGCTCGGCTTGAGCGTGATGATGAGCACCTCGAGGCCGATGAGCACGAACAAGACGGCGTTGAGGATTTCGTCGATGAGCTCCCAGAACTCGTCCATGCGCCGCGCCGACTCCCCGCTCATAGCCGCCATGCGGCCGCGATTGCCGATGAAGAGCCCCGCCACGACCATGGCGAGCGGACCGGAGACGTGCAGCGCCGTGCACGCCACGTAGCCGCCCGTCACGCCCGCCAGAGTGAGCAGCACCTCCGTTTTGTAGTCGTCGACGCTCCGCAGCAGGAGCACCAGAACGAACCCCAAGACGAGCCCCAAGAGCAGGCCGCCGCCAACCTCCAAGAGAAAGAGCTCACCTACGCTCTGCGCTTCGGCCACGATGCGGCTCGTGAGATCCTCGTCGGCGCGCTGCTGCGCCGCGGCCTTCGGCCCTTCGTGCCCCGCCAGACGCAAGAGGCCGACGAACGTGACCACGGCGACGCCGTCGTTGAACAAGCTCTCGCCGGCGAGCTTCATTTCGATGCTCTTCGGCGCGCCGACCTGCTTGAGGATGGCGAGCACGGCGATGGGATCCGTGGGCGCGATGAGCGCGCCAAAGGCCAAGCAATAGATGAACGGCACGTGGAGCTCGAAGAGCTGCGTCACCGCCCACGCCGCGCCGCCCACGAGCCCCGCCGTGACGAATACCCCCACCGTGGCCAAGAGAAACACGATGGCGCGCTGATTCTTCAGCTTGGCGAGGTCCACGTGCAGGGCGCCCGCGAACAAGAGGTAGCCGAGCATGCCCTGCATGAGCGTCCTGTCGAAGTCGATGGACAGCATCATGCGCTCGACGGGCTCCACCCACGCCGGGGCCACGCGCCTCAGCAGCAAGAGCCCGAGCGCATGGACGAGCGCCAGAATCATCAAGCCAATGGTGACCGGAAGCTTCAGGTACCTCTGGTTGATCCACGCGAAGAGGCCAGACAGGGACAGTAAGATCGCTGCGATCGAAAGCAGGGACATGACGCGCGAACCGTAACCGACTGGGGCGGCTCAGCGCGACAAACGAGCGGGGTTTTCGAGCGGGTTTTCGACCCGACTGGAGCCCAGTGGAGCCTTTTGGGACACCCCACCCACCCCTCCTCCTCAATAGTACTTCTTCGTGAGATCCGTCGTTTCCGACGCGCCCGACACCAGGTTCAGGCGGTAGTCGTACTTTTTGGTGCGGGTCTCTTCGCCTTCGAAAATGTAGTCGGTGTTCGACACCACGCCGAGGACCACGCCGTCCTGGGGCGCCTTGTCCAGGCGCAGGCACGAGGCGCCGCTTTCGACGGGCTGCCCGTACACGGCCGTGCCGTCCGCGGCGCGGTACGCGAGCTGAAAGCGCATGTTTTCTCCGATCGGCTGGAAGTCCACGCGCACTTCGTTTCCGCTGACCGTAAGCGGGATCTGATTCGCCCCCGACCAGCCCGGCAAAGTGAGCGGATCGGGCACGAGCGTGTCCCCCTCGCGCGTCGTGCGCACGTAGGGGCGCAGCTGATGCGCCGGCGGCTCCACGAGAATGCCTCCGGAAATTTCCTCCGCGCCGATGGTGCGGCCCCAGTTGCTACTGATGGGGCCCTCGAACGCCTCTCTCCACGGCCCGAAGTCCACGAGCGCCGTGCGCGCGCGAAACTCGGAAATGGCGTGCCGCGTTTGCGCTTCTCCGAGCCCCGCCGCGAGGCTCTCGAGCACGTTGACGTGATCCGTGTGGCTCCACAGCCAGGCGTTGGAGCCCGTGGACACGTAGAGCGCCAAAAAGTGCGAGAAGGCGGAGTTGTATTGGCTGCCGCCCAAGTAGTCCCGCCACGTGGAAATCTGGCTACCGTTGCGCGTTTGGTTCACGCCCTCCGCGTCCGGGCCGCCGAAGCTGCCGTCCTGCAGCCAGCCGCTGTAGCACTCGATGGGTTGGTGCGGCGCCAAGAACGAAATGCCGTCCAAGAAGCCAACACCGTATTTACCCGTTTGGTTGGCGGACATGTTCATTTGCAGCCAGGTGTTGCCACCTTCGTTGAACCAATGCGCCTTGCGACCCCGCATGGTCGCCATGATGGTGTGAATGGCTTCGTGCGTGATGCCGCCGCGGTCGTGGTTGACGATGGGGTAATAAGACAAGAGCACCATCGGATAACCGTTGATGCCGCTCTGCCAGCCGCCCGTTTCCGTGTTGGACGCGTTGTCCGTGCAGAGCCCGGAGCCGTACAGGTACACGTTGCTGTAGTACCCCTCCTGCGGCAGGCGATCCGGCGGCCACCCCATGACGTCCCGCGCGTACGCCATGTCTTCGTTCAGCTCCGTCAGCATCCGATCGATGTGCGCGTCGGTGATGGACGGGTTCTTGTTGGGACCGTAGATGAACGCGTACCAACCCTTGGTGACGACGCCGGCAATGGTGTTGTCGGGACAGCCTTTGTACACCTCGAAATTGGCCGGATCGATGTCTGCGAATTCGTCGCGGAAGTCGTAATCCAGGTTCGGCTCGTACGGAGGAAACGTGTACGGATCGCACTCACCGAGCGGCTCGCTGCCGCCCGCGCCGCTCGCGCCGGTGCCCGTCGCGCCCGTACCCGTGCCCTGGCCACCCGAAGCGCCGCCACTCGCCGCGCCGCCACTCGCCGTACCGCCCGCGCCGACCGCTGCACCACTGCCCGTCACAC
>JAEYVE010000256.1 GCA_023432025.1 Pseudomonadota bacterium
GTCTGGAGCAGCACACGCGGGGGGCTCGACGTCCGGGGGCTCCGGGGGCTCAGGCGGCGACGTTTCTGCGTCCGGAGTGGGCGGAAGCGGGCCATCGAGCGGTGGCGCCGCGAGCGGTGGCGAGCCGGGCACAGGTGGCACCGGCGGCGCGATGGAAGGCGGCGGCATCCGCGACGACGTGACGGTCAGCGTCGACGGGCGCGCCATTCTCGTGAACGGCGCGCCGCTGCACATGCGCGGCGTGTGCTGGAACCCCGTAGGCAAGGGCAAAACGCATCCGGCAGATCTCGACTACGCGGGCTTCGCGCCGAGGGACATTCCGCTCATGCAGGCGATAGGCGTCAACGTAGTGCGCACGTACGAGCCCATCACGGAGCGCTCCGTCTTGGACCAACTGCAAGGCGCCGGCATTTTTCTTTTGAACACGGTGTATCCCTACGGCGGCGCGGCGGCGGAAGCCGCAGTGCCGCTCGTCGAAGCGGTCAAGGACCATCCCGCGATCCTGATGTGGGTCATCGGCAACGAGTGGAACTACAACGGCCTGTACGCGGATTTGCCTTTGAACGACAGCATTGCGCGCATCGGCGAAGTGGCTCGGCTCATTCGTGCGAGCGACGGAACGCGGCCCATTGCCAGCGTGTACGGCGAGCTTCCGAGTCGTGAAACGGTGGAAAGTCTGCCAGAGGTCGACGTGTGGGGTATCAATGCGTACCGCGACATCTCGTTCGGTAACTTGTTTTCGGATTGGGCGGCGCTGAGCGACAAGCCCCTGTTCCTCGCCGAGTACGGCGCGGACGCGTGGAACGCAGACACGTCCAGTTACGATCCGGAAAGCCAAGCGCACGCCACCACGGTGCTCACACAGCTCCTCGTCGACAACTCGGTGCTCCACGGCGGCGTGAGCTCCGGCGGCACGCTGTTCGAGTGGGCCGACGAATGGTGGAAAGCGGGCAACGTCGATTCGCAAGACAGCGGCGGAGCCGCGCCCGGAGGAGGCCCTTACCCCGACAACGTTTTCAACGAAGAGTGGTGGGGCGTCGTGGACATCGACCGGGCGCCGCGGGCCGCGTACCACGCGCTCGGCGAGGTGTTCGCCGAGGTGGGCCCCACGCCGGGCACCGAACCTGCGTCTCCGCGCTGATCCGCCCGAGGCCCGCTCAGGGGGAACGGCGGACACCCTTCGGGCCGTGTTCGGGGGGCATCCCCCGCGAGAACTCGGTGGCCTCATCCAGACTCTTGCAATCGAGCCGGGTCCGGCTACGGTCCGCCCCGCCTTTTTGGAGAGGTGACCGAGTGGCCGAAGGTACCCGCTTGCTAAGCGGGCGTAGGTCAAAAGCCTACCGCGGGTTCGAATCCCGCCCTCTCCGCAGAGTTCTTTTTTTTGGGAGGGTCTGAAGCAGACCCTCCCCCTGGCAGAGTTTTTTGGAGGGTCTGGAGCAGACCCTCCCCCTGAAATGAGATTTTCAGGGGCCCCCTCCCGCCTCCGTCCGCGCCTCGCACCTAGACGGGCTCGTCGCTTGGCCGGGGTTGTTGGAGGGTCTGGAGCAGACCCTCCCCCTGAAAAAGAGATTTTCAGGGGCCCCCTCCCGCCTCCGTCCGCGGCTCGCACCTAGACGGGCTCGGGCGCTTGCCGTCTCCGCGCGGGGCCCCAACCCCGCTTGGTGGCTGCGGGGCGGGGGTGGTTGTGAGCTGGATGTGAGTCCTGCTCTGCGGGGATCAGCAGGGGCCGTGGCTGGGGCGGGGGAAGATTTTTCCGGGGTTCAGGAGGCCCCGGGGGTCGAACACGGTTTTGAGCTGACGTTGCAGCTCGATGAGCTCGCTCGGTTGTTCGAGCGGCAGGTAGGGCGCCTTCACTAGGCCGATGCCGTGCTCGCCGCTCAGCGTGCCGCCCAGCTCGATGGTGGCGCGGAAGAGCTCCTCCACCGCCCGCTCGACGCGCGGCGCTTCCTCAGGCGTGTCCCACAGGAAGTTCACGTGGAGGTTGCCGTCTCCGGCGTGGCCGTACGACAGCGCTTGCACCTCGTGGCGCTCGCCCAGCACGCGCACACGCGCGAGTAGCTCGCCGAGTCGACGCCGGGGCACGACGACGTCTTCACTCACCTTGTGGCGCGCGCGCTTGCGCACGGCGTGGCTCATTTCACGGCGCGCCGCCCACAGCCGCTCACGTTGACTCGCGCTCTGCGCGACCAGCAAGTCGAGCGCACGCGCCGCCTCGCACGCCTCGGCCACGCGCTCCGCTTGGCGCTCACATTCACTCTCTAGGCCGTCGACCTCGACGAGCAGCAGCGACTTGGCGCGCGGATCGATCGAGTTGCCCGCTTCACGCATCACCTCGAGCGTCGTTTCGTCCAAGAATTCGAGGCAGCGCGGCACGATGCGGCGTTCGGTCATGGCCTCCACCGCGCGACCCGCGTCCGCTTGCTCCGCGAAGAGCACGAGCAGCGTCATGATCTGCTCGGGAAGCGGCACCAGGCGCAGCGTCACGTCGCCGAACACTCCCAGCGTGCCTTCGCTTCCAATCAGGAGCCCGGCCACGTCGTACCCGGTGACGCCCTTCTTCGTGCGACGCCCGGCAAAGAACCGCTGTCCGCCGATGAGCAGCGTCTCGAAACCCAGCACGAAATCCCGCGTCACTCCGTACTTGAAGGCGCGCGGCCCGCCCGCGTTCTCGGCCACGTTTCCGGCGATGCAGCACATCGACGCCGAGTTCGGATCCGGCGGATAGAACCAGCCTTCGGCCTCGACGGCCGCGTGGAGCGCGGCCAAGTTCGTGCCCGGCGCGACGACGGCAACTCCCTCCGCTCGATCGATGTCCTTGATGGTGTCCATGCCCAGCGTCGAGAGCACGATGCCGCCCGCGATGGGCACGGCGCCGCCCGTGCGTCCGCTGCCGCCGGCGCGTGGAGTGATGGGCACCTCCGCTTCGAGCGCGACCGCGAGCGCAACGGCGATGTCTTCCGTCGAGCTCGCCAGCACCACGGCGTCCGGCGTGGGTCCGTTCACCAGCGACTCGTCCGTCACGTAGGTGGCGCAGGACTCTTCGCCGAGCAGCACTTTGGAAGGACCAAGGCGCTGCTCCAGCAGACGGCGCGCCTTGTCGCGGGCGCTCGGGCTGGGCGTGGGCAAGTGGGGAACGGCGAACACGGGCGAGCCTCCGATGGGACCGAGCATACGCCCTCGACGCGGTGAACGCCGCCGCACGCGCGGTGGAACGAGGGCCACGGGCGCGGGGCGCAGTCACCAAAGGGCACGGCGAAGCAGCGCCCGCGCCGATTCAGGCGTTCTTGAACAAGGTAGCGCGGTAGTGAGCTAGCTCGGCGATGGACTGACGAATGTCGAAGAGCGCGTCGTGCTCTCCGGTGGTGGGCTTGGCGTACACCGCGGTGGAGCCGTACCAATGGCCCGCCAGGATCTTCAGCGTGCTCACGTCCAGCATGCGATAGTGCAAGTACCCCGCGAGGGCGGGCATGTACTCGTCGATGAACTTGCGGTCGCTGGCGATGGAGTTACCGCAGAGCACCGGACGAAACGGGCACCAGCCCGCCACGCGCTCGAGCAGCGCCTTCTCCGCGTCCGCAACGTGCACCTTGGAAGCGGTGACGCGCTCGGTGAGGCCCGTCTTTTGATGCATGTCGCGCACGAACGGCACCATCTTGGCGAGCGCCTCGGGCGGCTGCCAAATGTCGACGACGTACTCCTCGAGCGGCGCGAGATCGCGATCCGTCACGATGAGCGCCGCCTGCAAAATGACGTTGTCTCGTGGCTCGAGTCCCGTCATTTCGAGATCGATCCACACCAGGTGACCGGCATCCTGCCGGCGCGGAGGTCGCGCGTTCATGGGACGCCCAACGTAGCGAAGCGCCCCTCTCCGGAAAAGCGGCCTACTCGGAGGACGGCGGCGGGCGGCGGCGACCGGGCTTGGGGAGCTCGATTTTCGGCCGTTCCGGATGACGTCGGTACAACACCAGAATGTTGCCGATGATTTGCACCACGGCGGCGTGGTTTTCCGCTTCGACGTGCACGGCGATGGCGCCCGCGTCGACCGGCGTTTCGCGGCCGAGCTTGATTTTGATGAGCTCGTGCGCGAGCAGCGCGCCGTCGATTTCCTGGCGCAGACCCGCGCTCCAGCCGTTTTTGCCGACTTGAACGATGGGCTTCAGCGAGTGCGCGAGCGCGCGCAGGTGCGCCGCCTGCTTGCCGGTGAGAGTGTGTGGCGAGCTCATGGGGGCGAGGGACGCGACCTCTAGCAGAACGCGAGCAGGCCCACAAATCGAGCCGGTTTGCCCCACCGGGATACGCTCACCTCGGGACTCGGCACGCTGCACGCGACCGCGAGGACCCGACGAGGCCGATGGCCGATCTCGGCCCGGTCGCTCGGAGCGCGGTCGCTCCCGCGAGCCAGCCCCAGTCCGCACCGCGCGCACCACCACGTAGCCCAAAAAGACCACGCCGGAAGCGCGGGCGGCCACGCCAATAGCCCGTCACACGAGCTCGCGGAGCACGGGTCGCGCCCTCGACGGAAAGCGCGGGCGCCCGTCACCCGAGGTCGCGAAGCGCGCGTCGCGCAGCGTTGTAGCCGCACATTCCGTGAACTCCGGCGCCGGGGTGCGCGTAGCTGGAGCACAAGTAGAGGCCCCTGAGCGCCGTCGCGTAACGCGAGCCACCCCAGAACGGACGAAAGACGAGCTGGTTCGTCCACGCGTTGTCGCCGCCGCCGATGTCGCCGCCACGCAGGTTTGCGTTGTGCGCTTCGAAGTCGACCGGCGTCGTGACGTGGCGCGCCAAGACCGTCGCACCAAAGCCGGGAGCCAGCGCCTCGATGCGCGCCGTCACGACGTCGGCGAAGCGCTCGGCGTGCGCCGCCCAGCTGCCAGGGACGACGGAGGGAACGCGCGTGTAGCAGTACAAGGTGTGCCGTGAAGGGGGGGCGCGTGAAGCGTCGAG
>JAEYVE010000262.1 GCA_023432025.1 Pseudomonadota bacterium
ATCCAAGACGACCGTGACTTGGCCGTCCGTGGCGACGGCCGCGCCGGGTTGTGGCGAGCGCTGCAGAAGCACGTCTTCCAGCGTGAGGGGTTCCCCTTCCACCACGACGCTGCCGCCTTGCTCGAGCTGGGCCACCTCGTCGAAACCGAAGCGCGCCAACGTGTCCTTGATGGCGCCGAGCTTCGAGCCGCAACGCTTGCCGAGCGTCTTGAAGTTGGGCTTGACGCTGAGCGTCGTGAAGGCGCTTTCGTCGGCCGACACTTCCACGCGCTTCACGTTCAGCTCTTCCGCGACGTGGGACGCGGCGGCCTCGAGCTGCGCGCGGACGCGCGCGTCGCGGTGGACGAAGGTGAGCGACCGAAGCGGCTGACGCACCTTGAGCCTGTGGTCCTCGCGTAGCTTGCGTCCGAGCGCGACGACGGCGCGCACGGTCTTCATGCGAGCTTCGAGCTGGACGTCGATCATCCCCGCGTCGACGACGGGGTAGTCGGAGAAGTGCACGCTGGGCGGCGCGTCCGGATGCACGGGGCGCACCAGCTTTTGGTACACCACCTCCGTCACGAACGGCATGAACGGCGCCAGCACTTTGGCGAAGGTGACGAGCACCTCGTAGAGCGTCGCGTAGGCGCTTGCCTTGTCCCGGTCGTCCATGCTGCGCCAGAAACGTGGGCGCGAGCGGCGTACGTACCAGTTGGTGAGATCGTCGATGAAGAGCACCAGGCGCGGCACCACGTTGTAGAGCCGGTAGCCCTCCATTTCGCGGTTCACGTCGCCGACCAAGCTCTGCAACACGCTCAAGATCCAGCGATCGATGTCCGGGCGCTGGGCGACTTCGGGCGCGGTCCACGTCTTGGGGTCGTAGCCGTCGATGCTGGCGTACGTGGTGAAGAAGGAGAGCGCGTTCCAGTAGGGGAGCACCACCGTGCGCACGATTTCCTTCAGCCCCTTTTCGCTGAAGCGGAGCGGCTCGCCGCGCACGACCGGCGAGTCGATCATGTAGGCGCGCAGCGCGTCGGCGCCGTACTGATCGAGCACCACGCTCGGATCCGGGTAGTTTTTCTTGCGTTTGCTCATTTTCTGGCCGTCTTCGGCCAGAATGAGCCCGTTCACGACCACGTTCCGGAACGGGGACCTCCCGAACAGCGCCGTGCCCAAGACGAGCAGCGTGTAGAACCAGCCGCGCGTCTGATCGAGCCCTTCTGCGATGAAGTGCGCGGGGAAGAACGCTTGGAAGCGCGCGTCCGTGCCGACGCCTTCGGCCGCGTCACCCGCGCGAAACGGGTAGTGCTGCTGCGCGTACGGCATGGAGCCCGACTCGAACCAGCAGTCGAGCACCTCGGGCGTGCGGCGGTACGTCTTGCCGTCCTTCCGGATGACGATGCGGTCCACGACGTGCTTGTGCAGATCCGTGACGCGCACGCCGGAGAGCGCTTCGAGCTCGGCGATGGAGCCGACGCAAATGATGTCGGACGAGTCCTGCTCGTTGATCCAGAGAGGGATGCAGGAGCCCCAAAAGCGGTTCCGGCTGATGTTCCAGTCGTTGGCTTCCCGGAGCCAGTTGCCGAACCGGTTTTGACCGACGGCGCGCGGCACCCAGCCCACGGTGTCGTTTTGCGCCGAGAGCTGCTCGCGTAGATCCGTGACGCGTACGTACCAGGCCTCGATGGCGCGGTAGATGAGGGGCGTGTCCGTGCGCTCGTCGAAGGGGTAGTTGTGCTTGAGCGTGCCGTGCTGCACCAGCTTGGACTCGCGGCGCAGGCGCGCGATGATTTCCTTGTCGGCGTCCTTGCAGAACTGCCCGGCGTGCTCGGGGACGAGGCTCGTGAAGCGCGCTTCGGCGTCCAGCGGATCGACCAAGTCGATGCCTCGCGCCCGACACACGCGGAAGTCGTCCTCGCCGTAGGCGGGCGCCATGTGCACGATGCCCGTACCGTCGCTCGTGGTGACGAAGTCGTCCGTGAGCACGACGAACGCGTTCGGCTGCGCCGCAAAATACGGAAGGAGAGGCTCGTAGCTCCAGCCGGCGAGCTCCGCGCCCTTGAAGCGGCCGACGACTTCGTGTTCGTCCGTCTCCTTGTAGTAGGCGGCGAGGCGGGCCTCGGCGAGCACGTAGACGTCGCCCGTACGGTCCTTGACGGCGACGTAGTCGATGTCCGGGCCGGCGCAGAGCGCCAAGTTGGACGGCAGCGTCCAAGGCGTCGTCGTCCACGCCAGGAGGTAGACGAGCTGGGTGCCGACCTTCTGCTGCAGCGCTTCGAGGCCCGTCCCCGAGCGCGCCAAGAAGCGCACCGTGATGGCAGGGTCTTGGACCTCTTTGTAGTTGGAGTTGGCCTCGAAGTTGGAGAGCGGCGTCGTCAGCTTCCAGCTGTAAGGCATGATGCGGTACGACTTGTAGACGCGACCGCTTTGGTACAGCTGCTTGAAGACCCACCACACGGACTCCATGAAGTCCGGATCCATGGTCTTGTAGTCGTTGTCGAAGTCGACCCAACGCCCCATGCGCGTGACGGTTTTGCGCCACTCGGCCACGTAGGTTTGCACCATGGACCGGCACTGCTCGTTGAAGACGTCGACGCCGCGCTCGAGGATTTGCGCCGTGCCGGCGAGGCCGAGCGCCTCTTGGGCGAGCGCTTCGATGGGCAAGCCGTGGCAATCCCAGCCGAAGCGCCGCTCCACCGCATGTCCGCGCATGTTCCAGTAGCGCGGCACGATGTCCTTGATGGTGC
This sequence comes from Pseudomonadota bacterium, assembly GCA_023432025.1. Classification (GTDB taxonomy): domain Bacteria; phylum Myxococcota_A; class Polyangia; order Polyangiales; family Polyangiaceae; genus NIC37A-2. Next base: position 2,727 of record JAEYVE010000262.1, read on the forward strand.
CGGCCAAGAGGTGCCCGTAGTGGGGCGTGCCCGTCGCGAAGGGCGGCCCGTCGTAGAAGACGAACGGCTCCTTTTGCCCTGCGCGCCTGCGGTTGGACTCGTGAAACGCGTCGAGCTCGGCCCAGAGCGCCAGAATTTCCTGCTCTTGCTTGGGGAAATCGACCTGCGCCGAGACCTTGTCGAAAACGGGGCGCTGCTTGGCTGGATTTTCTGTACTCATGACCGCGCTCGAGGGCACAGCTCTTTAGCAAGCCGCTCAGGTCCTGACCACGAGGGTGCTACGTGCAGGGTCTCCGCCTCCGCGCAGCTCGAGCTGGGAAGGGGACGACGAGGCCGGCAGGGCGGGCACGTTAGGGTAACGGCTCCACGCGTAGCTGGGCCGCGTCGCCGCACGGAATGGTGTTCCGATCGCGGAGCTCGGTGCGTCACCCTGACCCAGTGCGGGAGCACCGGGCGGGTGACGCAGGTTTCGCCCCCCGAAAACGGGCGACGAGGCGCTAGCGGAGCGAAACGGCGCGAGCGAGCTTTTTGGCGAGGAGGCCTTCGAGCGTGCTCCAGAGCTCGTCGCCGGACTTGGTGGCGACCCATGCTTTGCGCTCCGGGTTCCAATCGAAGTGCCAGGCCGAGCGCTCTGCCGCCATCCAGATTTGCCGCGCGGCGCGGTGCGAGTTGATGACGTACTTGGCGCCGTCCTCGAACTCGATGGTGAGGATGTCGCTTTCGAACTCTGCCTCGACCGCCTCGTCGTCGAGGCGGTCGAGCGCGTCCAAGAGCGCGTGGAGCTCGGGAAACGCCAGCGCTACGTATTCGTCTTCGGTGATCACGAATGAGCCTCCGCTGCGCGCCTCATTGCGTTTTCGGCACGCAGGCGGGCGCCATGCAGCGGTAGCCGGTTTGGCAATCGTTGTCGTTCTGGCAAGGCCAGACGCACTTTTGAGCTTGGGGGCTGCACTTGTGGCCCAGGCAGGTGGCGTCCTGCTGACAGGGGAAGGCGAGCGCTGCTGGCGTCGAGAGCGTGGCCGCGGGTGCGGGCTGGGCGTAGCCCGGCTGATTGGGGTCCGCGGCCGGCTGCGTCGGGGCGGGCTGCGCGTACCCGGGCTGAGCGTAGCCAGGCTGCTGGGGGGCCGGTTGCGCGTACCCGGGCTGCGCGTACCCGGGCTGACCGTACCCGGGTTGCGCGGGGGCGGGCTGCCCGTAGGCCGGAGGCGGGGTTTCCTCGCTCTTGGCGCAAGCGAAAGAAAACACCACGGCGACGAGGGTCGCGGCGAAGGCGAAGCGGGTCGAACGGCGAATGAGCATGTTCCTCTTGGTCCTCCGAGCCTCTCTACGGAGCGGTCGAGGCCGCTGGTCGAGAAGCGAGCTTGCGCCGCAGCGAGCCAATCGACCCACTGCGTGCACGACGCGAGCCGACGATATTGAGTTTGCCTTGGCCTGACCAGCACCAAACGGGGCGGGAGCGGGCTCCAGGTGCTGCTCCGGGGGAGGCTCGGGCGGCGTTTTCGGGGGAGAGTTGCGCCCAGCGCCGCCTAAGCGCGGCCCGCTCGTGGCCCCGAAAAGCGGCTCGAGCGCTGGCCCCGATGGAGCGCCGCTCCCACTTTCTTCACGCTGGGCAGAAAGAATCGGCTACCTTCGTCGTTCGTTTTGCCGCGGTCAGGAGCGTGGGGGGTCCAAATGAGCGGTTTGGCGGATGAGGTGAAAGTGCAGGGCATGGAGCTCGCGCCTTCGAGCGACCCAGCCGGAGTCGCGTCGGAAAAGCGGCTGCGAAGCGGCGCCCCTGCGCAGCTTCTGCGGCGAGTCGCCGACGAGCTGGCATCGGCGTTGAAGCGCAAGCCTTCGGCGGAGGCGCAGCTCGCCGGCTGCGCTCGCGCTCTCATCCCGGTCGCGCCGGCGGTCCGGGAAGCGGCAGAGGGCACGCTGGACGTGTTGGTGCGACGCGGCTCGTTCGAGCGACCGCTCTATGGCGCGCTGGCGCGCGCGTTGGCCACGTCTCCGTCACCGCGCTCCACGGAGTCTCTCGGTCGCGCGCTCGAGAACGAGGGCGGCGGCTTGGCTACTCTTTCGGCGGCGAGTCTGAGCCGCGAGCCGTCGTTGGGGCCCGCTTTGGCTCGCGCGGCGATGACTCGTCAGCCGCACTTGGCGTTCGCGGCGGAGCTCGCGCGCGTGGCGCGCGGCGAGTCGCGCGCGGAGCACGCCATCGACGTGGCCCCCAAGGTGAAGGAGGCGCACCGTATCGCGCTTTGTGTGGACGTTCTGGTGCCGCTTCTCTGGGCGCCTGCGCTGCCGGGGCTCGTCGGGCCTGCGCTCGCGCTTCTACGTGAGGCGGAGCGGCACTTGGGTCGCTGGCTGCTCATGGCTGAGCTGGGCCTGCGCGCCGGAGACAAAAGCACGGCCCGCGAGGCCGAGGCACGCACCAAGGAAGGTCCTGCGAGCGCCCGTCAGGCCTGGGCGCTGGTGCACTGGGCGCTCGAGCCGGACAAGGCGCGCATCGTTCGTCCCACCGTGGAGCTCGTGTCACGCTTGAGCGATCGCCCAAGCGCAGATCGAGACACCACGTTCTTGTTTCGCTTGGCGTCGCACGGCGTCCCCGAGGCGCGCGCGATGCTGGAGAGCGCATGCAAGGGCAGCGCGGCTGCCACGGACGTCGGTGTGCGCGCCATCGGGGCGCTCGCGCTGCACTACGGACAAACGGAGCGCCTGGAGTCGCTGGAGCGGATCGCGCTGGATCCCAAGAAAGAAGCCGTGCGTGGGGTGGCGCTGGCCGCGCTGCACGCCGCGGGGCTCACGTCTTTGGCTCGGGAGCTCGCTCCTGAGCTGGCAGAGAGCCGCAAGCTCCCCACGGCGACGTGGGGGGCGCTCGTGCTGGCCGCGCTCGAAGAAGGTCGCGCTTCGCTCTTCGAAGAAGCGAGCTATCGTCGAGTCCAGCTTGGCTGGGTCGAGTAGACGTTTGGGTCGCGTGAGCTCCATGAGCAGAGCCTCGGATCTGGGTCGTGTGGCAGTGGCGCTCACCTGCGTGAGCGTGTCGTTGTCTGCCTTGGCGGAGCCGCCGCGGCGAGCAGGCGCTCGCGGGGCGGTCCCGAGCCGCCCCTTTGCGGCGCCCGAAACGGACGCCCTTCGCGGCGCGGGCCCCCTGGGCGGTGACTCCGAGGCGACCGCATTTTCGGGGCGTCGCTTCGTGATCGTCGATAGCGATGACGACGACGACGACGGCATCGCCGACGTGGTGGATCCGGAGTTGGGGGACGCCGCGCTAGCGCGGCTCACGTGGCTTCCGCGCAGCGAGCTCGAGCCCTCGGCGCGGGCCCCCGAGTCGGCCCCGTTCCGGTTGTTGGATCCGCGCGGCGCCGCGATCCCTCCCGGGCAAGTCCTGCGCGGAGACCGCATCGGCGTTCAAGGCGTGCGCCCGGGAAGTGGCGGCCTTCGCACGAGCCGAGGGCTCAGCCCCGTCGCCGTCATCGAGCTCCGCGCCGAAGACGCGCGCGGTCACCGGATCGACTTGGCCCGCTCTCACGCGTCGCTCAGCCGCGTGCTTCCGGAAGAGCTCGGCGAGGAGCGCCCCGACGAGGACGCGCTGCGCTGGATGGCGGTGGGCGCTCCGCGGGACGTGCCCCAGAGCCTGCATTTCGTTTCGCTCGACCCCGGGGGCAAGCAGAAGGATGCGCTCGGCCCCGTGCCTCTCACGAACACGCCGTGCCCTCGCGGGACGGATCCCGAGCTCGCGTGTCGCGTGTCGCCGTTCATTCGCTTGAGCACCGATGCCGTCGATCGCGGGCACCCCGCGTCCCTGGCGCGTTCGATTCTGGCGGAGGTCGGGGGACGCCTTCGTGTGGAGGTTGCGCCGTCGGTCGGGGTCACCGTGCGCGTGGGTGGCCCGCGAGGGCTGGCGAGCTTCGCGGAGGGTCGCTATCGCGTCCGTGTGCGCGCGCACGTGCTTCGCGTTGCGCCGGGCGGTGGCCCCGCCGTCGGTGCGGACGTGAGCGAGGCGCGTCGCTTGCTCGAAGAAGAGCTCGGCTTGGCCAGCGCGCTTTGGGGCCAGTGTGGCATTCACTTTGGCCCGGCCAGCTCACTCGACATTCGGGTGGTCGACGTGCCGCCGCCGCATCTATTGGCGGTGGGTTGCGCCGATGGACAGCGCGCCAGCGGCGGCGCGCTCCGCGTGCGTGTGGACGGGCGGCCCATCGAGATGGAAATCCGGCGCGGAGAGCTGCCGGTCGAGGTCGCCGGGCGGCTCGCGGAGCGCCTCCGTCAGGCAGGCTACGCAGCCGCGGTGAGCCCCAACGCGCGCTCGAGTCGAGCCGCCGAGCGCAGCGCGGACGTGGTGGTGAAGGGGCGCGGCGGACAGCTCGTGCGCCTGGACACGCCGGACGACGCGCCCGCATCGAACGACCCGACCCTGCCCGTTTGCCTCGGAGAGGTGGCGCTGGAGGACGGGCTCCTGCACTTCACGGACTTCGACGCGGCGGCGGGCACAGTCGAAGAACGCTCTCTCATCAAGGCGCTGCAAGACGACGACCCCGCCACCCTCGAGCTCATCGTGGTTCCAACGTTCGCCGGAGCGGGCCGCATCGGGGAGTCGTTCATTTTCGGCCCTGGAACGAGCGCGCAGAACGCCGTCATCTTGGACCGCGCCGGCGTGCGCGCCGGTGCCCGCTCGTTCACGTTGGCACACGAGCTGGGTCACATCCTCTTGGACATGCCGGGACACCCCGACGATTTCGGCGTAGATACGCCGAGCTCGCTGATGGACGCAGACGCCGCGGACTCGACCATTTTCGGGCCACGTCGCCTGTCGCTCGACGAATGTGAGCGAGCCATGAGACAGAGTGGCCCGGGCGCGCCCGTCCCGCTTCTGACGCCGTGGCCCCTCTTCGGGTCGCCCAAAATCGACTAGTGGCGTTTATTCTCGGCCGACTTCTCCCGGGGCCCGGGCGGAGGGACGCGCGGCATCGTACCTTTGGGTGCTGAGGGGGGATGAACGCGGAAAGGCCAGGCGATTGGGGCTCGAACGGGGCCCGGCGCGACCTCGTGCCCGGTGCAGGGTGGTCGTCGAATTCACTCGTCCTCGCGAGGCCGTTCACTGGCTCCTCGCGCGATCCCGTACGCATTCGCACACGGGTCGTTACCGTGGGCTACGCCACGGCGATTCTAACGGCGTGCTATCTGCTCGGCTGGTCGGCGCTGCACCACGAAATTCTCTATCGCGCCGACGTGTGGCAGGAGCTCTTGGGCATTGCTCTGGCCAGCCTGACGCTCGACATCGCGCTCGCCGTGACGGCGAGCGATCGGAAGCTTCCCGTGAGCCAGGTGGTCAAGCTGGGCTACGTGTACTTCGTGCTGCGGTGCCTCCTGCTTTCCGTGCTGCCCGTCCGTTTGGACGTCCTCGCCGGCTTCGGGCCACCACGGTTTACCCTGGCTTGCTTGGCGGTCGTGAGCCTGCCGACCCTCATCCCCACCTCGCCCCGTCGCGCCCTGGGTTTGTGCGCGCTGGGCGCGGCGACCCAGCCGCTAGCGGTGCTCCTGTGGTCGCCGGCACCCGTAAATCCAAGCATCGTCGCCAACAGCGCGGTCGCCTCGACCATTGCTGTGTTCGTTGGCTACGTGTGCGCGCGCATCGCGCAAGGTTTGCGGGGCGCCGTCGAACGAGCCCGTAACCTCGGGGCTTATCACCTGAGGCGACTGATCGCGCAGACGGACGTGAGCGAGGTATGGCTCGCCCACCATCACCTTCTGGCGCGCCCGGCCGCGGTCAAGAAAATCCAGCTCGAAGGCGTCACGTCGGAGGTGCTCGAGCGCTTCGTGCGCGAGGCGCAAGTGACGGCGCTCTTGACGTCACCGCACACCGTTACCTTGTACGACTACGGCGTCTCCGAAGAGGGCGCTCCGTACTACGCGATGGAGCTCTTGGAGGGGGAAGACCTCCAGAAGTGGATCGAGCATCGCGGCGCCGTGACGGCGGCGGAGGCAATCGACATCGGGCTGCAGGCTTGCGACTCGCTCGAAGAAGCTCACCAGAAGGGCCTGGTGCACCGAGATCTCAAGCCCTCGAACATCTATCGCTGTCGCTCCGGGCTGCGCGAGGACTTCATCAAGGTGCTGGACTTCGGGATGGCCCAGTTCCGCCCGCGCTCGGAGCTGCACACCACGTCGTACCTGGTCTCGCCGCGCGTGATGGGCACGCCTGCGTACATCGTGCCCGAGGTGGTGCTCGGTCGACGGGTGGACGCGCGAAGTGACATCTATCAACTCGGCTCCATCCTGTTTTTCCTGCTCACGGGACGCCCGCCCTTCATCCGTCACTCGGTGGAGCTCACGTGCATGGCGCACGTCGTGGACGCCGCGCCGCGTGTTTCCAACTTGGCGCGCCATTTCGTCCCACCGGACCTCGAGGCAGTGGTCGGGCGCTGCTTGGAGAAGGACCCGCGGAACCGCTTTGCATCGGCGGCGGAGCTCAAGCGCGTCCTAGAAGCGCTGCGCGACGAGCTGAACCCATCGGAAGTGTCCGAGCTCGGTCGCGCCGCGCGCGTTGCGCCCTCGCCGCCCGTGCCAGAGAGCGTCGGACACGAGCGCCTGGATCGAGACGTGCCGGGATTCTCCGGCGCAGAGGAGACCCGGGCGAGCTCGCTCTTGCTCGGGGGAGAAGGCATCCGCGGGCAGACGGCGCGCTTCGTCAGAGAGCGTTTGGTGCTCATGTGCGAGCTGACCGCGCTCGCGACGGTCGGGTACTACGTACTCTGGGGCAGCTTCAACGCGCGGGGCAGCCCCGCTCTGGTGCTCGAGATCGTGGTGGGCACGACGGTGTCCGTGACCTTGGACATGGGGTTGGCCGCGCTCTCGCGTTCGAGCCGCGTCCGCACGCGGACCGTCATCAACGCCGCGTTGGTTTACCTCGTGCTGCGCGCGCTCCCGATGGCGATGGCCCCGGTGCGCCTGAACGACCTCGTCGGTCTCGAGCCGCCGCGTATGACCTTTACGTGCGTGCTCGTGGGCATGTTTTCGTGGTTCGTGCCCGTGCCGCCGAAGAAGCTCATTTTTCCGCTCATCGTGGCGGGCGCGATGCAGCCGCTCAGCTTGGTGGTCTTCCGTGACACCAGCGGGGTGGGCGAAAGCACGCTGACGGCCCTGGTGTCCATCGTCGTCGGTTACTACGTGGCCTTGGTGTCACATCGCCTACGTCGTGAGGCGAGTTACAGCGGTCGGTTGGGCTCTTACCAGCTGGTCGAGCTCATTGGAAAAGGGGCCATGGGTGAGGTTTGGCGCGCCAAGCATCAGCTCTTGGCGCGTCCAGCCGCCATCAAGCTGATGCGTGCGCCCCCGGACGCTCGGAAAAATCGCGCGCTCATGCGCCGGTTCGAACGTGAGGCGCAGGTGACGGCCGCGCTCACGTCTCCGCACGCCGTTCGCGTGTTCGACTACGGCATGTCGAACGACGGCGCGCTGTACTTCGCCATGGAGCTGCTCGAGGGCAGAGATCTGGGGCGTGTGGTTCGTGAGGATGGTCCGCTAGCACCGGACGAGGTGGTGCGCGTTGCCCTGGAAACGTGCGACGCGTTGGCCGAGGCGCACGCGCTCGGCTTGGTGCACCGAGATCTCAAACCCGAGAACCTGATGCAGGCCCAGGTGGGGCTGCGCGACGACTTCATCAAGGTGCTCGACTTCGGCATCGTCGAGCTGCGGCGGCGCTTGGAGCAAGCGTCGGGCAGCGCGCTCGCATCCGCGCCCATTGCAGGCACCCCCGGCTACATGGCGCCCGAGGTGATCACGAGCAACGGCGCGGACGCCCGGGCAGACATTTACGAGCTCGGATGCGTGATGTTTTTTCTTTTGACCGGACGGCCTGTCTTCGAGGGGGCGAATCCGGTGGCCGTAGCCATGGCGCACGTGACGCAACCTCCGCCGAAGGTCGAGGACGTCTTGGAGCATCCCATTCCGCCTTCGCTCGAGGCCATCGTTGCGCGCTGTTTGGCGAAAATTCCCTCGGATCGCTATTCGTCGGTCGAAGAGCTGGTCCGTGCCCTCAACGTCGTCCCGAGCGCCATCGTCGTGCGCCACGACCCGACCGAAGAGCTGCGGCACTGAATTCGTCACTGCTCGGCGACCGTGGGTAGAGCGCGCCCCAGTCGGAATCTTTTAGCTCTCCGGTTAGGCCACGCACGAAGGTTTCCGTTTATTCGGTTGCGACTCAAGCCAAGGAGCAGACGAATGGGGATTCGAATCAAATTCGGCGCGGCCACGTGCGCGCTGCTCGTGACAGTGCCCGCCTTCGCACAGGCAACCGATACGATGGCGGACGACAACCCGGCGGCAACGGCAGGTCCGGCAGAAGAGCCCGACGACGCCGCAGCAGGCGCGACCACGGACACGACGGTAGTTTCGACCGAAGAGCAAAGCACGGTCACTACCGAGCCCGCTGTGGAGCCTGCGGTCGTGCCGAGCCACGAGCGGGATGAAGTTCAACGTGGGTTCGAGTTCGCCGTGCGTGTGGCCTACGCCATTCCGCTCGGCGATGCGGTGTCGGACGCGTCGCTCAGCGACGCGGTGGCGGGCGGTATCCCGCTGCAACTCGACCTCGGCTACCGAGTGGACAACCACCTCTTCATCGGCGGCTACGGCTCCTACCTGATCGGCTTCGAGGGTGACAACTGCGACGACATCGATTGCAGCGGCCCGAGCGGCATTCGCGTCGGCGGTGAAATCATCTACAACATTTTGCCGGTGACGAGCGCGTTCTCACCGTGGATTGGCGCGGGCGTTGGCTACGAGTGGCTCATGCAGAGCGTCGAGAGCATCGACTCCACGCTGCGCGGTATGGAGTTCTTCAACGCGCAAGTGGGCGTGGACTTCCGCGTGGGGCGCTACATGCGCATCGGTCCGTACGGCTTGTTCGCCCTCGGGCAGTACTCGAAGTTGTCGAACGACGACGTCAGCGTGGATGTCGACGACAAGGGGACGCACGAGTGGATCCATTTGGGTGTCAAGGCGACCTTCGGCGCGTGGGGAGGCGACTGAGGCGCCCATCGGCGAGCGGCTCATCCGAGCCGAGCCCACTCGAGCCGCCGTGTTGGAGCCGCACACGGCGACTCGAGTGCACGGCGGCGCATGGGGCGGGGAAACCCTGCTTCGTGTTTCTCGGTACGCTGCTCGACGAACAGCGCTCAATGGACAGCGCTCAATGAACAGTGCCCTGCGCCGCCAATCCGAACGCGTCGATGAGCCGCAGGGCGAGCTCCTTGCGCGCGCCTTCTTCGGCCGGTCCAACGCAGGCCGGACAGCCGCGCTCGCAGGGGCAGCGTTCGACGAGCGCGCGTGCCCTGGAGAGCAGCTCGGGCGCGCGCTCGTAGATGCGCTCTGCCAGACCGACGCCGCCGGGGATGGCGTCGAACACGAACACGGTCGGGGAGAGGCCGCCCGTGCGCCTGGCGTGTGGGTCCCGTCCCGCGGGAGTGGCGCCGTCGCCGATGGTTTGTCCGAGGTCACGGGGATCACACATCAGCGCGAGCGAGGCGACGGTTTCCAGCGCGCTCGCCACGCCGCGCAAGGCGTCGACGAGCGCGGCGCGCGGCGCCGACAGCTCTTCGAGCACTTCCTCCGGAACCGTGAGCCAGAAGCTCGTGGTGTGCATGTCCATTTCCGGCAGGTGGACGTCCCCGTAGCCGGCGTTTTCGTGGGTGAAGAACTTGATTTTCTTGTACCCCGTGACCTTCTCCACCACTTTCACGTCCCCCCAACCGAGCAGCACGCGCGAGGCCGCTTCCGTAGCCGCCGGCTCGAGGACGCTCACCGTGCGGTAGGTGAGCGCCGTCGTGAAGTAGTCGGGCGCCACCTTGCGTACGAACGCCTTGTGGTTGTCGAAGTCGAGACGCTCCACTTGGTACTGCTCGGCGTCCTGCTGATAGATGGCTTGCTCGTGCAGCATCGTGTGGGCGGCCCGAAAATCCAGCTCGCCGATGGTGCGCTCCTCGGGGACCTGGGTCTCGGAAGGTCGCTCGTGCGACGAGGTGAGCGGGCTCTCTTCGATGATGACGAAGTTGTCCCAGCCGATGTTGCGGAGCGACACGTGACTCGCGGGGAAGGCGTCGCCGGTCCAGTGGTAGCGCCCGCCGGACTGATGCACGAGGCCGTGCCCCGCGAGGTACTCGAGCGCGTCCCGTGTGGCTTCCGGATCGAGGCCACCGTAGCTTTCGCCGAGCGCCGGCTCGGGTGAGGCCGGGCGCTCTCCGGGGCCCGAGAGCTCGAACGGCGCTTCGAACGCGGCGCACTTCAGGTGTTGGATGAGCACCTCCACGTTGCCGGGCTCGATGCGGGCTTCTTCTGCGCCGCCGTCGAGAAGGTAGCCGGGCTCGCGCGCCAGGTACTGGTCCACTGCTCCGCTCGAACACACCATGAGCGCAATCGAGCCTGCTCCGCGTCGCCCCGCGCGCCCGAAGCGCTGCCAGGTGCCGGCGACCGAGCCCGGATAGCCAGCGCAAACCACGGCGTCCAAGTCGCCGATGTCGATGCCGAGCTCGAGCGCGTTGGTGGCGACGACGCAGCTGATTTGTCCTTCTCGGAGGCCCCGCTCGATGGCGCGGCGCGCTTCCGGCAGATAGCCGCCGCGGTAGCCCATGATGGCGCTGGGTCCCACGACGTCTCCACACTCGTCGCGCAGGTACTTGAGCATGACCTCCACGGAGTTCCGTGAGGGGCCGAACAGAATCGTGGGTACGCGTGCCCGCACGAGATCCGCCGTCAAGCTCACCGCGGCCTTCAGCGTGCTGGCGCGCATGCCGAGCTCCGCGTTGACGACGGGTGGGTTGTAGAGAAGCACGTGACGGCTCGAGCGCGGCGCGCCGGAGCGTTCCACCAGCGTCACGTCGTCTGGGGCGACGCCCAGGAGACGGGCGGTGTGCTCTCGCGGATTTCCGATGGTGGCCGTCGCGCAAATGAAGGTGGGCGATGCGCCGTGAAACGCCGCGATGCGCCGGAGCCGCGCCAGCACGTGCGCCATGTGAGAGCCGAACACGCCGCGGTAGGTGTGGAGCTCGTCGAGCACGACGTAGCGCAGCCCCTGCAGAAACGTCGCCCAGCGCGCGTGATTCGGCAGGATGCCGGCGTGGAGCATGTCCGGGTTCGTGAGGATGACGCGGCCCTTTTCACGCGCGGCGCGCCGCGCGTCCCCGGGCGTGTCGCCGTCGAAGACGGTGGAGGGAACGTGGAGGCCGCTGTCCGCGACGAGTCGGTGGAGGCCATGCTCCTGGTCCCGTGAGAGCGCTTTGGTGGGGTAAACGAAGAGCGCGCTGGCGCTCGGATCACGAGCGATGGCGTCCAGAACCGGCAGGTGAAAGCAGAGGCTCTTTCCGCTCGCGGTGGGCGTGGCAACGACGACGTGGCGCCCCGCCAGCGCGGCCTCGATGGCTTCCACCTGGTGGCTGTAGAGGGACGTGATGCCGCGCTCCGAGAGGGCTCGCACGAGCCCTGGGGCGAGGGCGGGCATGCCGCCGTAGTGGGCTTCGGAGGACGGGAGCTTGCGCTCCGCCGTGACGCAGGGACGGACCTTGCCGGAGGCAAGCCAGCCCTGGACCACCGAGTCGAGGCCGCGAGGACGGTTCCAAGGGGGAGCGGGCATGGGAAAAAGGCTAAACAAATGTGCGGTGTCCCGGCAAGGCGGGCCCGCCTGGTCGAACGCTTGGAGTTGTCGTAATCATGCGGCCCACATGAGCTCGACCGAAGACCGCGGTGCGTTGCCCACCGGCGCTCCACCCGCATCCGCAGAGGCCGCTCCCGCCCTAGAGTCCTCGGTTCCCGGCGACGCGCCGCCCGAAGACACGCTGGCGGAGGGGCAGCTCGCCCCGAGCGTAGCCACCCGTGACGCCTTGGAGGCTCCGCTGGCGACCCAGGAGACCGACGCGCAGAGCCCCGACGCGCAGAGCTCCGACGCGCAGAGCTCCGACGCGCAGAGCTCCGAGACGCAGAGCTCCGAGACGCAGAGCTCCGACGCGGGGGAGCAGGTCGAGGCTCTGCCCACCGTACCCGTCGCAGACGAGCCGCCGGCGGGCGAGCGTCCGGACGTCGGCGGCGAAGGTCCGAGCTTCCGCTTCTTCGGCATCGTCGCTGCCATTTCCTTGGTGGCGGACGTGGCTACCAAGGCGTGGGCAGAGCTCATCATGAACCAGCGCGCCTTCGAGCCCATCGAGCTGCTCGACGGCCACGTGAACGTCATTCTCGCCTACAACCGGGGCGGCGCTTGGGGGCTCCTGCAAGACGCGAGCGAGGTGATTCGCAAGCCGTTTTTCCTCGGCGTCAGCGTCGCGGCCATCCTCTTCATCGTATCGCTCTACGGGCGCCTCACGCCGGGCCAGCGCGCTCTCAAATGGGGTTTGCCGTTGGTGCTCGGAGGCGCTCTCGGCAATTTGAGCGACCGCATCACGCGCAGTCAGGTCATCGATTTCATCGACTACCGGGCGGACTGGGTCATGGCGATGAACTCCTTCGTGCGCCGCTACGTGAAGGATTGGACCCTGACCGACCATTGGCCGACGTTCAACGTCGCCGACATTGCCATTTGCGTCGGTGTGGGGCTCATGGCGGTGGACATGTTCACCTCGCGTCGTCGTGCTTCCGAAGCCGGCGGCGGCTCGTCGTCTTCCGACGGCACGTCGGGCGGTCCCGATGAGTCGCCTTCTGCCGAAGCGCCCAGCGTGGAAACTCGGCCGCACTAATCTCCCGATCGCGAGCGTCACGATGCAGGGCCGCCTGTTCACTCTGCTCGACGTCGCATTCCCGAGCTACTTCGTCTTGTTGCTTGCGGGCTTCGTGTTCGCGACGGCAATGGGCGCGCTCTGGGCGCGACGCATCGGTCACGATCCGGACGTCATCGTCGACCTGGGCCTCGCCATGCTTCTGGCGGGTGTGGCCGGTGCGCGCCTCCTCCACGTGGTCGCAGACGGCTACTTCTGGGACTACGTGCACCTCTGCACGCAACCGGAGCTGGTCGAGTGGAAGATTTCACGCGCCGAGTGTTTGCGCGTTTCCGACCCGGGCACCTGGGGCGCGCTCTTGGGTGACGAAGGAGGAGCGCGCGGGCGCTGGGACGAGGCGGCGAACGTCTGCCGTCCGGTCAACGCAGACTGTTGGGCGTGGGCGCGCTTCTGGTCCGGAGGGCTCACCTACTACGGAGGTTTCCTCGGGGCCTCCGCCGCGGCTTGGTATCTGCTGCGGGCGGATCGTTTTCCGTTCTGGAAGGCAGCCGACATGGCGGGGCTCGTGGTTCCCGTCGGGCTCGGCTTCGGTCGCATGGGGTGCCTCTTGGCCGGGTGCTGTTTCGGCCAACCGTGGGACTCGCCGGGGGCGCTCGTCTTTCCGCCAGGCAGCGCGGCCAGCGAGGCCGAGTATCGGCTCGGCCTTCTCGAGAGCTCGCGTTTGCCGTCGCTCCCGGTGCACCCTTCCCAGCTTTACGAAGCGGCGGCGTCCCTGACGATCGCGGGCGTCCTCTTGTTCTGGCTTCACGGCAGAAAGCGCTACGACGGTCACGTCTTCCTCGCCTTCGTAGGCCTCTACGCGGCTGCCCGCTTCGTCATCGAATGGTCGCGCGCCGACGATCGCGGCGGTCTGCTCGGCTTGAGCACGAGTCAGCTCATCGGGCTGGGGTTGGTCGGCCTCGCTTGGCTCTTGCACATGCGCTTCCACGCCAAGAGCGTGGCCGCACCTGCTAAGCTGTGACGGTCATGAAGTGGGCCGGGTTCGTGGAGATGGCAAAGCGATCGACGAGGGACGAGCAGGCGCCGGCAACGGGGACGCGGTGTTGGCTTCTGGTGGCACTCGCGGCTGGCGTAGGCTGCTTTGCTTGTTCCGAGGTGGACGAAGATCGTCCACCGCTCGCGCCTCCGTGCTCCGAGTGCCCTCCGCCGGGAGGTGTTTCCGGCGGCACTGGGGGCGGCACTGGGGCGGCGGGGGCTCCCAACGGCGAAACCACGACCTTGTCTGGTACCGTAGGGCGCCTCAGCGGTGTTTCGTTTCAGCGGATCGTCGACTTCCCGCAGCTGGCCGTCGTGTATGGGCCGGGCAGGCGGGCTTTCTCCGTGTCGGCGCCGTACGATGGCGCAAGCTTCACCCTGTCGGGCGTGCAACGCGACAGCAGCATCGTGCTGGCGGTTCGCCCCGAAAGCACCGCGACGGTGTTCGACACTTTCAGCGAAGCGGACACCACGCAAACGCGCGTCACGCTGCCCGTGGTCGAGCGCAGCCTGCTCGAGGACATTTTCCTGAGTCTCTCGACCCCCACACAAGTGGCGCCTCGAGCGGCCCAGGTGGTGCTTCGGGTCGTCGGTCCCAACGGCGAGCCCCTGGCCGGCGCGAGCGTCGTCGGCGCAACGGCGGAGCTCGTCGCGTACTCGGTCGGGGGCACGTTCAGTGACACGGAGACGCTCGCGGACGGAGAGGGGCTCATCGTGCTCGGTAACGTGCCGGCGCCCGCGTTTCCCGGTAGCGAGCTCGTGCTCCGGGTGCGGCGCGGGGCGACCACCTTCGACGAAACGGTACGCGTTGCGCGGGGCTTCGTGACCCTGGCGCGCGCCGTCGTTCTGCCCTGAGCTCTCATCCGGATCTCTCGTCCGGGTTCTGGGGGGCCCCAGCTGCGTTGCGCCTGCGCTCGAGGTTGCCTCGCCGCGGGCGGTGGCTCGCTCTAGGATACGAACGATGGTTGCCAAAAAGCGCGGCTCTTCGAAGAGCGGCACGCCGCCCCAGAAGGCGAGCAAGAAGTCCACGCGCAAGAAGAGCGCGCCGGGATCGCTCCAGAGCTCCAAGAAGGCCGCGCCCGCGCCGCGGGCGCGGGCAAGTCGCCCGGCGACGCCCACGACGGGCGCCAAGGCACAGAAGTCGTCCCCGAAGAACGCCGCGCGTCCTCGAACCGACCGGCGCCGCACCGCCACGCACGACGCCCCGGAGTCGCCCGCAGGCGCTCCCGACAACTCCTCCCTCACTCCGGGCGCGACCCTCAGCTATGGCCCGAAAGGCGCCCACCGAGACGGCGAGAGCTACGCGCGGCCCGACAGCGCACCTCCCGCCGCCGCAGGGCGCGCCGCGCCGCGGCTCATCGTCCGCCAGCTGAGCATGGACGATCTCGACGACATTCAGGCGCTCCACCGCCGCGCCTATCCGGAGTTTTCTCCGTGGTCGCGCAAAAACCTCGAGAACCACCTCGAGCTCTTCCCCGAAGGGCAAATCGGCGTGGAGCTCGACGGCAAGCTCGTCGCGACCTCGAGCTCGCTCATCGTCGACGCGACGCTCTTCGACACCAGCCACACCTACGAAGACGTGTGCCCGGGTGGAAACATCACCCCGCACGATCCCGAAGGCGACATGTTGTACGGCATCGACATCCTGGTCGATCGCAAGTACCGCGGTCACCGCCTGGCGCGGCGCATTTACGACGCCCGAAAGGAGCTGGTCGTCCAACGTAACCTGCGCGGGATCATCTTCGGCGGGCGCATGCCGGGGTACGGGCGCCACGCGGACAAGCTCACGGCCGCGGAGTACCTGGGCAAGGTGCTGCGCAAGGAGCTGCGTGATCCGGTGGTGACCGCCCAACGCGCCAACGGCTTCGTCACGCGAGGTCTTCTGCGCGGCTACATGCCGGAAGATCGCCAGTCGCGCGGCTACGCGGTGCTCATGGAGTGGCGGAACCCGAACTGGACGCCGCTGCACGCCCCGCGCGTCACCAGCGTGCGCGTCGCGGCCGTGCAGTACGAAATGCGCACGGTGAAGAGCTTCGAAGAGTTCGAGATGCAGTGCGAGTTCTTCATCGACACTGCGTCCGAGTATCGGGCGGATTTTTTGCTCTTCCCCGAGCTCATCACCAACCAGCTGCTGGCGCTGGTGCCCTCCGAGCGCCCTTCGGACAGCGCGCGTTCGCTCGACCGTTACACCGCGGCGTACGTGGACTTCTTCAGCCGCATGGCGCTGAAGTACAACATCAACATCGTCGCGGGCACGCACCTCACCGTGGAGGGCGAGGTGCTCTACAACATTGCCTATCTCATGCACCGGGACGGGCGAGTGGACAAGCAGTACAAGGTGCACATCACGCCGTCCGAGGCGCGTTGGTGGGGCGTGAGCCCGGGCGACTCCATCGAGGTGTTCGACACGGATCGCGGCAAGGTGGCCATCGCCGTTTGCTACGACGTGGAGTTCCCCGAGTACGCGCGCGTCACCAAAGCCAAGGGCGCTCAGCTGCTCTTCGTCCCGTACAACACGGACATTCGCTCGAGCCACCTGCGCGTGCGGGCGTGTTGCCAAGCGCGCGCCATCGAAAACCACATTTACGTCGTCACCGCCGGCGCCACGGGCAACTTGCCGCAGGTCGAAGGCGCCGACATTCACTACGCGCAGAGCGCCATCCTCACGCCCAGCGACATCGCCTTCGCGCGGGACGGCGTCGCCGCGGAAGCCACGCCGAACGTCGAGACCATGTTGGTGCACGACTTGGACCTGGCCGTGCTGCGCAAAATGGAGAGCACGGGCACGGTGCACACCTGGCCGGACCGGCGCATCGATCTCTACCGCATTCGCGTGCGCGACAAGGACGGCACCTTGGTCGTGTGACGCGGTTCGGGCCTCGGCGCGGTCACGCGCAGGTGCGTTCGCTCCCGCGGGCCAGCTCCGCCGCGCTCCGGGGCGAACCACCGAGCACGGCGTCCGATCGGGGCCGAAGACGCACGGCGTGGCGGCCGCCGCGTCGCCCCTCGGCGTAAAGCGGGAGCACGGCGTGGCGGCCGCCGCGTCGCCCCTCGGCGTAAAGCGGGAGCACGGCGCGGCGGCCGCCGCGTCGCCCCTCGGCGTAAAGCGGGAGCACGGCGTGGCGGCCGCCGCGTCGCCCC
>JAEYVE010000011.1 GCA_023432025.1 Pseudomonadota bacterium
TCCAGCGTGACGTTTTCGTGCAAGGTGCGGAGCAGCCGCAAGTAGGGCCACTCCGGCTCGCTGAGAGCGTTCAGCTCGTCCAAGGACTTCACGCCGTCCTCGGGGCGCTCCACCTTCAGGTCCATGAAGAAGTCGCGCCACGCCTTTTTGTAGCGTCCGAAGTACGTGTCGCGCAGGCGAGCAATCTGCTTTTTGACGTCTTGCTCGGTCTGCTCCTTCTGCTCACCGAGCACCCAGCTTTCGTCCGTGAGCGCCGCACTCTGAGCGCCGAGCAGGGCGCGCACTTCCGTCCAGCCCTCCTTGGTGTAGGCGCCGGGTACTTCCACGTTTTCGCGGCCGGACACGAACGGCGCCACCGAGCCGTAGAAGATGCTCTCGCGGCGGATGGGCGCGACGCGCGCGTTGGCGTTTCTGACGAGCACCTCGTACAGGCGCTCGACCGCGGGCGCGCGGAGCAGGGCCGTCCGAGCGCGTCCGATGATTTGCACGTCGCCCGGCCACTGCGGCACGTCTCCGCGCTTCATGAGCTCCAGGTAGTACTTGACGTGCGGCAGCATGGCTTCGCGCGCCTTGTCGTCCTGCGTGCGCAAGGCGTTCGCCCATACGTTCCGCAGCTCCGGGGTTGCCCAAGTCACGTCGAGGCGGCGGGCGTCGGAGAGCATGAGGTACAGCTTGAGCGCGTTGTACTGGCTTGGGTACTGCTGGGGTGGCAGCTCGTTCAAGCGACCGAGCGCGGTGAGCTTGGCTTCCAGCTCCGCGCGGGACGGAACCTCGAGCCCTGTTTGCAGGTTGTCGACGTAGGCGTCTCGCAGCGCGTCGCGCAGCTCGTTACCCACGTAGAGGCCCCAACGCATCGACCAAGGCGCGCCGTCCTCGTACCAGGTGTCGAGCTTTTCCAAGAGGTCCCGAGAGGCATCCAGCTTGCCGACCTTGGCGCCGACGTCTCCAGCCTCTTTCCAGCGCACCCCTTCTGCTTCTCGGTGCGTCGCCAGGCCTTCCTTCAAGAGATCGTGGTTCTTGGCGAAGGACGGCAGCGCGGGGACGAGGAGAACGAGGCCCGTGACGGCCGCCGCGCCCGCGATGAGACCCCGCGTGAGGCGCTGGCGCCGCAGCTCCGCGGCGGTGCGTCCGGCGATGTTCTGATCGGGGAAGACGACCTGCCGGAAGACGTCCGTGACGAAGTAGCTCTTCGACTCCGTGGGCGCCCGGTAGAAGTCCGGTGGACGAATGCCGAACGCGCGAGCCATGCCTCCGATGACGCGCTCGAAAGGACGACCTTCCTGCGTGCCGCTCGTCAGGTAGTAGCCACGGAAGATGGGGTTTTCTTGGAACGCGTTCTGCTGGAACAAGCCGCGGACGAACAGCTCGAGGTTTCCGCCGAGCGCCGCGAGCTCGAGCGGATACTCGTACAGCTTGCTGCGCACCTCGGGGCGGCGCTCCTTGCCCAAGA
The DNA here is from genome assembly GCA_023432025.1 of Pseudomonadota bacterium. Lineage (GTDB taxonomy): Bacteria > Myxococcota_A > Polyangia > Polyangiales > Polyangiaceae > NIC37A-2. The sequence goes on from JAEYVE010000011.1 coordinate 1,451, forward strand.
GGCGGAGCGCACGCGCGTGGGATACGCTGACGAGAGTGTCGAAGCGTTCCCGGAAGAGCGTTCCGGGATCTTTCCCTTGGGGGCCCTCGAGCGCGAAGGTCGCGCCGAGGAGCTGGTCACGCTCGCTTTTGCGCAAGTCGCCGTAGAACTCGGAGAACCCGCCGATGAGGTCCGCCTTGGTGAACATGAGGTACACCGGCAACACCATGTCGAGGCGCGTCATGATTTCGTCGACGCGGGCGCGCAGCTTGCTGGCTTGCGCGGCGATTTGCTCTTCGCTGGCCTCCACCAAATCGGACACGGCGACGGCCACCAGGAGGCCGTTCAAGGGCTTGCGCGGCCGGTACTTGCGCATCATGGCGAGGAAGGCGAGCCACTCCTCGCGGTCGTCGTCCTCGGTGGCGTAGCGACCCGCGGTGTCCAGCAGGATGCCTTCGTTGGTGAACCACCAGTCGCAGTTGCGCGTACCACCGATGCCGCGCACGCCGCCGCGGCTCGGGTCCAGGTGCGGGAATACGAGGCCCGAGTGCTTGAGCGCCGTGGTTTTTCCGGCGCCTGGCGGGCCGATGATGACGTACCAGGGCAACGCATAGAGCGCGCGTGCTCCGCCGCCCTTGCCGACCTTGGTGCTCTTCAGCGCGGAAATGCCCGTCAGGATCTGCTTTTGCAGCTCGACGATTTCAGCGCGCCTGTCGGGCCGCGCCATGGCCGCTTGTTGCTCGCTTTGGCGCAGGATTTCCCGCTCCAACTGCTTGGCTCGCAGATCGGCGCGCACGCGCTTCCAAACCAAGAGGCCCACCACGACCAGGACCGTGACGACCGTAATCGTCACGGGCACGTACGTGGGTACGGTGACCTCCAGGAGCCCGAGGCCGAGGGTGATGCCCCAGGTGAGGGCCAAGACCAAGAACGCGAGCACCCACATCAGCACGACGCCACCTCCAAGCTTTCCGCGACGAGCGTCGACTCGAGCGTGCTCGAGCGAATTTCTTGCTCTGCGCCCGAGGTGCGGAAAGACAAGACGACCTTGACGACGACGAACAAGAGCACGCAGAGACCGAACAGGCCCAGGCCAGCCAAGAGCACCGGTGAGCTTCGGTCTCCCAAGGCGCCGAACGTTCTCTTGGGGTAACCCTCGGGGCTCAGCGTTTCACTGCTCGGCAGCCCACGCGTCGCTGCGGACACGGTGCGATCTTGCAACATGCCCAGATCGGCCGACGGCGACAGCGCGTACTGGCCTTGAAAGCCGAGCGCGATGCAGAGCGCGTAAATCTGCAGAACGTGCTCGCGCCCGGGGATACCTTCCAGCGCTTGCAGCCTTTGGAAGAAGCCCTGGCCCGCCGTGTTCTCCTGGAAGAACAGAAGCTGGAGCGGTTGAGCCATCCACTGCTGTCGCCCCGGCCAGGGGGAGCGGAGGATCTGCTCGTCCATGAACGCGACGAGCGCGTACATGGCCTCGTTCAGATCGTCCACGGACAGACCGTTCTCCCGGCCCTTCTCGCGCATGCGTTGGAACAGCGTCGAGATTCGCTGCCGGAGGACGTCCGGCGCCGGAAGATCGTGCGCCGTGCCCAGCTGGGTAGCGAGAGTGATCGCCTCGGAGCACACCCAGTACATCTTCTCGTGTTGGGAGGTCATCACAGGTTCTGCGGGTCGACCGCGTAGAGCTTCACGTCCACCGAATCAGCGGGCAGGGGGTGATAAATGGCCAAAGTCCCCGTGCCCTGGATGTCGTTCCAGAACTCGGGGTTCTTCTGCACCTTGAAGAACAGAACGCCGGGCTTGACCGGCAGCGCTCCTGGAGGGCGGTACTCGAGCTCGATTTTGGCTCCGTTCACCGCGGAGTTGAGAATCGCTCCGACCTGCCCCCACGAGGCGATCTTGGAGAGCTTCGGCAATCGAGCGCGCAGGTCCGCTTCCGGAAGCACGCTCGTGACACCCAAGAAGAACTCGTAGCGGAGCACCGAGGGGTCCTCGACGCGCCCGAGGTACATTCCGTCCTCGCGTCGCCGCATCGGAATTTCGAGGAAGCGCTCCTTGATGACGGCGTCGAGCAGAGACAACGCGCGTGCGAAGAGCGGCTCGAAGGAGTCCCCGAGCGAGAGGTAATCGAACTTCGGTAGCTCGGACGGATCCACGTCCACGCCGAACGTGGAGAGGCGCCCGACGAGCTCGGTGAGCGCTTCGTAAGCGCGCTCGGGGTGAGCG
>JAEYVE010000163.1 GCA_023432025.1 Pseudomonadota bacterium
GCTCCTTGCCCGTGCCCGACTCGCCAGACACCAGAACGGGCACGTTCGTGGGCGCTACCCGGCGCAGCGTGCCCATCAGACGGCGCATTTCCGGTGCCGCGCCGAACAAACCATTGAGCTCGAACGCTTGGTGCGTTTCGACGTCCTTTTTGGCACCGTCCAAAATTCGAATGCGAGACCGCCCGACCACGATCTCGGAACCAATCGGCACGCGCGCTCGCTCGACCGCCATAGAGCCCACCCACGTGCCATTGCGAGAGCCCAAATCGCGAACGTGGACTCCCTCCGCGCCATTGACGAGCTCGAGGTGAAACCGAGAGATCGTTGGGTCGGACATCACCAGGTGGTTGCTCCGAGCCGTTCCGATCGTCAGCCGCTCCTCCGGGGCCTCCACGCGGCGCCCCTGGTCCGGACCTCCGGTGACCTCCACGGCCAGCGTCGTCACGGTGACGGGCCCGGACAGCTCGAGAGGCTGTGTGGCCGCGGATTCGAGAGGAGACTTCATGTCTGCCCGGGACTAGCCCCGCCCGTGCCCAGTCTCAAGTCTCGGGGACAGCGTGGGGCGGTCTCCCAGGCGACCGTTTTCGGTTCGACCTGCCCCCTTGCTCGACGCCGCGTGGTGCTATATTCACCCATATGGGTGAATATATGTCCCGCCTGGATCGGGTGTTGGGAGCCGCTGCGGACCCGACGCGCAGGGCCATCTTGGCGCAGCTTTCGCTCGGGGAAGCGCGCGTGACGGACGTGGCCGAGTCCTTTCCCATCTCGCTCAACTCCGTTTCGAAGCACGTGAAGGTGCTCGAGCGCGCTGGGCTCGTTTCGCGTCGCGTTCAGGGGAGAGAGCACGTGCTCTCTCTCGACGCGGCGCCCATGGCCGAAGCAGCGGCGTGGTTCGAGCAATACCGCTCGTTCTGGGAAGAACGCCTTGCCGCCCTCGACGAGCTCGTTGCGGCCAAGCGGCGCGCCAAGAAGGAAACCAAATGAACGCGAAAGCAGATGCGGTCATCGTGGTGCGTCGCACCATTCACGCCACACCCGAGGAGCTGTACGACGCGTGGCTCGATCCGGAGAGTCTCTCGGTCTGGATGCGTCCGATGGGCATTCCCAGCTCGACGGCGCGCGTCGATGCTCGTGTCGGAGGTACGTTCGAGGTGGTGATGCACGGTCGCGGCGGCGACCTTCGTCACTTCGGTGTGTATCGCGCGCTCGAACGACCGAAGCGGCTCGTGTTCACGTGGACCTCCGACGCGACGGAAGGCGTGGAGACGCAAGTCACCGTGGATTTGGTTCCAGAGGGAAGTGCGACCGTCGTCGTGGTGACGCACGAACGGCTGCCGAGCGAGGTCTCCGCGGCATCGCACACGGAGGGTTGGACCGACGCCCTCCGGCTTTTGGAAACGAGCTCGTCGCCAACGAAGAAAGAGAGGGGTTGAGTCATGCTGCACGAAAACAGGGTCCTCGTGGTGTACGGCGGAGGCGGCGCGATTGGAGGCGCCACGGCGCGAGCGTTCGCGCGGGAGGGAGCGCGCGTGTTCTTGGCGGGTCACCGCGCCGAGTCATTGAAGCGCACCCAGGACGCGATCGTGCGCGCTGGGGGCCGCGCCGAAGTGGACGTCGTGGACGCGCTCGACGAACGAGCCGTCAACGCCCACGCGGACAGCGTCGTAAAACGTGCGGGTCGCATCGATGTGGCGCTCAACGCCGTCGGCTTGATGCACGTGCAAGGCACGCTCTTTCGAGAGCTGTCGTCGGAAGACTATCTGCATCCCATCCAGAGCTACACCAAGACGAACTTCATCACGGCGCACGCCGTGGCGCGCACCATGGTGAAGCAGCGGTCGGGCGTCATCCTCACGCTGTCGACGCCAGGATCTCGCCTCGCGTTCGCAGGGCACCTCGGTTACTGCGTGACGTGCGCGGCCATCGAAGCGTTCTCACGTACGTTGGCCGCAGAGCTCGGCCCGAGCGGCGTACGCGTCGTGTGCGTGCGTCCGGACGCCATTCCCGAAGCCCTCGCCACCTCCCACTCCCGGCAGGTGTTCGAGCCTGTAGCGAAGCGTGCTGGCGTGACCGTCGAAGAAATACTGGGGCAAGCCGTGGGCCGCACGCTGCTCGGTCGCTTGCCCACCCTCGACGAAGTAGCGAACTGCGCCACGTTCGTGGCCTCCGAGCGGGCCTCGGCCATGACCGGCGCGGTGGTCAACGTCACCTGTGGCTCGGTCGTCGACTGAAGCGGCGACGCGGCGCTCGAGAGCGCTCGCTCACGTGTCGAACGGTGCTTCAGCGTGGCTGAGCTTTGCCGAGATGCTGCGAACGACGCAGGCACAGGGCCCAAGTGAATCTCCCGGTTCACTCCGGTTACGTAGACGTCTCGCAGCGGTGTGGCCGAGTAGCAGCCCGGTAGACTACGGATGTCTCCGCGACATGCTCAGAGCCCCTTTTACGGCCCCGGGTGGCGGGCCGAAACGCCTCTCGCCGCGGGTTGCCTGCGCGGCTAAGGTGCGTGTCGCTTCAGCTTGAATCGGTCTTCAGCTTGAATCGGTATTGGGAAGTCCAAACATCCTTGTTGTCCGCCGGTGGGGGTTGAGGCGTGGCGATGGACTGGTGATGATGCACGGTTGGTTCGAAGGACCCCGGGCGCCTGGCGGCTCTGGTGCGTCGGTGGAGCCGAAGGAAACAGAGCACTTGAACTCGTATCTCTTGCTTTCGAAGGGACGTTCGCTCCGTCCTGCTCCGCCAGAAGGGAGGCGCCGGAAGGTCCTGGTGAGGTGCTGCATCCTCGCCGCGCTGGTGTTTGCGTACGCCGGCTCTCTGGGCACGTTGCATGGCCTCATCGGAAATCCGGTCTTCCTGCTCGGGCTGTGCGTTTGCCTGGTGGCAGCGGCGTGGTTGGGCTTCGCCGGCGCGCTGGTCACGATGTTCTGCGTCGCTCTCGTGGATCGTGGGCTGGCGCTTCGGCTCGGAGGCACCGCCGAGACGGGGCTGGCCGCGGGCATCATTGCGTTCTTGGTCAAGCTCGTCCTCGCGGGCGGGCTCGGATTGGTGCTGGACGCGCGCCGGCGCGCGCTCGCGCTGAACACCGAGCTCTGCCGCGAGGTAGAAGCCCGGAAGCGCAGCGAATCCATGCAGCGCGCGCTCGTCGAGAGCCTGGGCGAGGGGGTCGGGCTCTTCGACGCGCAAGACCGGGTGGTGTTCGCGAACCAAGCGCTCGCCGAGACGCTGGGGGCGACGCGTGAGCAGCTCGCGAGCCAAACCTTCGGTGAACTTTTGACGGAAGAGAGCCGCCGGGCGCTCGCCGATGCGCTACCGAACGTCGGAGAGCGACGCTCCTACGAAGTCGTCCTCGCACACAACGCAAACGCGCTGCTCTTGGTCACCGAAACGCGCCTCGAGCAAGACGGCAAGTACGAAGAGTTGACGCTACGGGTCGTGCGCGATTTCACCGAGCGCGTCGTGACGGAGCGTCGACAGCGGGATCTGGAGCGAGAGCTGCAGCGCAGCCAAGCACTGCAGAGCCTGGCGGTCATGGCGGGCGGGGTTGCTCACGACTTCAACAACCTGCTCTGTGGCGTGGTCGGAAACGCGGAAATTGCGCTGCGCAAGGTCCCGGGAGATGCGCCGCCCCTCGTGCCGCGCTGCCTCACGGAAATCCTCACGTTCGCCAACGAAGCAGCCGAGCTCAGCAAGCAGATGCTGGCGTACGCAGGGCGACGAAGCCTCGCCATTGAGCCTTTGGAAATCAACGAGGAGCTCTCGGCGGCGCTGCGTCTCCTGCACGCCACCATCGAGTCGCGGGCTCGCTTGGTCCTGGAGCTCGGCGAGGGGCTGCCCCCAGCGGGCGCGGATCGTTTTCAGCTGCGCCAAGTGGTGACCAACCTGGTTTTGAACGCGCTGGACGCGATGGAAGGAAGGCGGGGCACGCTGACGCTGCGCACCGAGTCGGTGCGGCTCGACGCGGCGAGCAGCGAGCCGTTCCGCGTGGGCGCCGGCACCTACGTGAAGGTGACGGTGAGCGACACCGGGGCGGGCATTCTGCCCGAGGTAGGCGAGCACCTGTTCGAGCCGTTCTTTTCTACGAAGGGGGCAGGGCGCGGGATGGGGCTGGCTGCTGCCCTGGGCATCGTGCGAGCGCACCGGGGCTGGCTCGGCGTCGAGGGGACGTCGATCGAGGGCACCAGCTTCGCGCTTCTGTTGCCCGTGGCGCAGGAGCCCGTGCGACGGCAGACGAGCTCCATCCCGGCGTCGAACGGGGCGCCCGCGGCTCGCAACATTCTGCTCATCGACGACGAGCCCGCGGTGCGCCTGGTGACGGGCAGAATGCTGGGGGAGCTCGGTCATCGGGTCGTCACCGCCGAGAGCGGCCGGCGTGGGCTCGAGCTCCTCCAGCAGCGCTCGGACGCCATCGACCTCGTCGTTCTCGATCTGACGATGCCCGAGCAATCCGGCGAGCAAACGCTCGAGAAGCTTCGTTCGGTCCACGCCAACCTCCCGGTCGTGATCACCAGCGGCTTTCATGCCGAAGACGCGTCCCAGCTGCTGCAGCTGCCCAACGTCGTCGGCTTTTTGGACAAGCCTCACACCATGACGAGTTTGGAAATGCTGCTCGCCTCGGTTGCTCAACTTACGCCAGACGCCAGAAACAGACGCTCGGCGAGCTCGTGAATCCTCTCTCGCCAGTGGAGTTGGTTCAGCCAAGCTTCGGGGAGCCCCTCCTCACCGTAGTACGCGCCGGCGAGCTGCCCGTAGATGGCGGCGGTCGTGTCAGCGTCGTCACCGAGGTTGGCTGCCAGGAGGCAGCCGGAGCGAAAGTCGGTGCTTTGGTGGAAAGCCCAGAGCGCTGCCTCGAGGCTGGCGACGACGTACCCCGTTCCTCGAATGTCGGGCGGGCCCTTCGTTTTGAAGGAGCCGCGGGCGATGGCTTCTATCTCCGTGCAGAGGGGATGTTCCGCCCAGGTGTTGCGTGCGGGAGCGTGCATGCTGCCCAAGAGCGTTTCCTTGGACGCGCCGGCGATCGCCGAGACGAGTAGGCCGGCAAAGTAGCGACACGCATCCACGGCTGCTCGTGCGCCATGGGTCGTGCGCGAGCTCTCCTCTGCGTTCCGAAGGGCGTGGTGAGGCTCCCTCCACCAGCGAATGGCTACAGGAGCGAGGCGCATCAGGCTCCCGTTGCCCGCGGTGTTCGGCGCCGTCGAACCAGCAAAGGGCTCGCCGGTTTGCTCGTAGTGGTGAAGCGCCGCAGTGACGGTGTTTCCGATGTCGAAGCATCGACCCGTGCTCGAGAGGTGGCCGGTGCGCCACCAGCGCTGGTACCGAGCCATCTGGTCGCTGGCGTCGAACGAGCCGCATTCATCCAGGCTCGTCGCCAGGCAGAGGGCCATCGAGGTGTCGTCCGTCCAATAGCCGGGCGGGAGGGCAAACGGGCCACCGCCGAGCATGTCTTCGAGAGGCGTGAACGAACCGGGGCTCTTGAATTCGAGAGTCGTGCCGACGGCGTCGCCCAGGGCGAGACCCAAGAGCGAGGCCACCGCACGGGATTGAGGGGAGGAGACACCAGCGCGCCAGACTTTCGACCGCATGAGCACGCAGCCTACAGCGACAGCGCAGAACGCCCTAGCGCTTGGCACGACCCCGATTGCTCCATCGATGTTCGCGCAGCATAATTCTGCGGCATTTTTGCTGGTAAAGTCGCGATGGTGAACTCGGCTCGGTTCCTTGACTGCCTCGCGGCGGCTTACCGCTTGGATCTGGACGACGCCGAGTACGTTCGGAACATCGCGGACGAGGCAGCGCCGCTGCTGGATCGCGGGCTCGGCGTCTTGGCGTACACCTACGAGGCAGAAGAGCGCGATAACCCCGCCATCGATCACTTTGCCACGTCGGAGCGCTTCGACGCGAGCTGGCTGCCACGATTCTACGCCGAGGTGGAGGCCGCTGGACACCCGACGGCGCCGCAGCCGACGGGCTTTCATGCGTGGAGGCACATGACCTGCGGGCAAGCCAGCGCGGTGGAAGGCATGCGCCCGTTCTTGCCCCTCTTCACTCACATCGGAGGTGCGCGCGACACCTTCGCCGTCAATGCCCTGGATGCGAGCGGACGCGGCTTGTGGATTGGGGCACCAATGCGAACGACGCGGAAGGTGTCCCCGGAACAAGTCCTGCTCTTCACGAGGTTCGCCGCGCACCTCACCTCTGCTGTGCGCCTGCGACAGAACGCTGGGCGATTGAAACCAAGAGCTGCGGCGGTTCTTTCTCCGAGCGGGGAGCTGCTCCACGCAGAGGCCTCGCCAGGCGTCGTAGAAGCGCGGGAAGAGCTAAGAAATGCCGCTCTCGCCTTCGATGAAGCGCGCACCAAGAAGGTCAACGCAGAAGTTGCTACGAGGCGTTGGCGACCGCTCGTCGAATCTCGCTGGACGCTCATCGACGAGTTCGAATCGGACGGCAAACGTCTCGTCGTCGCCATCGAGAACGGGCCACCCACGCGTCCGCCGCGCAAGGATCTCAGCCTGCGCGAGCACCAGGTCATGACGCAAGCGCACCTGGGACACGACAACAAAGTCATCGCCTACGAGCTCGGGCTCACGCACTCGACGGTACGCGTGCTCCTGCATCGAGCGGCCACCAAGCTCGGGGCCTCGTCGCGACAGGAAGCCATCGACCGCTTTGATGCGCTCGTGTGCCAGGTCGAGAGCGAGAAAGCCCAGGACTGAACCCCCCGGGTTTACGTAAACTCCACCACACTGGCAGCGTCGCGACGCGTGTCCCTAAGCTGACGGATCATGATGCGTCGCGCTTGGACCTTCGTGATGGCCGTCGGACTCGTGGCAGTGGCTTGCAAATCGCAGTCACCGAGCTCGTCGGAGGCTCCTGATTCTGGAGCCTCGGGCGCGTCCGGATCGTCTGGAGAGAGCTCTTCTGGAGGAGCCAGCTCCACGGGCGCTTCCAGCTCCGCGGGCGCTTCCAGCTCCACGGGCGCTTCCAGCTCCACGGGCGCCAGCTCCACGGGCGCTTCCAGCTCCACGGGTGGCTCCGGGTCGGGCGGCATCGCGGGTGAAGGCCCCGTACTGCCTCTCGGCGTCCTCCTCTACGTGCGCTACGAGACTGCGGATCACGACGTTCTCGTCGCGCGCGATCTCTCGAACGACGACGAGCTCGTCATCACTGATCTCACTGGCGACGGCAGCTCGGGCTGGGAAATCGGTGGCTACTCGCTTTCCCCCGATCGCCGACGCATCGCGCTTGCTTCGCTCTACGATCCGACGGACGAAGACGTCGCGACCGGTCTTGCCACGCGAGCGATCTGGACTTTCGCCGTCGACGGTACGGACTTCCGTCGTCTCACGCCGACGTTCCCCCCGGATGGCCGACAGGGCTTTCAGTACGACATCGCCGATCCCGAGTGGACCGCGGACGGCTCGCGAGTGCTCTTCGACTTCGGTGAGTACTGGTGGGAGGGCACGACGTTCAAGGGCGGCTCGTTCCCGTGGAGCGTAGCGGCCGATGGCAGCGAACCGCCGAAGAGCTTCCCGACGCCGGCCGATTGCACGGTGATGTATCCGACGCGGAACCCGGCGACAGGTGAGTTTCTGTTCCTTCACACGTGTGTGTGCCCGGACAAGGGGAGGGCGCAGGGTTGTTTCTTTATCCGGCGGAAGGCGGCCTGAGCCCGCGCGAGCTCGTCTCGTCCGCGCACCTCGACGGCAGCGTCAACGTCTTCGGCGCGAAGGTGAGCTGGTTCTCCGATGGCAGCGGCTTTCTCTTCATTGGTGGAACCGTCGAAACGGATTGGAGACCGAGTCTTCTCGCCTACGACGGCACGGATGGTGCGGTTTCGTTGCTCGTCCCCGCGCCGGAGGGCACGGCGATTTACGGAGCAGCCATCTCACCCGACGCGTCGAAGATCGTTTACTGCCTCCGCGACGACGACGGTCCCACCAATCTCCGCCTCATCGACCTCGATCTGGCGTCGCCCACGGACGTCGCACTCACGACCGACGGCAAGAGCTGCGCGCCGTCATTTTGAGCTGGTGAGCGGCGGCTATTTCGGCAGCCGGCTTCGAACGTTCGGCGATCTGCGTCGGGTTCTCGGAGCCAGCGCGCCGGCCCTCGAAGGATACGAGGAATCCCCGGCGGCCCTCGTTGAAGGTGGGCGAGCGATCCTTTACGCTTCCGTCGTGATGATGTTCTCCGTGTTCCTGCTTGGCTGAGCGTCGGCTTCGCCGACGCCGTGGTTCGTCGTGACGCGCGCGTCGCGCGCCGTCGTGTGCCTCGAGCTGGAAAACAGGAGATTCGAAATGCCTCACCATGATGTCGCGCTGACCGCAGCGCAGACCGAACAGTTCGTCGTCGATGGCTATATTCGGCTCGACGACGCCTTTCCCCGTGACCTCGCGAGCGCGTGTCGTCGCATCCTGTGGCTCGCGACTGGATGCGACGAAGACGAGCCCGCGACGTGGACGCGTCCCGTCGTGCGTATCGGCGAGATCCCACACCCACTCTTCCGCGAAGCCGCGAACACGCCGAGGCTGCATGCAGCCTACGACGCGCTCGTGGGGCCTGGACGCTGGCTGCCTCGTGCGAGCCTCGGCACGTTTCCCATTCGCTTTCCTTCCCCGAACGACCCGGGCGATTGCGGCTGGCACGTCGACATGAGCTTCGGAGTCGAGGGCGAGCCCGATTTTCTCGCTTGGCGCGCGAACGTGACCTCGAAGGCACGTGCGCTCCTCATGCTCTTCCTCTTCTCCGATGTCGGTGACCAGGATGCTCCGACCCGGCTTCGCGCGGGCTCGCACATCGACATTGCGCGAAAGCTCGAGCCACACGGTGAAGACGGCTTGACGCTCCGAGAGCTCGCCAGCACGGACTTCTCCGAGTCGGCTCATCGCCACGAGGTGACCGCGACGGGACCCGCAGGAACGGTGTACCTCTGCCATCCCTTCCTCGTGCATGCAGCTCAGCCGCTCCTGGTTGGAGCCGGGCCTCGCTTCCTCGGGCAACCGGCCCTTCTGCCCAAAGAACCGCTCGATCCGTGGCGCGACGGCGCCTTTCCTGTCGAGCAGGCGATTCGGAGGGCGCTTGCCCGCCGTTAGGTGTGGTCTCTTGCCCGGGAGCTCGACCGCAACGTCATCGTGCTGCCGCACGATGACGCGCTTGGCATGTCATACAGGCCCCAATCATCACCTCGTTCAGAGCATGATCTTACGAGCGATGTTTGCGGCAAGCTCTGGGTCAGATTTGCCTTTCGGCATGGCGAGGACCTGGAAGAAATAGGGCTTGTTCCCGGGAAGCACGAAGAGCCCCGCGCTCGTCGACGCAGCTTCTGAGCCGAGTCCGGCGACGGGCTTCGCCGGCTCCTTCTTGGACGCGTACGCGACGGTGTCCTTGTACTCCGTCGCGGGGCGCGCCGAGACGCTGACCATCGTGATGCTCTTGCTCATCCAGTCGCAGCCGCCGAGCAGTGAACCCTGCGGTTTCATCGGCGTCGGTCCCTGCATGAGGGGGCCAACGAGCGCTTCGATGTCCTTCGTGTCGACCAGCGCGCACACGTCCACCGGATCTCCGTTCGGCGCGCCAGGCGGGTTCGCCTTGGCCTGCTCGGCGGCCTTCGCCACGTCCGCGGGCAGCGCCTGGGCCACCGCGTCACCCACCTGCGTCGCTGCGTCCTGCTCGACCTTCGCGGCACTTTCACCCGAGGTTCCCCCACTCGCAGACTCCTTCGAACAGGCGCTCAGGGCGAACGTAAGAGCAAAGACCGCGTACGCACGAAACCGAGTGTGACTCATGGCGCGCAGCCTAACGAAACGGTACGCGGTACGCGAGGGTCCGAGCGCTGCTTTCCGTGTGCGCACAGTGTGTGTGCCCTGCGCCGCTTATGGGAGGTTCACTGTTCGAAGCGTAGTTTGCTATGATGAGGAGCTTGTCGAGCGTGTGCCGTCCGTTAGAGCTGCGGCGCTGCTCCGCAAAAGCGCTCGAGCAGGTGCTCGTTCTTACGTGTTTGCGGCTGTGTTTTGCTCACCTCTCGTGCTGGGATTCTTCATGGAAGCCGCGATCAGCGAGAACGTCTACGTGAGCAACGCGATGGGCCGACGGGCGGTCTACATGTATGGCCCGCTTTTGGGAGCGCAACACTCAGGGCCGTGTCGACGCAGGGCTCGGAAAGTCTACGAGTCCGGACGGAAACCCCGCCCACCTGCGCGGTCATCCGCCCGAAGAAGCATCCAAGTGTTACGTCGACGCGCTCGGCGGCGAGCAGCGCGTGCTGGAGCTCGGGCGCGAAGCCTTCGCACGCGGGGACTATCGTTGGGTCGCAGAGCTCGTGAACCACGTCGTGTTCGCGAACGCCGACAACAAGGACGCTCGCTATCTGCAGGCGGACGCGCTCGAACAGCTCGGCTACCAGGCGGAAAATGGAACTTGGCGCGGGTTCTATTTGATGGGCGCCAAAGAGCTGCGCCAAGGAATCAGTAAGAAAGATGCCATCAATGCGCACCGACCCGACGCTAGTGAACCTTGGGCAGATCAGGTTCCTGCGGAACCTCGCCATCAGTCGCGCCCGTGGGGTCCACGGCGATTCGCATCACTTCAGCTTCGTCGAGTTGCTTGAGTGCTCGCGAAGCACGCACTGAGAGCCTGGTGCTCGAACAGCTCCTGCCCCGGGCGGTCAGTCCCCTTGATGCTGGCGTTCTACCTGTGATAGCGGACCAGAAGCTCTCACTTGTCAGGCTGACGCGCCGCGGAGCAGCGGAGGCCTGTCGACGAATCCCTTCATCTGCTCGAGGTGGTCCGCGATGAACCCGCACCGCACCAATGCAGGCGGTGAATCTCATCACCTTGACCGCAAGTCCCTGCGGAAGGTGATCGGTTCGACCGCGGACTTCGCCGAGTTGGCGAGGGACTGCGTGTGCTTCGCGAACGGCGCAGGCGGCACACTGCTCATCGGCATCGAGGACAACGCGGAGGCGCCACCAGCAAACCAACGCGTCGACCCGCGCTTGCTTGACCAGATCCGCAAACGCGTGGGCCAACTCACTGTCAACGTGCAGGTGCTGCCCGAGCCGAAGCGTCACGAGAACGGTGGCGATTACATCGAGTTGAAGGTTCCGCGCTCGGTCGGTGTCGCGTCTACGACTGACGGTCGGTACTTCCTTCGTGTCGGAGACACGTGTCAGCCGCTAGTCGGCGACGACGTGATGCGGTTGGCCAACGAAAGGCCTGCGACTCCCTGGGAAAGCATGACGTCGCTGGGTGTCCGGCGTGTCGATGTCGACAAGGAACAGCTCGCTCACTTCACGTCTGGCCTCCGAGCCTCCGATCGCGTGAAGACGTCGGTGAAGGAGAAGTCCGACGATGAGCTGCTTGAGCAGTATGGCCTTGCGAGCGAGGCTGTGCTCACGAACCTGGGTGTGCTTCTCGTGGGGCGCGTCGGTGATCGGGCAAGGCTTGGAAGTGCGCCGATCGTTCAGGCCATCAAATACGACGAGCGCGGGACCAAGGTGGCCAAGTGGACCTGGGATGACCATCGGCTTTCACCCGTCGAGTTGATTGATGCTGTTTGGGCAGAGATCCCTGACTTCCGAGAGAGTTACGAGCTGCCCGACGGAATGCTTCGCACGAAGGTGCCCGCATTCGAAGAGGCTGTGGTCCGTGAGCTATTCGTCAACGCGCTCGTGCACCGACCCTACACGCAGCGTGGAGACATCTTCCTGAATCTGCATCCCGATCGGCTCGAGGTCGTGAACCCCGGGCGGCTCCCGATCGGGGTCACCCCCCGCAACATCCTGCACGCGAGCCGGCGTAGAAATGATGGTCTTGCGCGCGTCTTTCACGATCTCAAGCTCATGGAGCGCGAGGGAAGCGGCATCGACCTCCTCTTCGAGCGACTCCTGGCCAGCGGTCGCCCAGCGCCGACGGTGGTCGAAGGCACGGACTCGGTCCACGTCACCGTGCCGCGTCGCGTGATGCAGCCTGGCGTGATCGGGTTGCTCACCAAGGCCGACCAACGGTATCAGCTCACTCAGCGCGAACGGATTGTCCTTGCCCTTCTTGCTCAGACGGAAGGCCTCTCGGCGCTCGAACTAGCTGAGCGCTTGGAGATCACCGATCTCGCGGCGCTGCGACCGTGGTTCGGACGTCTCCTTGAATGGGGCCTTGTCGAGCAGACAGGACGGACGAAGGCAACGAAGTACTTCGTCCCTCCGGCGCTGCTGCGTGAGGTAGGCTTAGATAAGGTCACGACCCTCAAGCGTGTGCAGCCGCACCGGCTGCGGGCGCTGATCCTCGAGGACTTGGAGCGGTTCCCCAACTCGGGTCGCGGCGACATCCATCGCCGAATCGGCCCGGAAATCAACGTGAAGACGCTGTCACGTGCGCTCGAAGGGCTTCTGGCGGACGGAATCGTCGTTGGTACCGGGGAGCGTCGATGGCGCAAGTACCGGCTCGCTTCCGATAAAGGACAACCGTCGTGACAAGCCGGCAGGCTGGGTATCGGAAGGACCGAGATGCGCCAGAATTTGGCGGGATTTCTAAAGGACATTTGCTCGCCTGTCCTTTAGACGGGTGGACAAGGGTCCTTTAGGCGGCGCCTTGAGTTAGTTCGTGCGGGCACCTCCAAGTCGCCTACACGAGCGTGGTGGCGTGCGGCGCATATGAGCTGTTTCGGGGCTCCTTTTGAGCCGCAGTCGTGCTCGTCTTCGGGCGGGACCACCGAGGTGGTTCGATCACGAAGCAGGCCGTTCGTCGATCCCCCGCGCCAAGTGATCGACTTTCCTTTGTTTTCAGCTCAGGCCGTGCGCTGGCGCTTCGGTTCCCAGGCGCTGATGCGCGTCACGCGCCTCACGTCGAAGCCACCAAGCAACAT
>JAEYVE010000216.1 GCA_023432025.1 Pseudomonadota bacterium
TGATTGTGCACGGAGCAGTCGCTGTCGACGCCTCCCCCGTCCCCGTCGTCACCGAGAATGACGCGGCCGTTTCGGGCGCCGTGTACGCCGCCGATGTCCACCGCCAAGCGCCCGTTGACGAAGACCCAAACGTCGTCGTCCCCGGTGAAGGTGAGCGTTTCTCCGCCCTTGTACTGGAAGAAGTAACGTAGCTCGGTGGTGAAGTGATAGTTGTGGGAGCTGCTGCCGTCGTTGCCGAGCGCCTCTTCGTCCAGCGGGAAGAACGCGTTGTTCGTCAGCTGGTAGCGCTCGGGCACCTCGTCATCCTGCAGGAGCCGGAGGACGTCGTGGACCGCGTAGCGACGCACCTGGCGGCTATTGTAGCTGAAGCCGGCGTTCTCCGTTTGGTTCAGCTGCCCGTGCCGGTACCAGGCACCGAAGCTCGTTTGGTTCGTGACGGCCGCCGTGTTGTCAGCAAGCCGAAAGACCGGCTTGCCTTCGGTGTCGAGCCGTCCGCACGTGCCCGTTGCACAAGGTGTCGTGGTGCACGCCGCTGATGCCGAGGCCGTGCAAACGGGCCCGACCATGCCCTGAGCCTCAGAGATGCTCCTTTCGAAGTCCGGGTGGCCGTTGTTGGTGCTCCGCTTCAAGAAGTCCCGCAAGGTCACGCGGAAATCGACGTGCGGAGGCAGCGTGAGCTCCTCGTCGCAGAGCCAGCCGGGCTCCTCCAGGCACGCGGACGAGCAACCATCGCCATTGGTCGTGTTGCCGTCGTCGCATTCTTCGTTGCCGGTTTTCAGACCATCGCCGCAGGTCACCGCGACGGTTGGGTTGGGGCCGAGGGTTACCGTGGGCTCGATCTGGCACGTGGGGCCGCAGCCATCGCCAGCAACCTGGTTGCCATCGTCGCAGCCCTCGCCGCGCTGCCGCACGCCGTTGCCACACTCGGTCGCGACGCAGGACGTGCCGCTGGTTCCGCAGTCATAGCCCGGCACCACCCTGCAGTTGACGCACCCGGGCGCGGAGGCTTCGCACTCCTCCGCTCCGCGCAAGAGACCGTCCCCGCAAACGGGCTGACACGGCGCACCGGCCGGGCACACCCAGCCGCTTTCCACCTCGCACAGGGACGAGCAACCATCGCCGTTCGTAGGGTTGTGATCGTCGCACTGCTCGTCCGGCGCGCGCACGCCGTCCCCGCAGACCGACGCCACGCAGAGGGACGGCGAACCGGAGCAGTAAAAGTCCGGCTGCACCTGGCAGTCCACACACGCTGCCGTGTTCACGAAGCCGCCGACGTCGCAGCCCTCACCGGGTTGCAGAATGCCGTCTCCGCACTCGGGCAGCTTGTAGCAGTAGCCGACGCGTGGACACACGTAGCCGGGCTCCACGCGGCAGTCGTCGCTGCAGCCGCCCGCGCCGCCGTCTCCGTCGCATTGCTCGCCGTACTGGAGCTCACCGTCGTTGCACACGGCGGGGTCCACACCCACGATCACGAACGCCCGACACGCGTTGGGCGCCGGAGGATCGATGCAGTCGCCGTTGCCACTCGGCCCATCGTCGCAGATTTCTCCCGGCTCAATCGCGCCGTCGCCGCAGACGATGGTGGACGCACAAATGCTGGGCTCGTCCAGGCACGAATGGAACGGCTCCACGAGGCACGCGCTGGAGCAGCCGTCACCGCTCGCCTTGTTCCCGTCGTCGCACTCCTCGTCGCCGTGAATCTGTCCGTCGCCGCAGATCGTCTTGCAGCCGGTCGGACCGCAGCGATAGCCCGTCTCCACCGTGCACGTCGGCGAACAACCGTCCCCGGGTGTGATGCCGCCGTCGTCACACTCCTCGTCGGGCGTGCGCACGCCGTCGCCGCACTCGAGACGCACACAAGGTTTGCCGGGCTGGCAAAAGTACCCCGGCTCCTGCTGGCAGGTCTCGTCACAACCGTCGCCACCTCTCGGTGACGACTGCCCGTCGTCACATTGCTCTCCGCGCTCTCGCCTGCCGTTGCCGCACACGGGCAGCTCCACGCACGCCACACCGGGACGCGGACAGCTGAATCCGTCCGCCACCTTGGTGCAGTCGTCCATGCACGCCGACGTGGGAAACTCTCCCTCGTCGCACGCTTCGTCTCCCTCGAGAATGCCGTTGCCGCAGACGACCAAATCCCTGCACGGCTTGCCCGGCTCCGAACAGTCGTAGTCCGGATCCTGCTCCTTGCAGTCCGCCGAGCAGCCATCGCCGTTCTTCTTGTTCTTGTCGTCGCACAGCTCGCCGGGTTCGAGCTTGCCGTTGCCGCACACGGCCTCGGGCTCTTCCGGCGGCGGCGGCGGCTCGGGCTCTCCCTTGGAGCCGCCCAGGTTCAAGTGTGAGCCGGTGCCGATGCCCTTGCCTCCTCCTCCTGAGCTCGATTTGCCACCGGTACCGAGACCGTCTCCTTCTTCGGAAACACTGGCCGGACTGCCGCACGCAGCTGCGAAGGCCACGACGGCCGCCGAAACCAAGCCCCAAAGTGGAAGGCTGGCTCGACTGGACGAGCACGACTGGGACGAACGTGAGAGAGGCTTCATGACTTTGGTTCGTTGATGTGCCGGGACGAACGACGAGAGTTCCGGCCAGGATCCCACAATCGGTCTCGCGCCAAAAGCACTCATTCGACAATCGTCTGCGCGCACCGCGAACGAACGACGCACACCTGCGCGGACAAGGTCACCGGCAGAACGACAACTCGCGTCATCGAGCGGACGCATGCCCCCCCGAGAATCGTCCGTCGTCCGAAGCGCGCTCACGTCACACGAAGGGACTCGGAGCCCTCACGCGCGAACTGGGCCGTCTTCGGGGGGCGTCGGAGACTCCCCCGCCAAGCCCTCGTCCCGTCGCCCGCGCGCAGGGTGGGCGGCACTCACACCCGTCGCCCCGTGGCGCAAAACGCTACACCCGAAGCAAGCCTCCGCCCGAGGCGTCACACGGGTGAAGCGCGCGTTCGGACCCGCTGCCCCGCCACGCGGAGCAGCGAGCAAGATCCACGGCTGCGAGCGCCGCGCCGGACATAAGGGGGACACGAATAAGACGCACGCCGCATTTCACCATCGCCGCATCCCTCGCTCATGACCCCGCACCACGCCGAAAATCACGAGAAGCGCACGTTCCGCGGAGCCACCCGTGTTACCCCATTTTCATGAACGGGCACACCTTCCTCGTGGCGCTCACGGTCGTGCTCGGCGTTGCCGCCGTGACCACGGTCGTGTTTCAGCGGCTGCGCCAGCCCGTCGTGCTCGGCTACATTCTGGCCGGCTTCATCATCGGGCCCAACGTTCCCGTCCCGATCTTGGCCGACCGCAAGGTCATCGAGACGCTGTCCGAGCTCGGCGTCATTCTGTTGATGTTCTCGCTGGGGCTCGAGTTCAGCTTGGGCAAGCTCATCAAGCTGGGACCCAAAGCGGGGCTCACGGCGCTCTTGCAGTCCAGCCTCATGATTTGGCTCGGATTCGTGGTGGGCCGGGCCTTCGGCTGGACCACGATCGAGAGCCTCTTCACGGGCGCAATCATCGCCATCTCGAGCACCACGATCATCGCGAAGGCGTTCGACGAACAGAGCGTGAAGGGTTCGCTTCGCGAGCTCGTCGTCGGCATTCTGATCGTGGAAGACCTCATCGCCATCCTGCTCATGGCCACGCTCACGGCGGTCGTTTCGGGCTCGGGCCTCTCGGCGACGGAGATGGCCTGGACCGCGGGCAAGCTCGCCGCGTTCTTGGTGGGGCTCGTCTCGGTGGGGCTCTTGCTCGTGCCCCGCGGTGTGCGCGCCATCTTGCGCCTCAATCGCCCCGAAACGACGCTGGTCGCGAGCATCGGTTTCTGTTTCGCCGTGGCGCTCTTGGCGCACGAGCTCGGCTACTCCGTAGCCCTCGGCGCGTTCATCGCTGGCTCCCTCGTCGCCGAGTCCGGGGAAGAAAAGTCCATCGAGCACTTGGTGCAGCCGGTCCGTGACGTCTTTGCCGCCATCTTCTTCGTGTCGGTAGGCGTGCTCATCGATCCGGCGCTCATCGCCGAGCACTGGGTGGCGGTTCTGGTGCTCACGTGCGTCGTGGTGCTCGGCAAGGTGGTGGGCGTGTTCTTGGGAGCGTTCCTCACCGGCAACGGAGTGAGGACCTCGGTTCAGGCGGGCATGAGCCTCGCTCAGATTGGCGAGTTTTCCTTCATCATCGCCGGACTCGGCTTGGCGCTCCGAGCCACCGGGCAGTTTCTCTACCCGGTCGCGGTGGCCGTGTCGGCGATCACTACGTTGACCACTCCCTGGCTCATCAGGGCATCCGGCCCCGTCGCGAGCTTCGTGGATCGCAAGATGCCTCGGCCCCTCCAAACCTTCTTCTCCCTTTATGGCAGCTGGGTGGAGCAGCTGTGGAGCGCCCCGCGCAGTCCAAGCCGCGGCTCCAACATTCGGCACTTGGTCCGTTTGCTCGTCCTCGACGTTGCCCTGCTCGCGCTCATCGCCGTGGGCACGTCGTTCGGTATGACCCGTCTGGCCGACTACGTGGAGCGAAAGTTCGAGCTCTCGGGCGCCGTGGCGTACGTCGCCGTGGTGCTGGTCGCGCTTTCGCTGGCGCTGCCGCTGTGCGCGGGCGTCGTGCGTGTCGCTCACCGCTTGGGCCTCGCCATCGCGGAAGCCGCCCTGCCCGCGGCGGCGGAGGGCACGTTGGATCTCGCCGCCGCCCCAAGACGTGCGCTCATCGTGACGCTGCAGCTTGCCATCGTGCTGCTCACGGGCTTGCCACTCTTGGCGCTCACTCAGCCGCTGTTCGGCGGCATCTACGGTCCTATCCTGTTCGGGCTGCTCTTGGTTCTGCTCGGCGTGGCCTTTTGGCGCGGCGCGACCAACCTACACGGTCACGTCCGTGCGGGGGCACAAACCATCGTCGAAGCCATCGTATCGCAGTCGCGCAAGGGGGCGCCGTCCACGAGCAGTCAGCCGCCGCCGGATCCTCTGGCGCTCGTGCACAAAATGCTACCCGGCATCGGCGAGCCGACGCTGGTGGAGCTCGACCGTCAGAGTCCCGCCATAGGACGTTCGCTGGCGCAGCTGAACTTGCGGGGGGTGACGGGCGCGACGGTTCTCGCCATCACGCGCGGCGAGCAAGGCGTGCTCATTCCCACGGCGAAGGAGGTGCTCGAGGCGGGCGACATTCTCGCTCTGGCCGGCAGCCACGGAGCCATCGACGAAGCGAGAGCTCTGCTCGAGTGGCCCCAGAAGGAAGACATTTCGAGCGAGGCACAGAGCCCTTCCTGACGGCACTGCTCACCGGGCGTCGCCCACGGCGCGCGGACCGAATCAAGGAGAACGCTTCGAGCCGCTCTTCACGGAGCGCTCGCGTCGCAAGAGCTCCTGCTTGCGTTCGATCCCCCAGCGGTAGCCGGCCAAGTCACCGTCTCCGCGCACGACCCGATGGCACGGCACGACGACGGCCAACGGATTGGCCGCACATGCGCTGGCCACGGCGCGCACCGCACG
Source organism: Pseudomonadota bacterium (assembly GCA_023432025.1). Taxonomy (GTDB): domain Bacteria; phylum Myxococcota_A; class Polyangia; order Polyangiales; family Polyangiaceae; genus NIC37A-2. Next base: position 5,477 of record JAEYVE010000216.1, read on the forward strand.
CGGGCTGCCGATCGCCTCCGCGAGCTCGGCGTAGGTGCAGGTTCGTCCTCGGGGGATGCGAGTGAGCTCCCGCCACACGCGCTCCTGAAACGCGGTGCCACGCACGTCGAGCGGCAGCGCCGATGCCTGCTCCGGTCGCTCGACATGCGAAACGACCTCTTGCACCAAAGTTTCGAAATCACGCTCCGCCGGTGAGAGCTCGGCCTGTGCGAATCGCCGCTCGAGATCCCGCACCAGCTCGTCTGGATCGTCTCCGAGGAGGATGGAGCACACACCGCGGTCGGTCGCCGCGACCAAGACGGCGCCGAGCGAGCACCGTCCTACGGCGTAGCGGATCCGAAGTGAGCTTCCTCGGGCGCGCAGGGTCTTCGGGGTCATGCCGAGCCTGGCGTTCGACTCCGCATAGAAGCGCCCCGTCGAACCGTAACCTGCATCGAGGATTGCCCGAGTGATTCCGCCTTGCCCTGCCAGGCCAGCGCGGGCGCGCTCTGCGCGGAGCGCGGCGGCGTAGGCGCGGGGCGTCACTCCGGTGACGCTCTTGAAGAGCCTTTGCGTGTGAAAGACGCTGAGCATCGAGCGGCTCGCGAGCTCCTTCAGCGTGGGCGGAGAGGCGCTCTCCTCGATGTAACGACACAGCTTGGCGACGAGCTCCGCTCGTCGCGTGTCGGGCGGCAGAGACGACGGCTCGCACCGTTTGCACGGACGAAAACCCGCTCTCTCGGCCGCCCGAGCCGTATCGTAGAAGGCGACGTTTTCCGGACGCGGCAATCGCGCGCCGCACGTAGAGCGGCAATAAACGCCCGTCGTTTCGACCGAGTAGTAGAACTCGTGAGGCCCGCTCGCGTTTCGCGCCACCAAAGCCGCCCAACGAGGGTCGCGCTCGATTGCGGTGGCTCGCTCGCGCTGGTTGGAGCGCTCGGGCTCGGGTGCGGGGCGGCGCTTCGACTTCACGAAGGGAGCCTAGCGTTCGCTCTTCTGCCCGGCACTCCGCGGGTTGCTCTCGAATTCAATCTCCCGAGCCGGTACGCGTGCAATCTGCGGGGCGTCGCGGGGGATCTCGTCGATCCAACCGGCGCGCGCCTCCGGGAAAGCGTCCGCGTAGGGAACGTACGGCTTGATGTCGAGGATGGGCGTGCCATCCAACAGGTCGACGCCGCGCACGTGCAAGCACGTGCCCGAGACGCACACCAGCTGCACCGCGGACAACCCGACGGGGTTAGGCCGATCTGGAGAGCGAGTGGAGAACAAGCCGCGACGCACGCGCGGGCCGCGCGGCGGCACGACGCTCTCGGACCAACCACCTCCCCGGTGGAGCCAGCTGAGCACCCAAATGCGCTCCATCCCCTCCAAGTCGGCGAGCGCAGCCGGCGAAATGCGATTCGGGTCGAGCTCGAGCACGGCTTCCGCGTGAGAGTCGAAAGCCGAGGCTTGCTGCGGGGTGCCGAAGCGCCGTCGGTACGGCGAGCGCACCCAACCGATGGGCTCCAGCAGGAACGGTCCACGGTCCCCATGGCTCGGATCGGCCCCAGACATGGGCCGCATCTAGCGCAGAGAGCGCGGCGTCACCAACTGCGCCACTCGGTGCGCTAACTCACTCCGTCCGCAGGAGCGCGCGCACGGCGTCCGCGTACGGGTACTCTTCCACCGTCGCAGGCCAATCCGCGGGCTTGTGTGCGTCACAAAACCGCCACGGGATCGAGATGTCGTCGCGCTCGTCGGTCCACGTCGCGGGCCTGCCGCAGTCGTGCGAGAATACGGCCTCTGCCCCGCTGCCCGACACGAGATCGCCGTAGCATCTCGGCAGCGCCGTCACGACGGCGCGCAGCCGCTCGTTCTCCGCCTCGAGCCGCGCGACGAGGGCCTCCTGCTCGGACTCGGTCGCGTTCTTCATGGGTCGCCTCCTTGGAC
>JAEYVE010000044.1 GCA_023432025.1 Pseudomonadota bacterium
CGCATGTGCTCAGCGCGGCGCTCTTCGACCGCTTCGAGTCGCGCGGACGCGCGGAGTTCGCGAACAAGGTGCTCTCCGCGATGCGCCTCGGCTTCGGCGGTCACCACGAAAAGAAGTGACTCGGGGCTCTCGGCCGGGTCCCCCCGGCCGAGAGCGACGCTCGAGCCTTCGACGCTCGAGCCTTCGACGCTCGAGCCTTCGACGCTCGAGCCTTCGACGCTCGAGCCTTCGACGCTCGAGCCTTCGACGCTCAAGCCTTCGACGCTCGAGCCTTCGACGCTCGAGCCTTCGACGCTCAAGCCTTGTCGGCGACCTTCGCCCAGCTGTCCTTGAGCCCGATGGTGCGGTTCAAGACCAGCTTTTGTCCCGAAGAATCCGGATCGACCACGAAGTAGCCGACGCGCTCCAGCTGGTAGTGAGTTTCCGGAGCAGCGCCCTGCAAGGAAGGCTCCACGTAGCAGTCGGTGAGCACCTCGAGCGACTTCTCGTTGATGAAGTCGAGGAAGTGCTTGCCCTCTTCGCCCTCGGGATTTTCCTCGGTGAAGAGCCGATCGTACAGGCGCACTTCGGCCCGCGCGGCATGCGCGGCCGAGACCCAGTGCAGCGTGCCCTTGACCTTGCGACCGTCCTTGGGAGAGCCGCCGCGCGAATCCGGGTCCCACGTGCAGCGGAGCTCGGTGATTTCTCCGGCGTCGTTCTTCCGCACCTCGACGCACTTGATGATGCAGGCGGCGCGCAGGCGCACCTCCTGGCCCGGCGCCAAGCGGAAGAACTTCTTCGGTGGGTCCTCCATGAAGTCGTCGCGCTCGATGTAGAGCTCGCGCGAAAACGGTAGCTTGCGGGTGCCACGTTCCGGGTACTCCGGGTGGTTCTGCACCTCGAAGTACTCGACCTCTCCGTCGGGGAAGTTCTCGATGACGACCTTGAGCGGACGTAGCACGCCCATGACGCGCGGGCAGTGCGCGTTCAAGTCCTCGCGCAGGCGGTGCTCGAGGAGCGCCACGTCGACGATGTTGTCCCGCTTCGCCACGCCGATGCGCTCGCAGAACCCACGAATGGACTCCGGCAGATAGCCGCGACGACGCATGCCCGCGATGGTGGGCATGCGCGGATCGTCCCAGCCCGCGACGTGGTTTTCGTTCACGAGCTGCTGCAGCTTGCGCTTGGACAGCACCGTGTACGTCAGGTTCAGTCGAGCAAACTCGATCTGGCGCGGAACCGGCGAAAAGCCGCCTACGTTCTCGATGAACCAGTCGTAGAGCGGGCGGTGACTCTCGAACTCGAGGGTGCACAGCGAGTGCGTGACGCCTTCGAACGCGTCGGAGAGCGGGTGCGCGAAGTCGTACATCGGGTAGATGCACCACGCGTCGCCCGCGGTGTGATGGTGGGCGTGCCGGATCCGGTAAATGAGCGGGTCACGCAGGTTTTGATTGCCGCTCGCCATGTCGATTTTGGCGCGCAGCACGGCTTCGCCGTCCTTCATTTTTCCGGCGCGCATGTCGCCGAGGAGCCGCAGGTTCTCTTCCACGCTGCGGCTCCTGTACGGGCTTTCGACGCCGGGTTTGTAAAAGTTGCCGCGGTTGTCTTTGATTTCTTCGGCGGTCTGGCTGTCGACGTACGCGAGGCCCTTCTTCACGAGCGTCACGGCGCACTCGTAGAGGCGCTCGAAGTACTCGGAGGCGTAGTAGGTGCGGTCGGCCCATTCGAAGCCGAGCCAGCGCACGTCCTTTTCGATGGCCTCCACGAAGTGCGCTTCTTCCGCGAGCGGGTTCGTGTCGTCCATGCGCAGGTTACAGCGACCTTGGGGCGCCTTGGCGGCCATGCCGAAGTTCAGGCAGATGGCTTTGGCGTGGCCGACGTGCAGGTAGCCGTTGGGCTCCGGCGGAAAGCGCGTTTGCAGGCGGCCACCGTTCTTTCCCGTCGCGATGTCGTCTTCGACGATGTCGGCGATGAAATTGGGTGCTGCGGCGTCGTCGCGGACCTTCTCGCTGGGCGAGGGACTCTCGGGGGCGGTCATGGGCCCCGGGAGAATGCGTCGAAGGGCCGGGCCGAGCAACCCACCCGGCCCCGCGTCAGCCGCGCGCAGCCGAACGGAGCAGAGCGCGTTCGAGCTCCGATTCGGTCTTGCCCACGGGGACGTCCAAGACGCGTGTATTGCGCCCATCCCGGAGGGCGAGGGGCACACCGTCGGCGTAGAGAACTCGACTGGTGGCCACGGCGGGGACGCGCTCACCGCTCGTGAGGATGCCGACCAGATTGAGAGGGTCCGCCCCGCTCACGGAGACGAGTTGGCCGCTGGGCTCCTCGCGGCGAACCTGACGCAGCGTGCCGACCGCCTCTGGAAGCGCGAACTGCTCGCCCGAGAAGCCCGTAACGAAGCGCCCTCCACGCACCTCTCCGCGCGCTTCGAGCCGGTGATAGACGGAAAGGAGCTCACGCCAGGTGACCGGTATGGCTTCCCGCTCGAGCACCTTGCGAAAAACGACGCCCCAGCGAACCAGGAGTAGACGAGCCAGCGCTTCCACGTCCCGCGGCGCGCCTCCCTTGGCGTCGTCGTTCCACGTCGCGGCGCTCGGCAGCAAGCTGAAGCGCCCGGCGGCCTCCATACCCAGCGACATCGAGGGACGCGATCCAGGGAGGCCGAGTGGGGAGACGAAGCTGCGCCCCGTCGTCGCCCGCCGCGAAGGACGGCGCTTTTCCGCAGGAGTGATGAGCGTGCGCAGTCCCGCGAACGAGTCCGAGGTGACGAGCCCTCGGGCGATCAGCTCGCCGAGGGCCTCTTCCGTGTGCGACCGAAGCAGGCCGCTCGAGCGAGCCAGGTCGTCGAAGAAGGATGCGCCTCGCTCCGTGAGGAGCTCGTGGATGCGGGCCGCGTTGGAAGACAGGTCGTCGGCCTCGAGCGACTCGGGGAGCCAGAGCGCTACCTGCGCGCGTGGCATGAGCGCGATGGGAGTCGTGCGCACGGGTCCGCCGCGGCGCACCTTGCCCGCAACAGAAGTCGGCGCAGAACGCCGCGCCCACGTGATGCGGCCAGCGAGGCAAAGCGAGTCGAGCCAGCTCGGCTCGTAGAGGGAGATGCGCGCGGGCAGCAAGTCCGCCTCCCACGCCCCTGCAGCGGCTTCGAACCCGGAGAGCTGAGCAATCGTGGCGTGAAGACCATCCAGGCCTTCGCGACGAGAGCTCGCCTCGACGGCTTGCCAGCGAAACAAGAAGCGCAGAAACGTGGCCGCCGCGACCGGCTCGATTTCGCGTCGCAGCTTGCCGAGCGTGTAGCGGTGGATGCGGGCCAAGAGGCGACGTTCGCAAACCTCGTCGGCGCCGCCGGGTCGGAAGCGGCCGCGGAGCAGAAAGCCCTCGCTCTCGAGGCTCGCGACAGCAACGGTGAGCTCGGCCTCCGGTAGTCCGAGCGCGCGAGTGAGCTCGGTGAGGGTGACGGGACCCACCATTTCGAGTCGACCCCGCAAGAGCTCGACCAGCGCGCCTTCGGGCGTGACGTCGTCGCCCTCGCTGCTTCGTCGCTCGGGAGCCACGAGCTCCGGCTCGAGGCGCGCGCTCGGGCAGACGGCGCGCCACTCGCGTAGGCGCTCTGCCGCTACCCAAAGCACGGTAGGTCCTCCGGCGGCGTGCGCGTTCGTGTGAAGGCGGGTTGCGCGGCGGGCGGCCCGCAAGGCATCGAAGTGCTCCGAGGCCCCGAGCTCGCGTCCTTCCGCCTCGGTGAGGCAACCATGGACGACGAGCGCGTCGTGCAGCTCGTCCGGGTCACGCGGATCGGGGCGCGCCTCGCTCACGACTTGCTCGATGGCGGCTGGATCGAGGGCGCCGATGTCGGAAGCAGACGTAGGATCGAGCCAGCGTCGCATCGCTACGGCTTGCGTACGACGCTCTTCGAGGGGAGCGTCGTCCAAGAAAGCGTAGGGGCGCGCGTTCAGGATTTCTTGCGAGAGCGGGGAGGGCTCCGTCAAGTCGCGCGCGAAGCACGCGACCTCTCCGGATTGGATGGAGAGGAGCAGGCGTTCGAGCGCGTCCACGTCCATGGCCTCGTGGAGGGCGTCGTCGATGGTTTGACGCACGAGCGGGTGAGGGGGGATCGTTCGATCTCCGGCGATGTTCTCGAGACAGGCGACCTGGTCCGGGAAACAGAGAGCCAAGAGATCGTCGGACTCCATGCGCTGGAAGCGCGGCGCCACCTTCTTGCCACCGCGGAAGCGCAGCACCGCCAAGGCGCGGGTCACGTTCCAACGCCAGCGCGTTTGAAAGAGCGGCGCGTCGAGCAGCGCCTGCACGAGTACGTCGCGGGCGTTCGTCGGTGAGAGGAACCCGAACAGGGTTTCCAGGGGAAAGCTGTGCATCGGGCCGAGGGACAGCACCAAAGCGTCCTCGGTGGCCGCCGCCTGGAGCTCCACGTTGAAGCTCCGGCAGAAGCGTTTGCGCAAGGCGAGTCCGAGCGCGCGAGTGAGACGGCTACCGAAGGGCGCGTGAAGGACCACGTGCATCCCGCCCGTTTCGTCGAAAAAGCGCTCTGCCACGAGCGCGCGCTGGGTGGGCATGACGCCGAGTGCGTTGCGCGTCGCGGCGAGGTAGTCCGCGATCTGCTCGACGGCCGCGCTCGGCAGGCCCACTTCGCGAGACAGGTAGGCGCGCCCTTGGTCTTGCTCGATGTCTTCGGCCACGCGCGCGCGGAGCCGCGACACCGACCAGGACAGCTCATCGGTGCGCGAAGGCGCCTCGCCGAGCCAAAACGGAAGGGTAGGCGGCTTCCCGCCAGCGTCCGTCACGCGCACCTTGCCGGGATCGACCTTGAGAATTTCGTAGCTCGTGTTGCCGAGCTGGAAGATGTCACCGGCCATCGACTCGACCGCGAAGTCTTCGTGCACGGAGCCGATGCGCGTTTCCGTCGGTTCGAGCACCACGTCGTAGTCGAAGTTGTCGGGGATGGCGCCGCCGTTGGTGAGCGCGGCGAGGCGCGCGGCGCGCCTCGCGCGCAGTCGTCGTCCCACTTCGTCGTGATGCACGTAGGCGCCGCGTCTGCCGCGCGACGTGGTGAAGCCTTCCGCCAGCATGCGCACAACGGCGTCGAAGTCTTTCCGCTCGAGACCGCGATAGGGGTACGCGCGCCGCACGAGAGCGAAGAGCTCGTCCTCGCTTTGATCTTCGGGCACGAGCGTAGCAACGATTTGTTGAGCCATGATGTCGAGCGGGGCGCTCGGGATATGCACTCGGTCGAGCTCTCCACGACGGGAGGCGTCGACCAACGCAGCGCACTCCACGAGGTCGTCGCGGCTCAGCGGAAACAAGCGCCCTTTTGGCGTGCCCCCGACGAAGTGGCCCGAGCGGCCCACGCGCTGGAGCCATGTGGCGATGGAGCCGGGCGAGCCGAGTTGGCACACGAGCTCCACGTCGCCAACGTCGATTCCGAGCTCGAGCGAGGCTGTGGCTACGAGGGCGCGTAGTTGGCCGGCCTTCAGGCGCTGCTCGGCGTCGAGGCGCTGCGCGCGCGCCAAGCTGCCGTGATGGCTCGTCACCGCCTCGTCGCCGAGCCGTTCGCTCAGAAAGCGAGTGACGCGCTCGGCCATGCGACGTGTGTTCGTGAACACGAGCGTGGTCTTATGGTTTCGAACGAGCGCTGCGAGCTGATCGTAGACCTCGCCCCACACTTCGCCGCTCATCACGGCCTCCAGCGGCGAGCTCGGAACACACACCGCCAGATCGAGCTCCCGGCGATGCCCTTCGTCGACGATGACGCAGTCTCGCCCTCGCGGCTCGGCGCTCGCTTCGGGGACGTGGTCGGTGCCCACCAAGAACCGCGCGACCTCTTCGATGGGCTTTTGCGTCGCGGAGAGCCCGATGCGTTGGAGTCTCCTCCCCGCCAGCGCGTCCAATCGCTCCAGCGAGAGGGCGAGGTGGGCGCCTCGCTTGTCGCGGACCAACGCGTGAATTTCGTCGACGATGACGGTACGCACCGTCCGGAGCATCCGCCGCCCGCCGTCGCTCGTGAGCAGCACGTAGAGGGATTCGGGCGTCGTCACGAACACGTGGGGCGGCCGCTTGACGGCCGAGGCGCGGTCCTTTGCCGTCGTGTCCCCCGTACGCACGGCAGTGCGAACGGGCACGTCGCGGTAGCCGGCGCGCACGAGCTCGTCCCGGATCCCGGACAGCGGGGCCTGGAGGTTCCGTTCGATGTCCGTGCTCAGCGCTTTGAGCGGCGACACGTAGAGCACGGCGAGCTCGTCGGGGAGGTCCTCTTCTTGGCCGCGCCGCACCAAGTCGTCGAGCGCCGACAAGAACGCGCACAGCGTTTTGCCCGAGCCAGTCGGCGCCGCCACGAGCGTGTTCCGTCCGTCCGAAATGTGCGGCCACGCTTTGGCTTGCGCGGGCGTCAGTGTTCCGAACCGCTCCTCGAACCAGCGCGAAACGGCGGGGTGAAACCGGTGCAGCGCCATGCCCTTCCATAGCACTGGGACGCCGGGGTGGGGCCCCCAACGGCGACCGGAGGCGCGCCGAAGGCGCCGCGACGTGCGATTCTGGCCCCGAGAGTTTTTCTTGCTACCGGAGCAGCTCGAGGAGGTCTTCGCGCGTGAGCCCGGCTGCCGCACCGCCTTCCTCCAGCGCCGCCTCCTGAAGCGAGCGCTTTCGCTCCTGTAGCTTCAGCATGCCCTCCTCGATCGTGTCCTTGGCGATGAGGCGGTAGACGGTCACGGGCCGCACCTGACCGATGCGATGCGCACGGTCGGCTGCTTGGTCTTCCGCGGCCGGGTTCCACCACGGATCCATCAAGAAGACGTGATCCGCTGCGGTCAGGTTCAGGCCAGTGCCCCCCGCCTTGAGTGACGACAAAAGGACGGGTGGGCCGTCGTCCGCTTGAAAACGCTCCACGACGGCACCGCGATCGCGCGTCGAGCCATCGAGGCGGACGTAGGTAAGGCCGTGCGCGTCGAGCTCCTTTTCGATCAAATCGAGCAGGCTCGTCCATTGCGAGAACACGATCGCCTTGTGTCCGTCGGCAGCGGCGTCGCCGAGCGCGTCGAGCAACGCTTCGATTTTGGACGACGTGGCCGCGTTCTGGCCTGGCACGAGCCCGGGATGACAAGCTGCTTGGCGTAGCCGCAGGAGCGCCTCGAGCGCGGCCATCACGCCGCCGCCGCCCTCCAAGGTCTTGATGACCTCTTCGCTCTTCGCCGCGTGGATCGCCGAGTACAGGTTTCGCTCGCTCTCGTCGAGCTCGACCGTGAGGATGACATCCGAGCGTGGAGGCAGATCCTTTGCGACGTCCCGCTTCATGCGTCGAAGGAGGAACGGCTTGGTGAGGGCGCGCAGCCTTTCCGACGCCTCCGGGGAGCCACCGCTGATGGGCTTGCCGTAGCGCTCGTCGAAGTCGGACCGCGTCCCCAAGAGGCCTGGGTGAGTGAAGCGAAACAAGCTCCAAAGCTCGTCCAGACGATTTTCTACGGGCGTGCCGCTCAAGGCCACGCGAAAGCCCGACTCGGCATCGGCGAGGCGGAACGCCGCGCGAGCCGCCTGGCTGTCCGGGTTCTTGATGGCTTGTGCCTCGTCGAGGATCACCGTCGTCCACTTGCGTGCGGCGAGTGTCTCGAGGTCGAGCCGTAACACCGCGTAGGTCGTGATGGTCACGTCGGCGGAGGCGAGCTTGCGAGCGGAGCCGTGGAAGATTTGGACCGAGAGGCCTGGGCGAAACCTCTCGATTTCTCGCGCCCAGTTGAACACCACGCTCCGGGGACACACCACGAGCGCCGGGCCACGGAGGGCGCACAAGGTTTGCAGCGTCTTGCCGAGCCCCATGTCGTCCGCGAGCACCGCTCCGAGACCGGCGCCGCGCAGGAACGACAACCAATCTACGCCGGCGCGCTGGTAGGGGCGCAGCTCGGCGTTCAGGTCCTCGGGCAGCTCCGAAGGCGTGATGCGTTCGAAGCCTTCGAAGAGCGGGCGCAGAGCTTCGAACGCCGGCGGGGGGGCCTCGCCGAGCTCTTCGCACAGCGGAGCAAGCCGTCCGAGCGCGTAAACGGGCAGCGTGCCGTCCTTTCGGCGAGCGGCGAGGAGATCGGCCACGCGCTCTCCGTACCGGCGCAGCCAATCGACCGGCAGCGGAGCCCAACCACCGTCCTCGAGAGGGACGAGATCCAGGCCGTCGCGGTAGGCTCGGTACACCGCGTCGGCGGTCGCCGTGCGCTCCGGCTCACCTTCCTTCGTCGGCACGACGAAGCGCACCGAGAACTGCTCCGTATCGAGTCCCAGATCGACGCGCAGCGCCTGTTTCGTGACGATCTCTCGATCGAGACGGGTGCGGGCTCCTTCTTGGAAGGTGCGCAGGCGCGCTGCGAAGCGAGCAGCATCGTGGCCGTCGAAGTGGACCAGCCGCCCGGGTAGGAGGTTCAGCTCCTCGCGCAGGCGTTGCGTGAGGGCGCGTTCCCCCGCCGGATCACGCCGCGGCACGTCGCCTGCGAGATGCACCAGTCTCTCCCCATCGATGCGTGCGCGCGGTGGATCGCCGTAGACCAACGTGGGCAGCACGCTCAGGGTGTGGCCCTGCGGCGTCAGGTCGAAGAAGATGCGGGGTTTTTCGATGCCGCCGCGTTTGGGCAGACGTTTGCTTTCGACGGCCACGTCGAGCTGCTTTTCGAGCTCGGGCAGCACCTTACCGACGAGCTCGCCCAAGCTGTGCTCGTTTACGGCGCGTCGCATGGGGAGCCGCTCGAGGCGGTCACCGCTGAGCTCCCGCGCGCCGAGCGGACGCAGTGTGTCACCCAGGAGCGCGACGCCACGGTCGAGGACTTGATCGATGCTCGGATCCTTCTCGATCGTGAGCACCACCTCGGCGCCCTGGTCGTAGACGCGCGCGCGCGGACGGATTGGTTCGCTCGACGCGCGCACCGGCTTGCCGTCCAGAAGAACGTCTTTGGCGGTGGCGAGCACGACCAGCAACTTCTCCAGTGCGTCGGCGCTGAGGCCTTGCGCGGGGCCGCGCTTGCCGCTCGCGTCCGTGCGTTGCGCGGCCGACAGCAGGCGATCGGCCGACAGATCTTCGTAGGTCGGCTCGAACGGACACTTTCGCTGCGCGACCAGCGTGGTGAGCGCCGCAGGAAGCGCGTTCTCGCTGCCATCTGGGCCCACGACGACGCGCGCGACGACGAGGCTCGGCCCCGGGCGTCGTTCGAGGCGATACCCGAGGTGCGGGTTCACGGCCGCGTTCTTCGGTACCGATACGCCCGAGCCTTCGGCTTGCTTGGCGGCGATGGCCGCGGCCACCACGTGGTCACAGGGGTCGTTGGGGCTGTTGCAGTCGCACGCCCACTCGAGGTCCCTCGGATAGAGGACGACGCTGGGCGCGATGGAGCGACCCGGCGACTTCACCCGATACACGTGCTCGGTGGGCGAAGCCTCTTCGAGCGTGACTGCGTGGGTCCGCGCCAGGCCGACGCCCTTGGACCAAACGCCTGGTAGCGCCGCTTCCTTGACGGCGTCGAACAAGGCCTCCATGCCGGAGCGCGTAGCAACGAATGTCGCCGCCTGCCACCCTCGCGCGGGCGCCCAGCGCGGCCTCAGCGGTTTCGGCTCGGCGCGGCCCTTTTCGTGAGCCGTGAAGTCAGCTCGGCAGAAGGAGATTCAGCCCGGCCGCGCCGTAAACGCCAGACTCCACCACGACGGAGGCGGTAGAGGTGACCTTCAGAGCAAGGCACAGCGTGGACACCTCGTAACGGTAAGCCATCTTCGGCAAGATCGCTTGCGTCATGATGACCCCCGAAGGTCCGGTGAGCGTCACGGTGGCGGTCGTCGACGACGACGGATTGCCGAAGAGGAGTGATGTTTGAATCGAGTTGCTCGTCGCGTAAAACAGGGTGCCCTTCGTCTTGGACTCGGGCGGCAGCTGCGTGTAGCTGCCTTGCGGGCTTGCTTGTTGAATGATGCCCACGGCGAGCGTCGGGGAAGCGGAGACCTCGACGAGCTGGGTGTACGTGTCGGGAACCAGGCTGACCGACGCGTATCCGTTCGCGTTGGTCGTCATCGTGGTCGAAAACGGTGGGGCTCCTGACTTGTGAACCTTGACGGTGACGACCGTTGCGCCAGTTCCCGGAGGGACGGAGGCGATCAAGACGACGGTGTCTCCGCCCGTGCTACCAGCGTCCGTAAGAAGTCCGTAGTAAGTAGCCATCTTCGCTCCTTCAAGTGAATGTCCCACTCACGGGCCGTTACAGACGACCCGATGAAACACGAAGTCGCCGGAACCGACGGCATCGATGTACGCAACGCCGTAAGAGTTGGGGCCGCTGGCGGCCAGCGTCGGGCGATCCCCCACGGAGTCGGAAAGCGTCGAAGCAATCTCGTACTCCTCACCGAGGGGTTCGAGATTGGTCGTGAAGCGACGGAAGTAAGAGCGACTTTCGGAGCGCCAACTGACGGCGATGCTGCGCCCGTCGAAGACGACCATGGGCGTGCTCTGCGCCTTGCCGGTGTGCGCCTCGCTCACCCAAACCGAGTCCGGCCCTTCTTCGGGGCGCTCGCCGTCGTGGTTCACGCGAGTGAGGTAAATGCGCGGGTCGTCGTTGATGCGCTCGTCCGTCCACACCACGAAGAAGTGGTCTGGGCTGGCCGCCGCCGAGATCGAATAATGCCCGACGCTCAGTTCTGGTACCTCGGGTCCGCGATCGATTCGCGTTTGAATCGGGTGCTCCAAGTCACCGGTCGTCGGGTAGCTGTAGAGCCAGAGCTCCTTGGGCGTGCCCTTCTTCAGGACGAACACGCCGAAGCGGTCGAGTGACGCGGACCATGCGGCGGAGGCGTCCCACGTGTTCGGGATGGTGCTCGCCCCGAAGGAATCGAGGTTGTCGTCGAAGCGGCGGATCTCCGCAGTGGCCACGGAGCCCAGCGGGCGCATCACGACCAACGTGGTGTTTTCGTCGCCGTCGGTGGCGACGGCCATCGAGGAGACTTCGAAATGCCAAGGATGCGTGAACGTGGCGCCCGTTGCGGTTTCGAGTACGGAGCCGTCGCTCGGCGCAATGCGCAGCACCGTCGGTACGTGCGTCTCCGCGCCGTCGTCACGACGGCTGACCGCGACGAGGAAATCTCCCTTGTACGGCGTGAGCCAAACGTTGTCGTTCGACCACCCGTTGTCCGGGCTCACGAGCAGAGCGTCGTCGACACCCTGTAAAATGCCGTGCTGATCCAGGTTGCTGTACGCGACGCCATTGGCGAAGTACGGCCGCCCGAGACCCCAGCGCCCCGAGCTGAAAGCGAGGGAAGGATTCCCAGATGCCAGGTGCGACGCGCGGCGTGCCGCTTCCACGCGGCACGTCGGCGGTTCGGTCGGCCCCGCTCCACCTGCGCCACCGTCGCCGCCAGCGCCGCTGCCGCCGTTTGCGATACCGGCTGTGCCATTCGTTGGCCCGCCGGCGCTACCGCTGGCGCCCTCCTCGTCCACGGTGCGCTCTTCGTCCAGCCCTGCAAGGAACTGGCAGCTCGCGAGCGTGAGCCCCAACGCAGCCGTGGAGATAAAAAGCCGACTCCCAAGCATCGCCGTGCATCTTCACCTCACTAATGTGAATTTAGCAAGCTCTCTCTCGGGTGACCTCGGTTTCTCACATTTCGAGGTGTGCGGAGCGTTCGCAGCTCGGGGAGGCTGATCGAGTTGCTCGGTCCGGTAGTGCTTAGCGCAGCTTGGTAGAAGTTCAGTCGCGGCGGAGACGACGAAACAGGGAAGCTCCCCAGCTCATCTTTTCCAATCCGTTACGGGGTTCTCCTCGAGCGTCGAGCCCTAGAGCCGCTGAGCGTTCGGGGCTTGGCTGAGCGCAGAGCTCTCGGGGAGGGCCGTCGGGGGCGCGCTCTCGTGGTGCCGTAGGGCGGCTCCCACGAGAACGAGGTTTGCGTTGTAGTAGATGTCTGGCTCCGTCACGGACCACCAGCCATTTCCCCAATCGCCTTCTGCGAGGAAGCCGCCGTCCCACAAGTCCGTCTGAGCGGTGTGCCACAGGCTGTGGGCGGGCAGCCCCGAGCGAAGCGGCATCGGATTGTCCCAAAGCAGCGCCTTCGCCGGAGCGTCGGGTGAAAGGGCCTTCATCTGCACGGCGTTGGGCCCGCCGACGAGGTACCCGGGCGGTGGCTCCGGAGCCTTGCCCCACTCGAGGTGATAGATGCGACTCGGTCCGACGCCAACGCGCGTGACCATGCTGAACCCGTTCGGGTTTCTTCCGAGCACCCAGTGCCATTGATCACGCGCAGCATCGGTGAGCCAGGCTTCTCCGGTGAGCTTCGCCGCGACGAGCAGCAAGTGAGCTTTTTCGAGGAGGTTGGAGTTGTGGCCCCAGTAGTAGTCGTCCGTCGATGAGGCACAGCGGTATCCGTCGACGCTTTCCACGCGCGCGCGGAGGCCAAGGGCCGCCTCCAGAAGGCGCTGGCGCGCCGTACTCTTGATGTCCTCGGGCGTTTCTTCGTCCAACGAAAGGCCTGCCAAGGCCCAACGGCTCAAGTTGGCCCAGGCTCCCGTCAAAGCGCTCTCGGCTTGTGCCTCCGGAGTCGCGAGCGCCGCACGAGCGGTGTCGAGCGCTTCTTTGGTCCGGAACGAGCGCCACATTTCGACGGCCGCCGTGAAGCGGGCGCCCGTGTCGTTGCGTTCGGGCTCGTCGTCCCAGAGCGGCTGCGGGCTGCCTTTGCCGTCGATGACGATGCGTTCGGGGTGCTTCTCCAAGAATGCCCACCCTTTTCTTGCGGCGTCGCCGGCGCGTTTCGCGAACGCGGCGTCGTACTTTTCGTAGACGCGCGCGGCGACGGCCAGAGCGGCGACGGCCTTCGCAGTGGCTGCACTACTTGGGCCCGCCACCCACCGCACGGTGCGATCTCGATCGGCAGGGAGGTCGGGGGACCACTGCATCACGGCTTCTCGGTGCCGGAACGCGCCGCTCTCGGGATCCTGCATCGACAGGACCCAGCGGAGCCCGAAGCGTGCTTCGTCCAGCACGTCCGGCACCCCGTTGCCGCTTTCCGGAATGTTCAACTCACCGTCCACGAAAGACGACGGATGGGACTCGAACGCCAAGAGGAGCGCCTGCGCCGTCGGCGCCGTCGAGGGCACGTACATGTCGTAGTTCCCCGCGTCGTGCCAGCCCGCGTCCAGCTCCCATTTTCGCTTTTTCTCCGGGTAGTCGAGGAGATCCCAGCCCACGTCGGCGTGCGTGTGGGACGGCTCGCGGCGCAGATACTCGGAGCCTTCCCACGTCGCGTAAGGCTTGATCAGCGCCGTGCGTGTGCGCTGAAAGTAGAAGGATTTTTGTGCGGCCACGAGCGCGCGCCGGTAGCCAGCGTCACCGATTTCGAACTCTTGCGAGAGCGCGTCCCCCACGCGGATTCGGTAGCGTCCGGGCTCGTCGAAGCTCGAAAAGTCGAGCTGCCACACCGGGTCTCGCGAAGCCGCGTCGATGCCACGTTCCGAGACGTTTTCGGCGCCGATTCGGTGGGCCGTCGTGCCGTCCTCTTTCTCGAGCACGGCGCCGCTGGCAGGCGGCGCTACGTTCGCGATGGCGATCTTTTTCCAGCCGCGCGGGTACCCGACCGTGTTGACCTTGATGGCGGGCACGTTGATACCCGGCTGGGCCGGTGCGGGGCGGGCTTTTTCTGCTGCGCGGTGCGTTTCTCGAGCAGCGGAAGCTGGCGTCTTGGAGGCATCCTTGGAGCCACAGCCGAGGCTCGTGACAGCGACGAGGCTTGCGAGGCAAACGGACGAGAACGCACGCGAGCGCCGTTGGACCGTGAGCTTCCCGTGCGAGGCGGGAGAAAGGGTCGGGGTGTTCTGGGGGAGCCTCATGCGCCGGCACGGTCGCGACCCGAGACCCTCGCGTCAAGCGTAAGGGGGGCCCGGGCCGCGTGAACGGCGGCCGCTGGCGGGAAAGCGCTCGTGGCTCTAGAGGAGAAATCCGTGACGACCTATCCCGTGCATCCCGGCGCGCTCGAAGCGTACGAGGTCTTGAGCCGCGATGAGTCGCCCTTCGAAAACGAGCCGGAGGACGTTCGACGCTACGCTCGTCTTGCCGCCGGTGCGCAAAGTGTCCTCGAGTATGGGGCGGGGCGAGGTGAGGTAACGCTGGCGATGGCTCGCGCTGGAGCTCGAGTCGTCGCCGTGGACCTTTCGTTCAAACTGATTCAGGCGCTCGGCGAGGTCCTGCGCGCTGAGCCGGCGGCGGTGCGTCGTCGCGTGACCGCTCGCGAGGGAGACATGCGCAGCTTGCGTCTCGCTCGTCGCTTTCCGTTGGTGGTGGCGCCCTCCAGTACGTTTTCACACCTGTACAGCCGCACGGACGTCGAAGCGTTTTTGGCGCGCGCGCGCGCTCATCTCGCTCCGGGGGGACGCCTCGTATTCGATCTCGAAATGCCGCGCTTGCCGCGCTTGCCGCGCCCGGAAGCGGAGGTGAGCTCGCATGACCTCGCGCGAGCGGTGGCCCCATCTGCCGCATCTCCCTCGGGGGCCTTTTCGTGCCGCACGGAGTACGATCCCTTGGCACAGGTCGCGTCCATGTGGTGCAGCCGGGGCAGTCACAGCGTATTCATGGCCAAACGGCTCTTTTTCCCGCGTGAGCTCGAGCTCCTGCTCCACGCCGCTGGTTTCGTAAACGTTCGTCTGCGAGCCCTCGGTGCGGGTACGCGGGGCGCTCAGCCGCGGCTTTGGGTGTCCTGTCGTTCGCCCTGCGCGGCGCTTCGTGGGGGGCCATGCTGACCGAGGTCAAGGCGGGGCCGTACACGATCCGCGGAGTCTCGGTGGGAGGCGTGTACACGTCCTTGTGCGTTCCCGAGCTGGACGTGCTGTTCGACGTGGGGATCGCGGCGCGCTCGTCGGTCGGCGTGGAGCACGTGCTCATCAGTCACGGTCACGCGGATCACATCGGTGCGCTGCCTTCACTCATGGGTGTGCGCGGCTTGAACCGGAAGGGCTCGCCCCGCGTGTTTCTGCCGGCAGAGATCGTAGGCGACGTGCGCACGGCGCTCGTGGCGCTGAGCCGCATTCAGCGCTTCGACCTCGAGCCCGAGCTCGTCGGCGTTCGTCCGGGGGAGGTGCACGCGCTGCACGGCGACCTGCACGCCCGCGTTTTCAAGACGTATCACCCGGTTCCGTCAGTGGGCTATCAGCTCTTCCGCAAAGTGCGGAAGTTGAAGCCCGAGCTCTTGTCCCTGAGCGGGGCCGAGGTCGCGCGCCGTCGCGCGTCGGGTGATGAAGATGCGCTTTTCGATTGGGCCGAGCGCCTGGAGCTGGCCTACGCGACGGACACCTTGATCGAAGTGATCGACCGCGAGCCGTCCTTGACCAAATCACGCGTGCTCGTCCTGGAGTGTACTTTTTTGGACGAGCGCAAAGCGAAGGCCCACAGCCGGTCGCGGTGCCACGTGCACTTGGACGAAATCCTCGAGCGCGCCGATTCGTTCGAGAACGAGCACATCGTGTTGATGCACTTCAGCCAGTTTTACTCGCCCGACGAGGTGCGGCGCCTCCTCGCCGCGCGTTGTCCTCCGCGGCTCCTCGAGCGAATCGTCAGTTTCGCGCCTCCGCGTGGACCGTGGCCGGGGTGAGAGGCCGGGTCCGCGCTTTCATAAGTCCGAGAGGGAGCGCGTCCGGACACTTCGCCGTAGAGGATGGACGCAGCCAAAAACAGCGGGATGTGCATGCCTCCACTTCGAACTTTTCCTTGTGCTGGCTTCTTTGGTCAAATGGGTCGGACCATGAGCTCTTTTCTGCGCACCCCGTTCCGTAGTGCGAGCCGCGTCGGCCTGGTTCTGGCGGTGCTCGGGCTTCCGCACGTCGCCGAAGGCGCAGAGTCTTTGGTGCAGCGCGTCGAAGAGCGAGACGCCGCTCCCCTCGCCAAAAAGACCAAGGAGGACGGCGCTGTCGTCACCTACACGGGCCTCCGCGTGCACGACGATGGCAGCGCGACGTTGCGCGTGGAGCTCTCGAAGAAGGTGCCCGTTCAAAAGAGCGTGACCGGCACGGAGGTCCGCTTTTTCCTCGAAGGCGCTCGGATCACCATCAAGAACAACAAGAATCCGCTCCTAGCGCAGCATTTCTCGACGAACGTCGTGAGCGCGGAGGTCGTCCCGTCCAAAGCGGGGGTGACCATCGTCTTGCGGCTCCGTCAGCCGGCGGCGCTCGAAGCGCAGGTGGTGGATCAAGCCGGTGGCGCATCGACGGTGCGCGTCGATATTCCCGCGCCCGAGAAGTCCACGACGGCCTCCAGGTAGGTGTTCGTCGTACCGTCTTTCGGTGTCGGGTGCCGACGGTTCGACGGACCGTTCAGTCGAACGGAGTGACCTGCTAAGTTGGCGACACGGCAGGAGTGAGGGGTTTCTCATCCGGGCCGCTCTACGTCGATGAACGCCGCCGAGTCGATAGAACCGCGCCTTCCGGAGCCGGGTGATCGCATCGCCGAGCGGTATATCGTCGAGTCCCGACTCGCGGTCGGCGGCATGGGCGTGGTCGTCGTGGTGCGCCACGAGCTCTTGGACGAGCGCTTCGCGCTCAAGGTGCTCAAGCCGGATCTGCTCGGGAGCCCGGACGTCGTGACGCGCTTCGTGCGCGAAGCCCAGGCGTGCGTGGGACTTCGAAGTGAGCACGCGGTCCGTGTGTTCGACGTGGGGACGTTGCCGAGCGGCCTGCCGTTCTTGGTCATGGAGCTCTTGGATGGCCATGATTTGCGGCGTGAGCTGGAGCAACGTGGGGCGCTCCCCGTCGAGGAAGCGGCAACCTGGATCGTCCAAGCCTGCCACGCGTTGGCCGAGGCCCACGCGCGCGGCATCGTTCACCGGGACGTGAAACCCGGGAATCTCTTCCTCACCACGCAGCCCGACGGGCGTCGGGTGGTGAAGGTGGTGGACTTCGGCATTTCCAAGCTGCTCGACGAGCCGGCGTCGGAGGGCGCTCTCGCGGAGGGCAATCCGAGGCTCACGCAAACCGTGGGCCTGCTCGGCTCTCCGCAGTACATGTCGCCCGAGCAAGTGCGTTCGGCGAGCCGCGTGGATCATCGCACGGACGTGTGGTCCCTCGGCTGCGTGCTCTACGAGCTACTCACGGCCGTTTCCCCTTTCGGCGGCGAGAGCGTGAGCGCGGTTTCCGCGATGATCGAAGGCGACGAGCCGACGCCTCTCACGGACCTCCGCCTTGGCTTGCCGGAGGGGTTGGTCGACGCAGTCACGCGTTGCCTCTGC
Source organism: Pseudomonadota bacterium (assembly GCA_023432025.1). Taxonomy (GTDB): domain Bacteria; phylum Myxococcota_A; class Polyangia; order Polyangiales; family Polyangiaceae; genus NIC37A-2. The sequence goes on from JAEYVE010000044.1 coordinate 17,194, forward strand.
AAAGATCGTGAGCGGCGCGTGCAGAGCGTGGCTGAGCTGGCCTCTCTGCTCGAGCCGTATGCTCCCGGGGAGCCCGGCGCGTCCCAGCGTGTGCTTCACATTCTGCGCAGCGTGCCGCCGTCTTCCGGCCGCTCCATGCGCCCGCTCGCGCGTGAGCCCGAGACGCTCGCAAACGCGGACACCCCCGCGACACGGCTCGATCCTCCGCGCGGGCGAGTCGTCGTTCCAGTTTCGGAGCGCGCACGTCTCGCTGGCGGTCTCGTCGCTGCGCCTGGAAGCGCTGCGCGTTCGCGTCGGGGACCCAGTCTGCTCGTCGGGCTGTCTGCCGTGGCCGTGGTCACCGTTGCGCTCGTCGTGGGTTACGAGCTACGGGAGCCGGAGCGCGTGGTGAAGGTTTCATCGGCGCCGACGAGCGCTGGCGTCCCCACCATGGGTCTTTCGGAGGCGTTGGGTGCAGAGCGGGAAGCCGCACCTCGAGATTTGGCTGCGGAGCGGCGTCCGACTCCACCTTCGGTGGCCACCACGAGTGTCGGCCCCCACGCCCTGCCGGTCGCGCCGGTGAATGTGACAGGCTCGAGCCCCTCGACTCGTTCGGCTTCCCGCACTCCGCCCCCGCGAGAAGCTCCGAACACGAAGCCGTATCCAGCGAGTGAAGAGAAGCCGAATGACCCTCTTTCGGATCGGCGTTGAGCGCCTTTCCCTCCGCGGCGCCCTTCGCGTCGGTGTGTGCGTTGCGCTGGCGTCGTCGCTTTGGAGCGGTGCGGCTGGAGCCCAGTCTGCGCAGGAGCAAGCCGTGGCGGAAGTCCTGTTTCGAGATGGGCGGGAGCTCTTGGAGCGCGGCGAGTACGCGGCGGCGTGCGCCAAGCTCGCAGAGAGCTACAAGCTGGACGCAGCGAGCGGCACCCTGCTCAATCTTGCCCTCTGCCACGAGCGAGAAGGACGGCTCGCGACGGCGTGGGTGGAGTACCAAAACGCGCTCTCGCGCGTGCGGCGCGAGGGCAGCGAAGATCGCATCGCGTTCGCGCGAGAGTCGATCGCTCGCGTCGAGCCTCTCGTCCCGCGGATTCATCTCGAAGTGATCGAAACGCCGGGGGCGACCGTGTCCGTTTCGCTGGGAGAGACGGCCCTCGGCCCCGCCGCATGGGGGGGGGCGATGCCCGTGGATCCCGGCGTGATCACGCTTCGCGCGACGGCTCCGGGTCACCGCTCCCACGAGCAGTCGCTCAGCATCGAGGCGGGACAGATCCTGGCCGTTCGCCTGCCGGCGCTCGAGCGTGAGGAGACGCCCAGCGTGCCTCCAAATCCCGCACAGGTCGCCGCCTCACAGAGTGAAACCAAGCCGCCACCCGAGGTCGCACCGCCTTCAGAACCCGCCACGCCGAAAGCGGAGGAAGACGGAGGCGCGGGCGAGGGGCGACGTGTCTCCGCCTACGTGGCGGCAGGCGTCGGCGCGCTGGGCGTGGCCGCAGGCACCTACTTCGGCGTGGTCGCGCTCGTTCAAAAGCGAGAGAGTGACCAGCGCTGCCACGACGGAAAATGCGACGCCCAGGAGGACCTGAGCCTCTACGAAACGGCGCAGCTCAACGCCACGCTTTCGAACGTGGGGTTCGGTGTTGGTCTGCTCGGCCTGGGTGTCGGAGCGTACCTCTATCTCACCGCAGCGCCGGAGCCTCCGAGCGCTCAGACCAAGCCGAGCAGTCGGAGTCGCCGAGCAAGCACGGAATGGAGCGCGCTGCCCGCCGTTCGAGCGGACGGTTGGGGGCTGAGCGTGATGCGTCGCTTCTAGGGTGCCGTTCGCGCGCGAGGAGCGCCCAAGGCGAGTGCGCTGGGGTGATGAGCAAATGCAAAGCTGGGCGAGCGCTTTTCGCCTCGGCTGGAGCCTTCTCGCCATGCTTGAGCCGAGCCTGTCGAGGCGGTAGGAAGCGCTCTCATGGGACTTGGCGCGGCCCGCCCGACGGCGGTGGTGACAGGGGCAGCGGGCTTTCTTGGCTCGCATTTGGTCGATCGTCTGCTGGCGGAGGGTTACGAGGTCGTGGGGTTGGACAACCTCATGACCGGCGACTTGAGTAACCTCTCTGCGGCGTCGAAGGACCCGCACTTTCACTTTCAAAGCGCGGACGTGCGCGAACCCATGCACGTCTACGCGGAGCTCGTGTTCAATTTCGCCTGCCCGGCGTCGCCGGTGCACTACCAGAGCGATCCGTACGCTACGTTCACGACGAGCGTCATCGGCGCGCAGCGCCTCGTCGAGATGGCGCGGGGACGCCGCTGCCGCATCATTCACGCTTCGACTTCCGAGGTGTATGGCGACCCGACGGTTCACCCGCAACCCGAGAGCTATTGGGGGAACGTCAATCCCGTCGGCCCGCGCTCCTGCTACGACGAGGGCAAGCGAGGCGCGGAAACGCTTCTGTCGGACGCTCAGCGCATGTGGGGCGTGGACGCGCGCATCGTCCGCATCTTCAACACGTACGGCCCGCGCATGGCGTTCGGCGATGGACGCGTGGTGTCCAACTTCATCGTGCAGGCCCTGCGGGGGGAGGCGCTCACGCTCTACGGCGACGGCAAGCAGACTCGCTCGTTCTGCTACGTGGACGATCTCATCGAGGGCTTTTTGCGCGTTTCGCGGCTGGACGCGCTCGAGGGCCCCATGAACCTGGGGAACCCGAAGGAGTTCACGATGGTGGAGCTCGCAGAGCTCGTCAGTGAGCTCACCGGGGGCAGCACCCAGGTAGACTTCCGTCCCCTCCCTCACGACGATCCGAGACAACGTAGGCCGGACATTTCTCGGGCCAAGCAGGTCATCGACTTCGTGCCGAGCGTGCCGCTCCGCACGGGGCTCCTGCGAACGATCGAGAACTTCAGGGAGCGGCTCGATGTCGTCTCGTCGCGAGTTTCGACGCGGGCGGCAGGTTGAGGACGTGTCCTTGGTGGTCGGTGAACCGCTCCACGTCCAGCGTCCCGAGGCGCAACGTTACTTCTACGCGGCGGAGTACGAGAATCGGCTGAGCCGCAAGAACCAGCTGACGCGGCTCCTTTGGGGGTGGGTTTGGCTCCTTCTGTTTCGCCCCTCGCCGGTGAGAGCGTTCGCATGGCGGAACGCGCTCCTGCGCTTGTTCGGGGCGAACGTCTCGTCGTCTGCGCGTTGCTATCCGAGCGCTCGCATTTGGGCGCCCTGGAACCTCGTCATGGAGGATCGCAGCTGTTTGGCCGATCGCGTCGACTGTTACTCGGTGGGCAGCGTCCACTTGGCCGCTGACACGACCGTGAGCCAGGACGCGTTCCTTTGCACGGCAGGGCACGACGTTCACGTCGCCGGGCGGCCTTTGGTGACCGCTCCCATCCGGCTCGAGCGCGGCAGTTGGGTGTTTGCTCGCGCCGTGGTCGGTCCCGGGGTGACCGTGGGCGAAGGCGCCGTGGTCGCGCTCGGAGCCGTGGTGGTTCGAAATGTTCAGCCGTTCGAGGTCGTCGGAGGCAATCCGGCGCAGCGTATCGGCGAGCGCAGGTACCGAGGCAGCGAGTCTGTCCCGGGTGGAGCGAGTTGATTGTTCTCCGTCGTCATTCCAACGAAAAACGAGGCCGCGAACCTCGCGCGGTGCCTCGACGCGCTTCGCGACGTCGACGAAATCATCGTCGTCGATTCCGGCAGCACGGACGCCACGTGCGACATTGCGCGCGGCCGAGGCGCCAAGGTCGTCGATTTTCGATGGGACGGCGGGTTCCCGAAAAAGCGCAACTGGGTGCTGCGCAACGTCCCTCTCCGTCACCCTTGGGTGCTGTTTCTCGATGCCGACGAGGTCGTGAGCGAGGCGTTCTTGGATGAAGTGCGCCGAACTCTCCCCGCCACGACGCACGAGGGCTTTTGGCTCTCTTTCACCAACTATTTCTTGGGAAAACGCCTCGAGCACGGGGACCCGTTTCGCAAGCTGGCGCTCTTCCGCGTGGGCGCCGGAGAGTACGAGCGCATCGACGAGAAGCAGTGGTCGCACCTGGACATGGAGGTGCACGAGCACCCCGTGCTCCGCGGTACCGTTGGAGAAATCGAGAGCCCCATCGAGCACAACGACTTCAAGGGCTTGTTCGCCTACGTTCAGCGTCACAACGAGTACTCCACCTGGGAGGCGCGTCGCTACCTCGCGCTGATGGAGAGCGGCCAGGAAAAGTGGGCGGAGCTCACGCCCCGCCAAAAGCGCAAATACGAGAACCTCCGCAAGGTGTGGTTCCCGCTCGGCTACTTCTTCGCAACGTACGTGCTCAAGCGTGGGGCGCTCGACGGCGGCGTGGGGCTCGCCTTCTCGCTCCACAAGGCGTTCTACTTCTACCAAGTGCAGCTCAAGATCGCGGAGCTCGAGCGCAGCGGAGCTCGGTGACGCCGTGCGCGTTCTTCACGCCACGCCGTCCTATGCGCCCGCCTATCGCCTAGGCGGTCCCGTTCGTAGCTTGGAGGGGCTCCTGCCGGCGCTGCAACGACTCGGGCTCTCCGTCCGCGTCGTCACGACCGACGCACACGGTGACGAGCGTTTGGAGGTTCCGCGGGCGTGGCAAGAGCGCACTGGAGTTCCCGTTCTCTATCTGAAGCGGTGGGCAAAGCCCGATCTGACTCCTCGCTATTTCGTCGAGGTCCTTCGGGAAGCGCGACGCGCCGACGTCGTGCACGTGACGGGTATCTTCTGCGTGCCGACGATTCTGGCTCTCTGGGCAGCGCGTTCGGTAGGGCGACCGGTCGTGCTTTCCCCGCGCGGTGCCCTGGAGGCAGGCTCACTCCAGAACGGCCCGGCCGCTCGCAAGCGGCGTTGGCTGGAGACGTTCCGCTCGCTCTTCGAGGGCGTTCGAGTGTTTCACGTGACCTCGGACAAAGAGGCCGCCTCGGTCGCCAGGATCTTCGGACCGCGGACGTCGATCGCGGTCGTGCCGAACGGCACGGACCTGCCTGATGACGCGCCGTCGATGCCCTCCCTGCGACCCAGCATCGTGGCGCTCGGGCGCATCCATCCAGTGAAGGGCTACGATAGGTTACTGGAGGCTTGTGCTCTCCTCGCCGAGCGCGGCATGGACTTCGAGGTGCGCATTGCGGGACCGGTGGGGGATCCGGCGTACGCGCGGCGGCTCGAGTCGATGATCCAAGAGCTCGGCTTGTCGGGTCGAGCGGCTCTCGTCGGCGAGGTCTTGGGGGAGGACAAGACGCGGTTTCTACGCGAGGCGCGCGTGCTCGTGCTGCCTTCTCACGATACCGAGAACTTCGGCAACGTGGTCATCGAGGCTTTGGCCTGCCGAACACCTGTGGTCGCGAGCCGTCACGCGCCGTGGGAAGAGCTCGAGTTGCACGGGTGTGGTCGATGGGTCGACAACGAGCCCGCAGCGTTGGCGACGGCGATCGCGGCCTATCTAGAGAACGCCGAGGTTGCGCGCGCCGCTGGTGGCCGCGGGCGACGTCTGGTCGAAGACGTGTACTCTTGGGAATGCGTGGCGCGGGGAATGCGAGAGGTCTACGCGCAGACATTGGACGAATGGTCGAAGCGCGGGTAACCCCTCACGCTGGAACCCTTGCCATCTCAGCGCAACTTTCCTCTCATCAGTGAGAAAATGTTCGACGTCATCCTCTTGCTTGCCATCCTCGTCGAGGGGCTCCTCCCCCTCGTGCGTTTCGCTCCGCGCTTGGGCAGCGTCGATACGGTCGTTTTCGTCGCCTGGATCGTCATTGGCTACGTGGTCCTTCGGAGCGCGCATAGCGCGGCAGTAGGAGCGCTACGTGGGGTGCTTTCCTCGCGCTGGAGCACCTGGACACCGACCCTCGTTGGCACCTTGGGAGTTCTGCTCGTGGCTGCTCAAGGGGCCTGGCGTGGCCCGGCCCATTGGGCAGTCGTTCCGACAGGGGTGATCGCGCTGCTCGGTCCGGTCGTCATTCGTTTGGCTGCTGGCGCGCCGGAGGCGATGTCTTGGAGGAGAGGGGCCGCGCTCGCCGCGTGCGGACTGGGTTACGTGGTCATCGTTTTCGGCGTGACGTTGAACGTGACATGCGTCTTTCCTCGGTACTCGTCACCAGTCGGTGCGAACATGGCTGCGGCGTGGGTGTTCGGCGTGCTGGCCATCGCGCGTCCCTGGTCGATGCGCACAGCGCTGAGCAGTTTGGGAGCATCGGCGGTTCTGGGCGGCGTTCTGTTCGTCGTCGTGCCTGATGCCTCGACGCGGACGGCTGGCTTCGCGCGCCGCCAAACGGAGTTGGCGGGTGCGGCACACCCCGTTTCGTGGTCGAGGGGTTTGAGCCCACTCGTGTACCTCTCGACGAATGTGCAGCCGCCGCAGGGCGGTGCGGAGCACCACGTCGAGCTAGCGGGGGTCGCGAGGAAGCGCCCCGTCGTGCTGCTGACCATCGATACGTTGCGGGAGGATCTCTACCTGCCGACGGGTACGACACTCCGCGAGCAGTATCCAAACATTGCAAAGCTGATCGGTGACGGGTGCCGCTATTCGGATGCGCGGACAGTGAGCGCGTACACCCACCTTTCGATGCCTGCTCTCTACAATGGCACCGCCGCGTTCGATCGGATCCGGACGCCTCTCATGCGCATGCTGGCGGACCAAGCGGGCCTTCGCCCGCGCGCGTTCGGTCGCTTGATGAACATGGGAGTTTACACGGGGTTCCCTCATGAGCTCGGTGGCGACACGGACTCGTCCATGGTTGAACTCGCACTAACGGAGCTGGAGAGAGACATTCGTTCCGGTCAGCCAGCCTTCTACGCCATGCACTTTCTCGACGTGCACCTGCCGAAGAAGTTGGATATTTCCATCGCCGACTGGGCTGAAATGCGGTCGCTCTATGCGGGTCGGGTTCGCGAGGTAGACGCGTTGATCGGCCGTGTCCTGGCTCTGCTCGAACGCAGCGGATGGTACGACGATGCTCTTATCGTCCTGACATCCGATCACGGTGAGGAGCTGGGGGAACGAGGTTACTTCGAGCACGCCTTTCACCTCTACGACACTGTCATGAAGGTGCCCTTCATCGTGAAAGACTCAGCTGACGACTGCGGGGATCAGAGCGCACCGGTCTCGGTGCTCGACGTGCCGGCGCGAATCGCGCAGGGTTTGGGCTTGCGCCTCGAAGGACCGACGCTGGAGAGCACATGGCCTCCGCGTGGGGGCCGGACACGCTTTGCCGTCTCCACCCTGTCCGGACCCTACGCTGCCTGGGTCGAAGGCAGTGAGAAGGTCATCGTCGACCTCCGCTATGGTGACGTTGAACGCTACGACTTGAAGTCGGACCCGGGTGAGAGGTTCGACCTGGGGAGGGCTACGAACACCGATGTAGAAGGGACGCTTGCACGTCAGAATACCTCCTGGAACCCACACATTCCCCGGCCTGCACGGGTGATTACCGTCTCCGGTGCCTCGCGATGACCAAGGTCACGGCAGCGCATCTTCGAGTCGTCGTGAGAAAGCTTCGAAGGTGTAGCTCGTGATGGCTCGTTCGAAGCCAGCGCGCGAATAGCGCTGACAGAGCTCGTCGTCCGACAGGAGCCTATTGCACGCCGTGGCCAACGCCTGCGCGGTCTGAGGGACCACGAGTCCGGTGTGGTCGTGGACTACGATTTCCTGCGCAGAGTCCGTGCTGCAAATGCAGGGCAGCCCGCGTCGCATCGCTTCGACGAAGACGAGGCCGAAGCCCTCACCAGAACTCGGCATCGCGAAAACCCGGGCGGTATCGTAGAGGGCTCCGAGCTCGGCATGGGAAACTCTCCCGAAGAAGCGTACGCCTCGTGCCAGTCCGAGCTCGAGAGCTCGCGCCTCGAGGCGGGCGCGATCGTCGCCGTCCCCGGCGATCCAGAGCTCGGCGCTGGGATGCTCCCGTTGCACGAGCGGCCACGCCTCCAGGAGCTGGTCGTGTCCCTTGTACTTCTCTGTCGACGAAAGGCGACCGACGATGAGCACCGCTGGGCGTCGTTCAGAGGCGTCATAGGAAGGCTTGTCCGTGCCCTCCAAAGGCGTCGTCCATGCCGAATCCGGTTCTACGCAGAGGTGCACGGGCGCACCCGGAGGAAGCTCGGGGTTGTGTTGGCGCATGGTATCGCTCGAATACTGCGAAATGCTGAGCAGAGGACGAGCGCGAGAGACCGCCATTCGCTCATACCATGCCAGGCGTCGCCGCACTTCGATGCCCACGAGCCAGAGCGAGTGAGGTAAGACCGGCCGAAAGACATGGAGGCGAGCCATGTTTACATGCAGAAACATGACGTGGTCGTAGCGAACGTTGCGGCGAATGAAGTCGACGCCCAGGGCGAGGCGACTGCCGCTGTATCCGTTCACGGAGCATGCGCTTCCACGGCCGTCTTGGAGATAGTTCCTTTCGAGCCACTTTGCGCCTCCCGGTGAGTCGCACAGCCCCCAGGCGTCGACCTTCCCGTAGCGACGAGAGTCCACGAGGGCCTTGAGAACGCAGCGAGAGAACGTCGCCATGCCGCTGGGGCGGTAGCTCCCGCAAGGCTCGACTCCGAACTCGGTCGTGATGACCAAAAGCTTCTTGCTCATGGATCGCCCCACGTTTCGAAAGCTCGCGCCAGTTGGATGAGAGAGAACGCAGTCACCCAAGCGGTGGGGCGCGGGGAGTCCAACTCCGTTCGCGCACGTCGCGCGAGCTCGACGAGCGTGGGGCGATGGAGCGCCTTTCGGTTCTCCAAAGAGGAGATGGCGTCGAAGAAGCGTTCCAGCTCGCGCTCTTTGAGCCAGCTGGCGATATCGAGGACGAAGCCGCTCTTTCGCCTTCTCAACGTTTCGAGCTCCAGGACCCGTCCCCAACCTTCACGTAGTGGCCACTTGGGCGCTGCCTGTTTCGCAAGCAACGCGTCGGTGCCGACCTTGCCTGCAGCCGCCAAGACGTCGGGATCCAGAAACGGTGCGCGGATCTCTAGCCCATGCGCCATTCCCATCACGTCGGTGTCGCGCAAGAGCGTATCTCGCAAGTAGGTTCCACGCTCGAACGCCAGCACGTCGCGCTCGTCGACAGAGGAGGATGCGGGGCGGATATCTCGAAACAGGCGGAGGACTTGACGATGTGGCAGGAGGTGCCGCCAGGCGGCTTGCACTGGTGTTCGGCGGGCCGCGGCGTCGAGCACGAGTCCCGCTCGTCTGAGGCTCGGTTGCTTTGCACGCACTAGCGCTGCCGCAGCGTGACGCCCTCCGAATCGACCTGCTCGCGTCAGGGTAGGGCCGAAGCGGTCATGCCAGCGCAGGTGAGGATAGCCACCGAAAACTTCGTCGGCTCCGACGCCGGAGAGCGCGACGGGAAAGCCGAGCTCGCGTGCTGCCGAGGAGATGATGAAGGTGTTCATGCCGTCCACGGATGGCTGGTCGAAGGCATCCCAGACGCTTCGCAACCGGTCTTTCCAGTCGGTGAGCTCGACGATGTGGAGAGGGAGACCGAGCCGGGAACACAGTGAACCTACCAGAGCAGGTTCGTCCTCCGCGCCACGCGTGCCCAGGTTGACACTGATCGCAGTCGGGCTGACACCGGGAAGGTCAGCTACTTCGGCGGCAAGCACGCCGCTGTCCAGTCCGCTGGAGAGAAAGACGGCTACGGGCCGATCCGAGACGAGGTGACGCTGAACGGCGCGGCGAACGGCAGGTACGACGGCGTCCGCGACTGTCCGGGGTGAGACGTGACGAATACGCGAGTGAGCGGGTGACCGGGGATCGAGCTCGAGCACGGTTCCGGCGGGCAGCATCCGGACGTCGTTCAAAACGGTGTGTGGCTCGGGAACGCTCCCCAGACTCATGAATCCGGCGAGTGCGCTCGAGTCGACTCGCACCGGTTCATCGAGCGTTCGGAGTAGTGTTCCCAGGGTTCGCACCTCCGATGCGAACGCCAGGAGGGAACCTCTCTGCCGATAGTAGAGCGGCTTCATGCCCGCATGGTCGCGGCCGAGCATGAACTTGCGGCCATCGGGACTCAGCCACGCGAAAGCGTACATGCCGTGGAGTCCCTCCAAGAACGCATGCCCTTCACGCGCGAGCCCGCGAAGAAGGACCTCCGTATCCGAGGTCGTCAGGAAGCGCTCTCCGAGCGCTTGAAGGCGCTTTCGGTGCTCGACGTGGTCGTAGAGCTCGCCGTTGAAGACGATGGTTCCCGCGGAGGGATCGCGCATGGGCTGCGCTCCCGCCTCGGACAAATCAATCACCGAGAGGCGGCGATGCCCGAGCCATATGCCAGGCGCTACGAACTCTCCGCCGCCATCCGGACCGCGGTGGGACAACGTCTCGAGGACGCGAGCCCCGTGCTCGAAGGAAAGTCGTTCACTCAGGACGCCTGCGAACCCGCACACCTTGGGCTTCCTATCTCGCGAGCCAACCAGGACCGAAACCTGCCGTTGCCCACGCGTACGTACGTTCGAGTCCCTCGCGGAGTCCGACGCGGGCCTCGAAATCGAATCGCGTCTTGGCTCGAGTGACGTCGAGCTTACGGCGGGGCTGTCCGTTTGGCTTGGATGTGTCCCAAAGAATGGTGCCCTCGAAGCCGACGAGCTCTTGAATCGATTGAGCGAGCTCCTTCATCGAGATTTCCTGGCTCGAACCCAGGTTCACGGGATCACTCGAATCGTACCTCTCGGTGGCGCGCAGGATGCCCTCGGCGCAGTCATCGACGTAGAAGAACTCACGCGTGGGCGAGCCGTCGCCCCAGAGCACGACCTCCGTGCGGCCGTCCCGCTTCGCTTCGTGGAACTTGCGGAGCATGGCCGGGATCACGTGACTCGACTCGAGATCGAAGTTGTCGCCCGGGCCGTAGAGATTCACCGGGTAGAGCACGACGGAGTTGAAACCGTACTGCTCCCGATACGCCTGCGATTGCACGCTCAGAATCTTCTTGGCGATCCCGTAGGGCGCGTTGGTTTCCTCCGGGTAACCGTTCCAGAGATCGTCCTCGGAGAATGGAATGGGACAAAACTTGGGATACGCGCACACCGTGCCCACTGCGACGAGTTTCTGGACTCCGGCCCTCCACGACTCGTGCATGAGCTGAATGCCCATCATTGCGTTCTCGTAGAAGAAGCGCCCGGGGTTATTTCGATTGGCTCCAATGCCGCCCACCCGGGCGGCGAGGTGGAGGACGATGGTTGGTTTCGAGTCCTGGAGCAGGCGACGTACGGCCGCGCCGTCGACCAAGTCGTATTCTGCCGACCGGGGAACGATCACCTCGCGAGCCCCACGCTCTCGGAGCTTCTCCACGACGACGGTGCCGAGGAAGCCGGCTCCCCCGGTGACGACGACGCGTTCTCTTGCCCAGTCCATGCCGTGGCCCCTCAAAGCGCGCCGCTGCGCAAGCGGCGTTCGCTGCGGTGCTCGGACACGGCCAGCTCTTCACGAGCGAGCTCGAGATCCGCATCGACCATCATCTTCACGAGCTCGTCGAAGGAAACCTTCGGGCTCCAGCCGAGCTCACGTTTGGCCTTGGTGGGATCGCCCAGCAGCAGATCCACCTCGGCCGGGCGCTCGTAGCGCGCGTCGTGCTCCACGTACTTCTCGTAGTCCAAGTCCAGGAGCCCGAAGGCCTTCTGAAGAAACTCGCGGACGCTGTGCGTTTCTCCGGTTGCCACGACGTAGTCGTCGGGCTTGTCGGCCTGCAGCATGAGCCACATCGCCTCCACGTAGTCGCCTGCGAAGCCCCAGTCCCGCTTGGCATCCAGGTTGCCCATGAAGAGCTTGTCTTGGAGGCCGAGCTTGATGCGCGTCGCCGCGCGGGTGATCTTGCGGGTGACGAACGTTTCGCCGCGGCGGGGGCTCTCGTGATTGAAGAGGAGCCCGTTGACCGCGAACATGCCGTAGCCCTCGCGGTAGTTTTGCGTGATGTAGTACGAGTACGCCTTCGCGGCGGCGTAGGGGCTCCGCGGGTGAAAGGGCGTTTCCTCGGACTGCGGCACCTCGCGCACGCGTCCATACAGCTCGCTCGAAGAGGCTTGGTAGAAGCGCGTCTTCAGGTCGAGTCGACGGATGGCTTCCAAGAGGCGCACGGTGCCGAGACCGGTGACCTCTCCCGTGTACTCCGGAATGTCGAAGCTCACGCGCACGTGGCTCTGCGCGCCCAAGTTGTAGACCTCGTCGGGTCTCACTTCCTCCAGGGCCGCGGCGAGCGACGAAGCATCGTTCAAGTCGCCGTAGACGAGGCGCAGGCGCACGTTCTCCTCGTGCGGATCACGGTAGAGCTGGTCGATGCGCTGCGTGTTGAAGCTCGAGGAGCGGCGAATGAGCCCCCACACCTCATACCCCTTCGATAACAGGAGCTCGGCCAAGTAAGAACCGTCTTGTCCCGTGATGCCGGTGATCAAGGCTCGTTTCATTGAGCGCGCACTGTACGTCGGGGCCCTGCCTAGGACCAAGCCCGAAAGGCTCAGTTTGGGAGCGCCTTTCTACCCCGAAGGCAGGTTGTTGCGACGAGCTTCCGAGCTCGGCACGCCCTTCAGTCCGGCTTGCGGCGGCGCTACGTTGCCAGTATTGCGGGTACAGATGCAGCAGTATGGGCGGAAGAACCTGGGCGCGAGTCATCCGGCCGCGTACCTGGGCCGGTCCGTCCTTTCGCTCATCGAAAAATCTGCGAGGTGGGGTGTGATCGTCAGTGCAGCCGCAGACGGGATCGAGTTGGCGACGGGCCGAGCGACGACGGCCCGATTCATCCAGGCATCCGTGTGCAACGACGATCTGGAGGGGCGTGCGGGGTCAGGCTTCGATGCGTTTGAGGTCAGCGTAGTCCCGCGACACGCTGACCTTAAATTCCGTTGCATGTGCGTTCCAGGCGCGTGCTCAGGCGAAGACGTATGAAAACAGCGCTCATTTGCGGCGTTTCTGGGCAGGATGGCGGTTACCTGGCGGAGCTCTTGCTACAGAAGGGCTACCGAGTGGTTGGCACGTCGCGCGATGCTCAGCTCGCGACGTTCGGCAACTTGGAGCGGTTGGGGCTGCAGGGGCAGGTCGAGCTTGTTTCCATGGTTCCGACGGATTTTCGCAGCGTCATTCAGACGCTCCTCAAGGTCGAACCAGACGAGGTCTACAACCTGGCTGGACAGAGTTCCGTTGGCCTGTCCTTCGAGCAGCCGATGGAGACCCTGGAGAGCGTCGCGATTGGTTCGCTGAACCTCCTGGAGGCCTTGCGTCTTCTGAAGACCTCCACGCGCTTCTACAACGCGTGCTCTGGAGAATGCTTCGGAGAGACCGGCAGTCTTCCTGCCGAAGAAACCACGCCTTTCCGACCGAGAAGTCCCTACGGCGTGGCGAAGGCGACGAGTTTTTGGGCGATACGAAATTACCGCGAGGCGTACGGCCTCTACGCGTGCTCTGGCCTGCTCTTCAATCACGAGTCCCCATTGCGGCCTGCACGTTTCGTGACGCGCAAGGTCGCTCGGGGCGCGGTCCGCATCGCCCGCGGCGAAGAGCGAATGCTGCGACTCGGCAATCTGAGCGTGCGCCGTGATTGGGGATGGGCGCCCGAATACGTGGACGCCATGTGGCGCATGCTCCAGCAGGACATGGCTGAGGATTTCGTCATCGCGACAGGGCATTCGAGCTCACTCGAGGAGTTTGTCGCGGCTGCGTTCGAGGTGGTTGGTCTCGATTGGCGTAGCCACGTCGAGGCGGACGCCACGCTCCTTCGCCCCTCGGACATCTCGGAGAGCGTCGGCAATCCAAGTCGTGCCGAGCGCATCCTCGGGTGGCGGCCTCAACTTCGCATGCGGGAGGTGGTTGCTCGCATGGTGGCTGCCGAAATGTCCAGCGCATCCGGTCTTCGAACGTGACGGAGCGTCGGTGTGCGGTGGGGCGTGATTCCCTCCCTCGAACGCCCCTCGGTTGACATGACTGTAGGCAAAGCCTTACGTCACCGGCTGTCCGTTCGCCAAGGGGAGCGTCTGGCAACGAGTGCGACGCGGAGCGGAGGCTAGGAGCAATGCGATTTAGTGTCATCGTGCCCACCCTGAACCGGCTCGACCTGCTGAAGGAGCTGATCTTCTCGGTACGGGCCCAGCATCATCAGGACTGGGAGCTCATCATCGTTGATGACGGGTCGGTCGACGGCACCGTGGAATTCCTGGAGCGCGTTGGCTTGGAAGAGCCGAGGATCAAGGGCCTCTTTCGCACGAGGTTGCCTGCTGGAGCGAACCATTGTCGAAACCTTGGTGTGCGGGCCGCATCGGGGGACTTCGTCATTTTCTTGGATTCGGACGATCAGCTTTCCCCGGAGTGCCTCAGCGGTCGAGCTAGGGCCTTGAATGAGTTTCCCGACATCGATTTCGCAGTCTTTCCTCACTGGCACTTCATTCGAGACGTTAACGAACGCATCCGCCTTTGGTCCGCAATCTCCAATCAGGATGACATTTCGGCCTTCCTAGCGTTCAAGAGAATTCCGTGGCAAACGGCCGGCCCCACCTGGAAACGAGCGAGCTTGGACCGAGTGGGCGAGTGGAATGTGGCTTTGCCCCGTTGGCAAGACTGGGAGTTTCACGTGCGGGCTCTCGCATTGGGACTTCGTTATCGTTGTTTTGACGCGCCTGCCTTTTATCACCGCTTGGGCGCGCAACGAGTCACCACGTCGTCACAGAAAGGGATGGAACAGTTTTCCGGTCAGCTCGAGGCCGTGGAATCGGGGGCGAGGGCTCTCGAAGAGACCGGCCTATTGACCCGTCAACGGCGATTGCTTCTCTTTCGCTTGGTGTTCGCCATCGCGGCCGGTGCTGCGCGAGCGCATGGCACGGAGAGCGCGTTGGGGCTGTGGAAGCGCTGGCACCGAGCTTCACGGACGTCTTCGGTCGGCTCGGTGTTAGGAGATTTGTCCCTGCGTGTGGCGCGGGTTCGCGGCCTGTCGACGGTCGCCCACGAGAG
>JAEYVE010000054.1 GCA_023432025.1 Pseudomonadota bacterium
CACCAGAGGCGATGGGGGCGGCAGCCGGAACGTTCGCCTGAACGACGGGCTGCGCCGAGACGCCCGAGGGAGCGCTCCGAGGCGCAGCTTGCGAAAGCGACGGCGCCGCATCCGCGCCGTTTCGAAATGCCATGGCGGAGCCCACGACGAGCACCAAGGCGCACGCCGACAAGGCCGCGATCCTGCGCTTGCCGCTGGAAGTCACCCCGGACTGCTCACTCTTCTGCTGGCCCGGTCGCTGCGGTCGAAGCGCAGTCGCGGGCTCCGTGCGCGCGACGCCGCGTAGGGCGTGCACCGACGAGCGCGCCGTCACGGGCGCCGCCGTCGTGCGACGCTTGAGGTCCGAGGACGAGCCCGAACGCTTCATCTGCGCGCTGGCGCTCCGAGCGAGCTTACCTGCGCCGCCCGCCAACCCTCCGCCCACGCGACCGATGACACCCTGCGCCACGCTGGCCGCGAGCGAGGCGCCACGCGCCACGCCCTCGAGGCGCTTGCGCAGCGCGTCGGCTCCGCGCAGGAGACGGCCGCCATCGAACGAGCCCTCGTCGGCGTCGGCGTCCGTTTCCTCGTCGTCCACTTCGGCGCCGAGCTCGGCCGCGAGTGGCGCTTCGTCTCGACGCTGAGCGCGCGCCGCGCGACTCGGAAGAGGGCTCGCCTCTTCGACCGCACCGAGTGAGTCGACGACGCTCGGCGCGGGCGTCGACTCCGCGCCCTCGTAGCGCAGCACCACGACGAGCTCCGGAACTTTCGTGGACGGGTTCATCGTCACGCTGACGGAGTCCACGTGCGCGCCTTGGCGGAGCCCCGCCTGCACGTCCTCGATCTCGAGCGTGCGGCCGACCTTCAAGAACTCGAGGTTCGAGCCCACGCGAACCTTGCGCGGGTTGCCTTCGTGAACGCGCGCCTTCATGGGCGCGCCCAAGCCGTCGATGTGGAGCTTGACGCGACTGCCGGGCTCTCGGCCGGCGCGCAGCGGCTCTTCGTCCGTGGCCTCGTCTTCGGCCTCGCTTCGTGCGGCTGCGGTGCTCGTGCTGCTGCCGCTGAGGCTGCCGAGCACGTCTACGCTGGCGGCGTCGAGCGCCGTGAACTGAATGCCGAACTCGCCGCCGTCCTCGCCCTCGGCGCGCCACGCCACGCGCCCCTCGACGAGCACCTCTTGGCCGTGGTGCTCGAAACGACAGACCAGGCCATCGCCGATTTCCGGCAAGTAGCTGGTCCGCACGTGCATGCCGTGGCCGCTGACGTTGCGGCTTTCCCCTTCGAAGGCGGGGACCACGCCGTTCTGGCCGCAGATCTCGACC
This sequence comes from Pseudomonadota bacterium, assembly GCA_023432025.1. Lineage (GTDB taxonomy): Bacteria > Myxococcota_A > Polyangia > Polyangiales > Polyangiaceae > NIC37A-2. The sequence continues at coordinate 1,302 of JAEYVE010000054.1, forward strand.
AAAGTCGACAACGCGACGCGAGAAACGTTGGGGGCTCGACGTTCCGGGGTTCGGGGTTCGAAAGCTCGGTTCATGGCGAGTAGTCCGCCCCCTAGGACCAAGGGGAGCGTCTCCGTGCCAGTACGTCCCCGCGTCGGGGCGGGCCAACTAATTGGACGACCTCGGGTCGGCTGGGATATGGGGGCCACTGATGGCTCTGACCATCGTCGTTCTCACCGCGGAAACGGAGCCGTCCCTCCGCATCACCTTCGAATCGCCGCGCGTGGTGATTGGACGCGGTGACGGGGCGGACGTGCGCTTGCCGGACCCGAGCGTGAGCCATCGCCACGCCACGCTCCGGCAACGCGGCAGCGACTACCTGCTCGTGGACGAAGGCAGCTCGAATGGCACTTTCGTCGTCGGTGAACGCGGCGCGGTGCGGCTTTCGCCGCAGTCGCCGCGGGTCGTGCGCAGCGGAGACCGCGTGCGCGTAGGACGCATCGAGCTCGAGCTGCTCGTGGAGCACGGCGTGCCCGTCACCGAGAGCCCTATCGCGACGCGCGAGCTCGCCCTGGAGCTGGTCTCGGCTGCGCTCGCGGCGCAGGGCGAACGCTTGGCTGTTCGAGTGAGCGCGACGATGCCGGGGGGCGCCAGCGCGGAGCTGCTGCTCACGGAGCTGGGCCGCGAATACGTGATTGGCCGTGGTAACGGCTGCGATCTCCGGCTCGAAGACGCGGACTGCTCGCGACGGCACGTGGGCATCACGCGTCGCGGCGCTGGGCTCACGGTGCGCGACCTCGGCTCGAAGAACGGCTGCCGGCTCGGCGACGAGCCACTGCCCCGCTCGAAAGAAGCGCTGTGGACGCCAGGCGTCCTTCTGCACCTGGGCGGCACGACGCTGACGTACGAGGACCCCACCGTGGCGGCGCTCGAGGAGCTGGAGAGCGCCGCGGACGAGCCGATCGAGCCACCCTCGAGCGGCCGCGAACGCACGCGCCCGGAGACGTCGGCCGGAGACGAGCGGGCGCGCGGCACCAAGGAAGGACTGCCCTCGGAAGAGCCGCCGGCGCGCGCCCCTGCGCCTCCAAAACCGAAACGTCCGCTGGACCCGCGCGTGGGGGATCTCCTGGTCGGGATGCTCGCCCTCCTCGTGCTGAGCCTCAGCCTGATTGGCTTGTATTGGCTCTTCACGTCAGAGTAGCGACGCCCGCACCGATCATTCGCGTGGGCCCTGGTTGTAGCCACGGGGCCGGTACTTGGGGTCGACGCCGTTGTGCTCGGCGCCACGCTGCAAGGTGTCCGTCGCGAGAAAGGCGAGCCAGCTGCCCGGGTGAGCGTCCGCCAGCTCGAACAAACGGTCCCGATGTGGCTCGAGCGCCTTTTTGTCCCATAGGCACTGCAGCGCCAACGCAACCAAGCTCTGACTGTTCGGGTCGAGCTCGAAGCCACGTTCGTAGTAGGGCCAGGCTTCCTCGGTGCGATTCAGGCGGCACAGCGTGTCCCCCTGATACACCTGCGCCATGGGCCAGCGCGGCGCGAGCTCGATGGCGCGACGACCATGCGCGAGGCGCTCCTCCAAATCTCCGCGCGCGCCCACCATCACCGCGTAGTTCAAGCGCGCCTTGGCGCTCTTGGGTGAGGCAATCACCGTGGCCCGCCAAAATGCGAGGTCGTCCGTGTAGTGGAGCGCGTGTGCACGCGCCGCGAGCACGTGAAAGCCAAAGTAGGCAAAGGCAAACCCGTACGCGAAGCGATGCTTTTTTTTCAGCACGTGCTCCCAGAGCACACCGAGAGCGAGCGCCGCGCCAATGGCAGGCAAGTACCAAAACCGCTCGGCGCGCACCGTTGGCAGGAGCGCCGCGATGTTCGCGTGTGGAAAGTACGCGAGCGGCACCCAAATCAGGCCGAGAGCGACCAAGAGGCGCGACGGGTGTTCCGACGAGCCGCGCCGGAGAGCCAATAAAGCGCCGGCGAGCACGGGCCCGACGAGTAAGGTTCCTCCGAGCACCGTCGTCCTGGAGAGGACGCGCCCGGGCACTGGCTCCTGAGGAAACGAGTAGTCCCCGGCGAGCGACCACGGAAAGAACAGCTGCACGAGCCCACTCGTGTACACACGGAGCGCCCCCGCGACACGGTGACCGAAGTCGGCCGCGACGAGCGGGTTGTTCATTGGATCGCTCGGCAGCTTCGGTTGACGAAACCAATGGAGAAAGGCGTCGAGCCCACGCCCGACGAGCGAAGTGTTTCCGCCAGAAATGCCCGCTTCGACGGCCTCCACCGGAAACATGGCGCGGCGAAACTGCGTGTACGCGACGAGCGCCAAACAGGCGCCGAGCGCGACGACCAAGCCACGCAGGCCGCGGCGCGGGCGCTCTTCGTGGAGCCGCGGAGCAAGCAGGAAAGCCGCCATGGAAACGAGCGGCACCGCAGCGAGCGCGCTCTCCTTGGCGCCGAACGCCAGACAGAGGGCCAAAAACACCAAGGGCCCGGACCAGACGAGCGGCGCGCGGAGCGCAGAGAGAGCCAAAACGACGCCGAGCCCCGCGAGCACGTCCGAGAGCCCCACCACGCCGCTGACGGCTTCCGTCAACACGGCAGAGGTCAGAAAGCTCGCGCCCGCGGTCCACCCGGTGAGGCGCGAGCGCGTCACTCGAAACGCGAAGCTCGCGATGCAAGCGGACACGGCGGCGTGACCGATGAGATTGGCGAAGTCGAGCAACCACGGCGCAACCGGTCGCAGCACTGGATAGTAGAGCGCTCGCCACACCAGGTTCGGCAAAGGCCGGTAGGAGCCGATGGTGCGCGACGGTGGCAAGCCCCAGAAGTCGCGTCGAAACACTTCGAGCCAACCGACCTCACCTCCCGCAACGTACGGGTTGGCGAGCAACGCCTCCTGCTCGTCGAAAATGTAGTTGGACGCAGGGCTGCGCGAAAAAACGAGGAACGATATGACCAGCGCAGGGACGAAGAAGCCCCAGAAGGTCGGCTGTCTGACGACGAGCCAGCGCTGGGCGCGCGCGGCGAAAGGCGCGCACGCGCGCGTCAAAGCCTGACGGGCGCGCCTGTACGAAAGGCCGACGGTCGAGAGAAAGCTCCTCATCACTCGGTCGTCCGCGAGGCTACCAAAGACCGAGAAGCGAGCCTTCCATGAACCCGGCGGAGCGTGGATCTGCGCCTGCGGCCGGGCAACGCCCGACTTGACGCACGACGCGAGTGAGGAGTAACCACCGGACCCGACGAAGGGTGCGCGCTGCGCTCGGTCTGCTAGTTCCGATCCCGCTGGTCCGATCCCCGAGGGGTCGTTCCGCTAGTCGATTCCGCTAGACGCCAGGAAGTAGAGGCCCATGTCATCCGCTCCTCACGCGCCCGAGCCGGGCGGGGCCTCCGTGTCCGGGACCCCGGAGGGCGACGCCCCTGGCACCGAGCCGACGCAGCAGGAAAGCCACCCGGACGAGGCCCCCCAGCCGCCGCGCTCCGACTCGCATCCACCCGAGTCGTCTCCTCCGAGCTCGAAGTCGCATGCCCCACCCACGGGGCGTCACCTCCTCGCTCTTTCGGTGTCGGCGCTCGGCATCGTCTACGGCGATATCGGCACGAGCCCTCTCTACGCGCTGCGCGAGTGCTTCTCCAGCGTGCACGGCGTTCCTGTCACGCACGACAACGTGCTCGGCATTCTGTCGCTCATCTTCTGGTCGCTCACCCTCATCATTTCGGTGAAGTACCTCGCGTTCGTGACGCGCGCCGACAACCGCGGCGAAGGCGGCATCTTGGCGCTCATGGCGCTCGCAACTTCGAAGAGCGCCGCGTCGGGACGGAGCCGTTCGGTCATCGTGTACCTGGGCCTCTTCGGCGCAGCGCTTCTTTACGGCGACGGCATGGTGACGCCGGCCATTTCCGTGATGAGCGCCATGGAGGGCCTCGGCATAGCCACGCCGGCCCTCGAGCGCTGGGTGCAGCCGGCCACCATCGCCATCCTGATCGCTCTATTCCTGGTGCAAAAACGCGGAACGGCGCACCTGGGGGCCGTGTTCGGGCCCGTGACGATCGTGTGGTTCACCGTGATCGCCGCGCTCGGCGCCGCGCAAATCGTCCAACGCCCGGAGGTGCTGCTCGCGCTCGATCCTTCGTACGGCGCGCGGTTTCTCGTCCACAACCAGGTGCACGGCTTCTTCGCGCTCGGCGCCGTCTTCCTGTGTGTCACGGGAGGCGAGGCGCTCTACGCGGACATGGGGCACTTCGGCACGCGGCCGATCCGGTTCACGTGGTTCTTCTTCGTCGGCCCCGCGCTTCTTTTGAACTACCTCGGGCAGGGCGCGCTGCTGCTCGGGCGTCCCGAGGCCGCGTCCCACCCCTTCTACGAGCTCGCGCCGCGCTGGGCTTTGATGCCGCTCGTCGTGCTCTCCACGCTGGCGACCATCGTCGCCGCGCAGGCGCTGATTTCCGGGGCCTTTTCCATCACGCGCCAGGCCACGATGCTCGGCTTCTGGCCGCGCGTGCAGGTCCACCACACGTCCGCGCGTGAAATTGGCCAAATTTACGTACCGAGCATCAACTGGATGCTCATGATCGCCACCATCACGTTGGTGGTCACGTTCGGTACGTCCACCCGCCTGGCAGCGGCCTACGGCGTCGCCGTGAGCACGACGATGGTCATCACCACGGCTTTGGCGTTCGTGGTGGCCCGCCACTTGTGGGGTTGGGGGTGGGCCAAGGCCGCTGCGGTTACGGGGATCTTGCTCGCCATAGAGCTCGCGTTCTTCGGTGCCAACGTCGTGAAAATTCACCGAGGCGGTTGGGTGCCCCTCGCAGTCGCCGCCTTCATTTTTCTCTTGATGACGACGTGGAAGACCGGCCGCGCCATGATCGCCGAGCGCATCAACGAGGAAATCATCCCGCTCGAGGATTTCTTCGAGGTGATGCGCATCGAGCGCCCTGCCCGTGTCCCCGGCACCGCCGTCTTCATGACGAGCAATCCGCACGGCACGCCGACAGCGCTGATGCACAACTTTCAGCACAACCGCGTCGTGCACCAGCAGGTGATTTTGCTCACCATCATCACCGAAGAGGTATCGTACGTGCTGCCGCACGAGCGCGTCACCGTGCACGCCTTGCCCGAGGGCTTCGTGCGCGTCGTGGCGCGCTACGGCTTCATGGAGGTGCCGGATCTCGCGCAGCTCTTGGCTCGAAAGGACACGCCCACGCCCCCCATCGAGCACACCACCTTCTTCTTGGGCCGCGAAACGCTGCACATCTGCGGTAGCAAGGGGATGGCCGAGTGGCGTAAGCGGCTTTTCGCGTTCATGGCGCGCAACGGCGTGCGAGTCACCTCCTTCTTCAGCCTGCCGTCCGATCGCGTCGTCGAAATGGGCGGTCAAATCGATCTGTGATGTTGCCTACCTTCGACGGTTGCCGAGTCGTTCGGCTCCTGCGTTCGGACTCCATCGCCGACCTGTACGACGCGCTGCAGGAACCGCTCGGACGTCCCGTCCTCATCAAGGCGCTGTCTTCGAGCATTCTGCCGTCGTCGCCCTTCGCCGCCAGCTTGGAGCGCGAGGCGCGTGTGCTGTCCGAGCTGGATCACCCGGCGGTGCTTCGGCTCTTGGACTTCGTGCGCCGCGGCGACCGCATGTGGCTCGTGCTCGAGCACGTCGACGGCTTTCGGCTCGACGAAGTCGAGGGCGCCCGCACGCCTCCCGGCGAGAAGAAAGGCGAGGTCGCCGGAGCGCCCCGCGCGCTCGGCGCCACCGCCGCCACGGTCATTGCGCTGGAGCTCGCTCGCGCGCTCGAACACGCGCACGACCGCGGGGTCATTCACCGGGACGTAGCGCCACACAACGTCCTCATCGATCGCTCCGGCGCCGTGAAGCTGTGCGGGTTCTCCGTGCGGCAAGACGAGAGCCCGAGCTCCCTCCCCGAGATCGTCGATACCTCCCGCAAAGGCGGCGGCGCCTACCTGTCTCCCGAGCAAATTCTGGGGGAGCCCGCCGATCCGCGGGGGGACTTCTTTTCGCTGGGCGTCGTGCTCTACGAAATGGTCACGGGCACGCATCCGTTCGGCTCCGCGAGCGATCCTCACACGGCGCAGCGCGTGCGCCACGACGCGCCCGCTCTGCTCTCGCGGCTCGATCCCTCGGTGCCGGGCTCGCTCGAGCGCCTGGTGTCGCGTTGTCTCGAGAAAATGCCCGGGGATCGCTTTCAAAGCGCCACCGAGCTGCGCGCCGCGCTCGAAGGTGTCCTCGCGGAGCTGGGCAGCCCCGAGGGCGCGGCGACCGTGCGCGCTCTTTTGCGCGACCTGGGCCTCCTACCCACCGACGCGCGCGAAACCCGCGCTGCGCTTCCTCGCGTCGGGCGGGAGCGCAAACCGGGCCTGGGGCTCGGGCCGCTCTACGCGGTGCTCGCGCTCATGGTGGTGGGTGGAGGCGCCATCCAGCTCGTGGCGGGTAGCTCCGACGGCACCGTCGCCCAGCGCTCGGGTCCACTCGAGCTGGTGCCGGACGAAGCAGCCTCGCTTCGCGTCGTGGCCACGCCGTGGGCGCACGTGTTCGTGGATGGCCAAAAAGTCGCGACCACGCCGTTCGCCACGCCCGTCCCGCTACGTCCGGGTGTTCACTACGTGCGGCTGGATCACCCGAACGCGCCGAGCGAAGAGCGCACGCTGCGGCTGGCGCCCGGTGAAGCCATTTTGCTCGACGTGGCGATGAAAATCGTGGTGCCTCCGCCGCCTCCGGCGCCTCCGCCCGCGCCCGTCGACACCACGCCCTGAAACGCCAGCGCACAGCTCTCGGCGCGCGCTTCGAGGCGACGAAAGCGGGCGCGCGCGCCGCGGGCCTTCTTTTCGAGCTAGGCTGGTGCGCCATGACGAAGCTCGACGTTCACGACGTTCCGGAATGCACGAGCTGCGGCGTGTGCTGCTTTTCTCGCGCGCCGGACTATTTGCGCGTCTTCGGGAGCGACTACGAGCGCCTCGGAGACCACGCGCCGCGGCTCACCGAGTTCATCGACAATCGCGCGTACATGCGCCTTACGGAGGGCCACTGCGCCGCGCTCACCTACCACGCCGAAAGCGCCCGCTTTCTGTGCTCGATTTACGAGCAGCGCCCGGACGTGTGCCGCGCTCTCGAGCGCGGCTCGGGACAATGCCGAGCGGAGCGCATCGAGAAAGCGGACCGACCGCTCGTGATGCTACGAAAGAGCCGCGTGTCTTAGCGCGCCGGCAGAGCCGGCGCGCGGGTGAGGGAGCGCGCAGAGCGGCAGCATCACGAGCACTGCCGCGCGACGCGCCCGAGCCACCACACCACGCCAGAAACGAGCAGGAGACCGGGCCAGGCCGCCTCGTACGCACCCCAAGGCGACAGCACGTCCGCACGTCCGCTCCACACGATGGGAATGGCGAGCACGATGCCGGCGAGCGCTTCGCCGGTGATGAGCCCCGCGGCCAAGAGCAGCCCGTGACGGAGCGCGCGTTCTTCGCCGGCTTTCTCTCGAGCGAGAGCTCGAGAGCCCTCGAGCCCTCGGGCGCGCACGCGAGCCGCCCACGTGCGCCCTGCGACGAAGGCGACGAGCCCGCCGACGGCGATGGTGAGCGACAGCTCGAACGGCAAGTAGAGCCCAATCGCCGCCGCCAAGACCGGCACGCGGAAGGGCGCGCCGCTCGCGGCGAGCCTGCGGTCCAGCACGATGACGCCCACAGCGAGAGCAGCTCCGATGCCGACCAGCGTCCACGGCAAGCCGCCGTGAAACACACCTCGCGCGACGGCCGCCATGAGCGTGGCTTGGGGAGCCTTGAGCGGGCGTGGGTGCTCTGCCGTAGGCACGCCGATGCCGTACGCCTCGAGCAGGAGATTCAGTGCGGGAGCAACGATCAATGCGCCCCCCACGACGCCCACCACCTGCATGATCTGCTGCTTGATGGGTGTGGCGCCGACGATGTGTCCGGCCTTGAGATCTTGGATGTTGTCTCCGCCCATCGCGGCGGCGCAGCAGACCACGCTGCCCACCAGGATGGCCGCCGCCGGGCCCACGGAGGAGTCCGGCCCCACCAGCCCGAGCAGCAAGAGCGAAGTGAGCAAAATGGTAGCAATGGTGACGCCCGAGATGGGGTTGTTCGACGAGCCCACCAAGCCGGCCATGTACGCGCCCACCGCGCAAAACAAGAAGCCCGCGACCAGCATGACCACCGCCAGCACCACGCTGACCCACACCACTCCCGTCACGTGCAGAAAGACGAGCCCGAGCGGAACGAGCGAGGCGAGCCCCAGGCCGAACACCCACTGCATGGGCAGGTCCCGCTCGGTGCGCGGAACGACGCCATCAGCGACGGCGCGGAACGCCGCGAGCCCCGTGCGGACGCCTTCCACGAGCTGAACCCGCAAATCGACCAGCGCCCACAAACCGCCCACGATCATGGCGCCCACACCGAGGTAGCGCGTTTTCTGCGACCACAGGCTCCAGGCAAACTCCGTGGCGCTGGCGCCCGGCGGCGCGGGGGTGACGGACGCCAGCCATGGCACCGCCACGAACCAATTGACGACGCCCCCCGCGAGCACCACCAACGCGGCGTTCAGGCCAACGATGTAGCCCACCGCGACGAGCGCTGGCGACAGATTGGCCCCGGCGTACACGACGCTGCCGCCGGCGCGCACGGCGCCCTCCAACACCGACTGCCAGAGACGCAGTCCGCTCTCCCCCACCTTGAAGACGGCGGAGGCTACTGCTCCCCAAATGACGAAGCTTACGCCGCTCGGGGCGTCACGCTCTCCGGCGTCACGCCCTCCGGCGTCACGCCCTGCGGCGTCGTGCCGTGCGTTGTTATGCCGTGGGCTCGCGGCGTCGCGCTCTGCGCTCGCGTTGTCTCCGAGCACGGCTCCGAGCTTGAGCACCTCGGCGGTGGCGACGCCTTCCGGAAACGGAAGCCTGGTGCGAACGACGAGAGCGCGCCGCAGCGGAATGGTGAAGAGCACGCCGAGGAGGCCGCCTAGACCACACAAAAGCAGCGAGCTCAGGTAGTCGAAGTCCTGCCACACGCCCAAGATCAAGAGCGCCGGCAGCGTGAAGATGGCGCCGGCCGCGACGCTCTCGCCGGAGGAGGCTGCCGTTTGCACCTGATTGTTCTCGAGGATGGTGCCGCCAAAGGCGCGCAGGAGCGCCATGGAGAGCACCGCCGCGGGAATGGACGCCGAAACGGTCATGCCGGCGAAAAGGCCGAGATATGCGTTGGCGCCCGCCAAGATGACGCTGAGCACGAAGCCGAGCACGAGCGCACGCAGCGTGAGCTCCGGCATCACGACGGAATCGGGGACGAACGGTGCGTGGGGAGCTGGGCTCGTGTTCGGCGTTTCTTTTTTCGCCGTAGGCTCGGACCCGTGCGAGGACCTCGTCGTGTCGTTTTCGCTCACGGGCGGGGAGCCTACACGAAGGCGGAGCGCTCGTGCGCGCCCCTGCGACGCGCGTCGGTTCGAAGGCGCTTCAGAAGAGCGCCGAAAGTCCGAAGCCTGCGCCGTAGCCCGACATGCGAAACGACCCGTCCGACGTTTGCGGCGGCAAGTCGCTCACGACGAACTTGGAGTGAACGCTCCCGCCGAGCCCGACGTCGAGGATAGGATAAAAAAGCACGCCGACGTGCGACACCGGAGTGAGCACCAACGCCGGATCGATGAGGAGCTGCGTGGCGCGGATGCTTTGCTCGGTGCCTGCCGCGCCGAACGCGAACTGCGCGTTGAACGCGGCGCCCACGCGTGGCCAGAGCGCGACGTGGTCGCTCAAAGCAATCAAGAAGCCGACTCGGCCTCCGAGCACGAGCGTCGTGGTGTCGGGAAACCGAATGCCGGCCTGCTCGCTGCCATCGATGGTGACGTCCTCGTCACCGGTCGTCGTGGTGACGCCCGCTATCGCGCCCAAGGTGATGCCAACGGGCAACACGAAGTCGAACGTGACGCGAGGCAGGGACGAAAAACTGACGCCGTCTTCGCCGTCTCCCGCCGAGCCGGAAGCCGCGAGAGCATGAAGCTGGGTACCCGAGCGCTCGCGCTCGAAGGTGCCGAACTCGCTTTCGACGTGGGTCTTGGAGGTCCAAGCGACGAAGCCCGTGATGCGCTCCACCGACACGACGAGCCGTGTGTCCGTCGCTCTCCAGCCGCGCGGAGGGGCGCTGGGGGGGGGCGCGCTCGTGTCGACCCGTGCCAGCGCCACGACGCCGGGGGCCGCTTGCGCCTCTGCGCGGCTCGTCACCGACAGCGCACACAGAAGACACGCCGCCCCAGGCAGGGTCCGCCCGAGGGCGTGACTCAGGTTCACCCTCATCGCTTCAGGGAGCGGCGCACAAGAGCGCCTTCGGCGCCTCCTGCCTCAATTCGGAACGGCTCCCTCTCCGGGTTTGATCAACTGTCCCGGATTGGTGGCCACTCAGGGTTGGAAGGCAAAGTGCGTCACCGAGCAGGAGGCGTTTCCGCACTTCAGCCGAGACACGTTTCTGGCCGACGCCTCGTCGTCGAGCAGATCGACGATGTACACGTCTTTCGGGTCAGCGCTGTTCTCTTGCATCCGATACGCGAGCGTGGACGAGTCTGCCGAAAAGCGCGGAGGGAATGGGAAGATGACGTCGACCTCCGAGCCATGCTCCAGGCCCAGTCCCGTACCAGGCGGCAAGCTCACGAGCTCACGACCGGAGTCCGGCTCCTCGCCAGAAATATCGAAGAGTTGAAGCGCCGTCGTGCCGTCCTCCCCCTTCTCCCAAGTCAGGTAGAGGTTGGAGTTCGGGCTGATCCAGCTCGAGGCGCTCTGGCGGCTGCTACTGCCCATGCGGCGGGGGACTCCGAAGCCAGCGCTGGTCACACGGCTGAGCTCGGCCCCCGAGCTGCCTAGAAGACGGAACCAGCGGCCATTCGGCGAGAAGCCGACGAAGGGATTGCCCGCCGGCGAAATCAGGACCGAGGAGGGCCAGTCGAAGGCCTTGGGCGCAAGAACCTGATTGGCAGAACCCTCGGACGACAGCACCTCGAGCTGACCGTCGCCGTTCTCGAAGACGAACCACTTGGAGTCCGGCGACCAGATGCCATCGCAGCCGGAGCTTCGTCCCGTCGCCAACGCCGGAGCGGACGCGAAGTTCTCCACGGGCAAAAGTCGAAACATCGAGCCCGAGAACGTCGTAACGTAGCGCAAGTCAGGAGAGTACCGCGAGGGACCACTCGACCCCACCGTCCGCGTGCCGCGCTCGAAATCCACCAAAGAGGAAGAATCGGACTCGCTGCACCGCGAGCCACTACCGAACCGCCCGATGACGGCGCGGAGATTCTTCGGATCTTCCACCAAGACCCACGAATTCTCCTCCTCGATCTGACGAATCACGGAAACGGCGCCATCATCGACGGAGACGTAGCGCAGGTGACTGACGCCATTGACGGGATCGTAGGCGTTGAACACCAGTGTGTTGCCGAGCCAGCGGCTGCCGGAGCCGCTGCCGATTCTGCGCGGGGTGGGCTCCGGTGTCGTCAAGTCGAGGAGGAACACGACTACATCCGTCGGCGAGGTGGCGTCGTAGGCGATGTAGCGTCCGTCCGGCGACCACGAAAATGCCGAAACCATCGACTCTTCGGACGCAGGCGTGCCCACTTCGGGGCGGGCCCCGGAAACGTCGACCAAGTACAGACGAGACAGCGAATCGCCCTCCTCGAGGCCAGTAAAGGCGAGCATGTCGCCGCGCGGAGAGAAACTGGGCGCGGACGTCACGTAAGCGGATGCAACGCTCACGCGCGTGCTCGTCAGCTCCGCCTGGGCCACATCGACGACGAACAGGCCGCTGTCGACTTCTCCGCTCGTCACATAACCCAACCAGCGCTTGCGGCGGATTTCGACCGTGAGTCGCACCTCGAGCTCGCCTTCCCGCTCGTCGCTCGCGCCGAGCGTGAACTCGAACTCTCCGGCCTCGGTCGGAACGCCGGAGAGCGTTCCCTCCTCCGACAGCGAAAGCCCGCGCGGCAGCTCACCCGAGACGAGCGCAAACGTCACGTCGCCTTCCGCGTTTTCCACCTCGAAGAGGTGCTCGTAGGCGGCATTGAACGCTCCAACCGGAAGCTCCGTGTCGACGAGCGTCAACGCGGGAGCGTTGACCGAGCCACCATCGCCACCGCTGCCGCCGCGCTTGCCGCCGCCGCCGGGGGACGGCTCGCTGGTGTCCCCGGCAGCGCCTCCCTGGCCTCCCTGCGTGTGCCGCGGGTCGAAAGCGACGCTGAACGAGTCCCCGCAACTCGCCACCACGCAGAACGCCCACAGCACGGCCACGGGCGCAACGAAACGAAACGAGCTCTTCGACCGCATGCCGCTTTCTTTCCTGCAAAAAAACAACCGATGTCGGTATTTGTGGTTCGGTAGTGAGGAACCCTGGGGCAGAACGATTCGGCGCATCGGTCGCAGGCGACCCATCGATGCGCGGTTCGTACGCTGGCAACCTCTTGGCCATGCCAGGCGTCGGGCACACACTCCCAGCACCCACCCTTCCCCCAGCGGCGCCGAGCTTTCGACACGGCACAACGACCGTCAACTCCGCCCGCCGGCCGACTCAACGAATCGGCCGACCGGCCACACCCCTCACAGAACGAGCACGTGGTGGGAGGTACCCGCCCCGCGGGAGGGGCCCACCTCGCGCGCAGACGCAGCTCGCCCCGACGCGAGCGATCCGTGAGCTCGGTTTCCTAGCTTCTCCAACGGATGCGCTCGAGCTCGAACACCTTGTCGAGGCGCCGCTGCTCCTTCAAGAACGCGCCGTAGTTGCGGGGCACGCGGCTGTCCTCGAAAAACGCGCACATGACGCGTCCGGCTGCCTCCGCGTCGTCGGTCGCGCGATGCGCTCGCTCGAGCGAAATGCCGAGTCGCTCGCAGACGTCCCCGAGCGCCCGGCTGCGCTCCTCTTTGTGGAGCTCGCGGGCCCACGTGAGCGGGTCGAACCAAGAAACGTCACTTCGCGCGCCAGGGGGCAAAGAGCGCTCGCCCCACGGTGTTTGCGCGAGCGCCACGCGACCGAGCTCCGCCGCGAGGAAGTCTCGATCGAAGGTGGCGTTGTATGCGAGCGGCACCGTGCCGCTGATGACTTCCAGGTACTCGTGAGCGATTTGTTCGAACGTGGGTGCGTCCGCGACGTCCTCGTCGCGAATGCCGTGCACCTCGGTCGCATCGGCGGGGATGGGCCGACCGGGGTTGATGAGCCAACCTTTTCGCTCCATCACCTCGCCGCCCCGAAAGACCACACAGCCGAGCTCCACCACACGATCCGTGGCAGGATCCCGACCGGTCGTCTCCGTGTCGATCGAAACGAAGGGAATGTCGGACAGAAGTGCCTCGGCCTCCCACTCGGCGGCGAGCCCCTGAACGACGATCTTGAGCAGGTGCGCGATGCCCGGGTAGTGACGCCCCGTCGGGAAGCAGCCGCCCCCGTCCAGGCCCAACTTCACGGCGTCTCCTTCGGCTGCGCGGGAGCCGAAGGCGTGGTGCTTGGGGGGGCCGCCGGCGGCGCCTTTTCCGCGGTGGGTGCGGCAGGCGCCGGCGCCTTTTCCGGCGTGGCGGGTTTTGCGGGTGCCTTCTCGGGAGACCCTGCTTTCTCGGGAGATACGGCGCCCTCGGGAGCGGGCGGCGCGCTCGTGGGAACGGCGGGCGCTTGCGGAGTGGCGGCAGCGCCCGGCGCCGACTTGGAACGCCCCAGCAGCTCGAGCTCCAAGTTGACCCAGGCGCTCAGCTCCCCGGCGAGGTCGTCCGAGTAGCTGAACTCACGACCGTTCACGTAAATGGTGGGCGTAGCGTGAAGGCGTACGCCTTCGCCCTGCTTGCGATCGCGCGCGACGGCGTCGGCGATGGCCTCGCTGTCCAAGTCCTTGACGAAACGCGCCAAATCCAAGCCCAGCTTCTTGGCGATGCCCTCGATGGCGCTGCGCGTGGGCGGCACGGGGCTCGCGAAGAGCGCATGGTGCATTTCCCAGAACTTGCCTTGCCGATCCGCGGCCAGCGCGGCGCGCGCCGCCGTTTCCGCGTTCTGGTGGCTTTCGAGCGGGAAGTTCTTGAACACGAGCCGCACGTCGTTCGGGTGCTTGTCGAGCACACCATCCAGGATGGGGCTTGCCGCGCGACACGCGGGACACTCGAAATCCGCCCACTCCACGATGACGACGGGGGCGTCCGTGGGACCCTTGCTGGGCGACCCGGTGAGATCGATTTGCTTGACCTGGTCCGGCGCGAAACGAGTGCGGTACGCCGCCTCGGCTTGCGCCGTGGTGCGGCCCTTTTGAACCTGATCCAAGAGGTACTTGGCGGCTGGCAAGCACGCCGCGCAGGGCCGTTTTTCCTGCACGCACTGGGCGATGCTCGCGGGCTGGTCGGGACACGGCGCGAGCTGCTCACTGACGTGGGCGGACCACTCGCGCTTTTCGCGAGCCGTCAGCTGGGACGTGTCGACGCCGGCGAGCTCGACGTTCGTCGCACCCGATTGCGGCGCTTGGCCCTGGTCGGTCTCCCCCGGAGAACGACAGGTCGTCATGTTCAAGTTGATGAAGATCGAGCCCGAGAGGGCTCCCATCAAACGCCAGCTCAGCATTGCGCCGGAAGCCTAGTTGTCTCCCCCGCCCGTTCCAACCCGTGACGCGCCCCGGCCTATGCTAAACCGGCGGCGCCGTGACCTCCCCGTCCACCCAGCCACCGGCGTCTGGACCCCCTTCGTCGGGATTTCCCTCGTTTGGGCCACCCTCGTCCAGCTCTGCGCTGCCACCGGGTGTGCGCCGCGTGCTCGCCGTGGGCGGTGGTCGTCCGGGCGCAGGTCACAGCATCATCGCCGTCAACCTGGCGGTGTACCTCGCGCAGCTCGGACGCAAAGTGGTGCTGGTGGACGCCGATCCGGTGGGTGCCACGCTGCACACCATGCTCGAGGTGGAGGCGCCGCCTCCCGAGGACGTGGACAGCCTGGGCGAAGAGGAGCTGGTGCCGATCCCGACGCCCGTCCCCGGCTTGATGCTCTTGCCGCAGCTGTACTCCGTCGGCAGCTCGGTGCCCGTCCGTCCCGGTAGAAAGCCTCGCTGGGCGCGGGGCCTGCGCCACCTCGACGCGGACTACATCATCTTGGACCTCGGCCCCGGGACGGCGCCGGCCACGCTCGACCTATTTTTGGGCGCGGATCTGGGCGTGTGCGTCTGCGCGCCGGAGCCGCCCAGCGTCGAGGCCACGTATCGCTTCGTGCGCGCGCTCTTCCAGCGCACCGTGCGTCGCCTCTTGCTCAAAGATCGCTTCAAGCTGCGCCTCGTGGAGCGCGCGCTTTCGGAGCTACCGCCCTTGCCGTCGCCCCAGGAGCTGGTGCGGGCCATCGGCAGCTACGACCGCGCGGTGAGCGAGCTCGCCGCCGCAGAGCTGGCCCAGCTCCGTCCTCGCTTCATCATCAACAGCACACGCCTGCGGCAAGACACGGAGCTCGGTCCCTCCATGGTCGATCTCGCAGCGCGCTACCTGGGAGCCAACCTCGACTACATGGGCCACGTGGAGCAAGACGACGCGGTCTGGCTCAGCGTGGTCCGACGTCGGCCGCTGCTCATCGACAGCCCCACGTCGAAGAGCGCGCGCAACATCGAACGCATCGCGCGCCGAGTGCTGGCGCTCGCCACGGCGCGTGAGCAGCCCCGCGAGGCGGAGCCCATCTCCCTGGTTGCAGAAGATCCGAGCCTCTACGAAGTGCTGTGGACGCACCGCGGAGCCACGGACGAGGACCTGCGCCGCGCCTACAAGCGTCAGCGGGAAATCTACCAGACCGGCAGCCTCCCGCTCACGTCCCTGCTCAGCGAAGCGGAGCTCGGACGCGAACGCGCGCGCGTCGAAGAGGCACACGACACGTTGCTCGACCCTGTGCGCCGCCGCGCCTACGACCTGTCGTACTTCCCGGACGCCACCGAGGACTCCGGACGCGCGCGCCCCGAGCTCGACACGGCCCTACTCGCCGAGCGCGCCATGCTCCGAGAGGAGCTGTCGCGCGAAATCCACGCCGAGACGGAGTTCACCGGCCAGCTCTTGCGCCGCGTGCGCGAGTCGCAGGGAGTGGAGCTCGAGGACATCGCCCAAGAGACCAAGATCGCGCTTTCGCACCTGGCCGCGATCGAGGCGGAAGAGTTCGGCAAGCTTCCGGCTCACGTTTATACACGCGGCTTCGTCCAACAAATGGCCAAGCTGCTCGGCCTCGATCCGACGCAAGTGACGCGCACCTACTTGCGTCGCATGCGCACGTGGCAGAAGGGCCAGGAACGGTGACCGGACTCCGCGCCTCCCCGCCATGATCCCACGCTCGGCACGTCAGGGCTCGGACCTCGCCTTCACTTGGGCGCTCGCGTGCGTAGCGCTGGGCCCGCGTTTGCTCATTGCGCTCGTGTTTTCGCACGAACCGGTGTGGGACGGTCACTACTACCACTTCGGCGCCGAGCGCATCGCGGCCGGCCTCGGCTACTCCGAGGACGTCGTGGTGAACGGCGTCACGGTGTGGAAGCCCTGGACGCACTACCCGGTCGGCTACAGCGCGTTCTTGGGGGCTTTGTACAAGCTCTTCGGCTCGAGCATCGTCGTGGCGCCCGTGGCCAACGCCGTCGTCGGCACGCTCACGGTGGTCGTGGCGCACCGCCTGGCCCGCTACTACCTCTCGGAGACGCGAGCGCGCGTCGCTGGCGCGCTGTGCGCGCTGCATCCGGGGCTCATCGCGTACTCGGCCGTGGTGATGACGGAGCCGCTGGCGGCCTTCCTGCTGCTCTTGGCGGGCTACGCGGCGGTGCGTTTTCGCGGCCGTCGCCTGGCGGTGCCTTTGGCCGGTGTCCTCTTCGGGCTCGCGGCGCTGGTGCGCCCGGCCTCGCTCCTCGCGATCCCGTTGTTCTTCTTCACGACGCCGCGTCCCGTTTTGCCTGCGCTCGGACGCACCGTGGCCACGCTGGCGGTGGCGCTTTTGACGTTGTCGCCGTGGACGATCCGAAACTGCCGCGTGATGGACGGCTGCGCGCTGGTGTCCACCAACGGCGGCTGGAACCTCGCCATCGGCGCGCTCACGGAGGACGGCCGCTTTCGTACCCTGCGCGCCGCCGACGGTTGCCCCATCGTCACCGGCCAAGTGCAACAAGATCGTTGTTGGGCGGAGGTGGGCAAAAACATCATCCGCAAAGATCCGCTGCGCTGGCTCCAGCAGGCGCCCAAGAAGCTGTCGCAGACGTTCGATCACGAGTCCTTCGCCATCGAGTACCTACACGAGGCGTCGCCCGAGCAGTGGCCCGAGCCGCGACGCGTGGCCGGCCGAGAGCTCCTCACCACGTTCCATTGGCTCCTCATGGTGCTCGCCTCGCTGAGCCCCATCGCGCTGGTCACCTCGCCCCGCAGGCGCACGGCGCGCTTGACCCAAACCGCGCTCTTGCTCTCGGTCGTCGGCTACGCCGCCTATTGCTTGGCGCAGCCGCCCCCGCCGCCCTTTTTTGCGCTGATGGTCATGACGCCCTTCTTGGCGCTCTTGCCGTTCCCTGGTCGCCCGCGGCAGGGGCCGGTGGGCCTCTACCTGCTCGGCCTACTCGGCGTGACCACACTGACGCACGCCGTGTTTTTCGGCGACGACCGCTATCATTTGGTGGTTGCGCCCGCGCTCTGCATCCTGGCGGCAGCCGCGCTGCGCCCTGCGCGTCCGACGCGGCAACGGCTCTGACGCGACAGAACGGCTCGACGCAAAATGTGCGGGGTACCTCACCCGTGCGTCGCGAGTCGCCTGGGCCTATCATACCCACGCTGAGATGGGGCAGGAGCGGAGGGCATTGGCCGCCACGGGGAGCGGGCGCGAGGAGCTGCGTGCAGCGCTGCTTCGCCCCTACCTTCTGCATCTCGAGCTGGACCAGGGTCCGCAAGCGCTCGCGGAGGTCCTCGCCGCCGCGGGCGTGCGTCGCGTGGAGCTGGAGCACGAGTCCATGTGGCTCTCCGTGTCGTGCGCGCTGCGCCTGCTGCGTGGCTTGTCCAGCCGCATCGGCGAGGAAAACCTGGCGACGCGAGGACGCTGGGCAACTCATCCGGGCGTGCTGAGCGGCTACGTGCGGCTGCTTCGCGCGGTGAAGCGCCCCATCGACGCGTACCGCCAGCTGGCGGAAGGTCCGAGTGAGAGCAGCCGCATCGGCAGCTACGAGCTCGGCGCCACGAGCTCGCGCTCGGCTTCACTCATCTATCGCCCACGCTCGGACTCGGAAGCCGAGCAAGCCAATCGCCTCTTGTGCCTCGTGCGCCAAGCCGAGCTCCGCTCGCTGCCGCGCCTCTGGGGCCTCCCCGAGGCCGAGCTCGTGGAGACGAGCTGCCTCGGCCGTGGAGCGCTGACTTGCAGGTACGAAGTCCGCTGGGCGGGCAAGCGTAACTTGCTCCTGCCGCTCGGAGCGGCCCTGGGCGCGGCTGGCTGCGGCGCGGCGGTCGCGCTTTCGGGCAACGTTTTGGCCGCCGGCATCGCCACGGGCGCCGGCGCCGCGCTCGGCAGTGCGGTCGGCGCTCTCGCCCAAAGGCTGCGCACCGACACGCAGGCCCGCACGCTCGAACGTCACCGCATTGCAGCGCTCGAGCATGGGCTGGATCAACGCGGCCAGCTCGTCGACGCACAAGGAGCGCTGACGAGCAGCGTGCTCGGCGGCAAATACCGCATTTTGCGCAAGATTGGCTCGGGCGGCATCGGCGCCGTGTACGCGGCCGAGCACCTGGGGCTGGGCACGCAGGTCGCGGTCAAGGTGCTGCGCGGCGCGGCGGCGGCCGACGCCGGAGAAATCGCGCGCCTCCGGCGCGAAGCGCGCGTGCAAGTGTCCATCGAGCACCCGAACGTCGTACGCACCCTCGATTTGGACCAAATGCCGGACGGCTCCATCTACGTTGTGATGGAGCTGCTCGAAGGCATGAGTCTGCAAGAGCACCTGGCCACGCGCGCACCGCTGCCGCCCGGCGTCGTGCTGCCCCACCTGCTCCAGGTGTGCCGCGCGCTCTCCGCGGCGCATCGCCTCGGCATCGTTCACCGCGATCTGAAGCCGGGGAACGTGTTCATTTGCCATGACGACACCGTCAAAGTGCTCGACTTCGGCATGAGCAAGCTCGCCGAGGCGGACGCGCTCACCCAGGACGGCTACACGCTCGGCACCCCCGAGTACATGAGCCCGGAGCAGTGCGTCGGAGCTCCGGTCGACGCCCGTAGCGACATTTACGCATTCGGGGTGCTCACGTACGAGGCGCTCACGGGCGAGCTGCCGCTCTACGCACGCACGCGCCGTGACCTCTTGGAAATGCACCAGCGCACGATTCCGAAGCCTCTCCGTGAGCGCCGTCCGGAGCTGGATCTCCCCGAAGAGCTGGACCGGGTCGTGATGGCATGCTTGAAAAAGCGCGCCGCCGAGCGGCCGGAAAGCGCCCAGCACCTGGAGCGCCTCTTGGCGTCCATTTCTCCTCAGAGCCTCGTGTACCAGTATCCTCCGGACACGCCGCACACCAGCCGTCCGCCTCGCGTCGGCGGCGTGCGACGCGGAGCCTGAACGCCTCGTGACTCGTCTTCATCACTTCGTAGTCGCCCTCACTGGGCCCTTGGCAGCCATCGCGCTCGCTCTCACGACGCCCGCTGCCCGCGCCTTCCCGCACGTCGTGCAAGAAGGAGAAACCCTGGCGGGGCTCGCCGAGCGCTTCTACGGGCGCATTCAGAACGAACGAGTCCTCGTTGTGGCCAACGGCCTGGACCGCGGCACCACCACCACCATCGTGCCGGGCATGCTGCTCGACATCCCCGCGCTGTCGCACCACCGCGTCGTCCAAGGCGACACGTGGGCGTCTTTGGGCAAATCACTGCTCGGCGCCCCCCGGCGCGGCGAGTTCCTGGCGCTCTTCAACGACACCAAGCCCTGGATCCAGCCCGAACCGGGCCGCATTTTGCGCGTCCCCTACAACCTGGCGCTCGTCTCCACCGGACAAGACAGCCTGCCCACCATTGCGTACCGCTACCTCGGCAGCACCAAACACGCCTGGTCCATCAGCCACTACAACCACCTCGAGGAAAAAAAGCTCGCGCGCGGCGACGTGTTTTTGGTGCCCGTGACGGAGCTCGAGCTCACGGAGGTCGGGCGGCGCGCCGCGGCGCGTGCGGCGCTCACGCTGTCCACCGAAGCCGACGCTCCCCAAAGAGCGCTGCAAGAACGCATCCAGCACGAGGTCCCGGCGCTCACGCAAGACGTGCGCGCAGGCCGCTACGTACCCGCGGTGTCTCGTGGCGTTCGTCTGCTCGCCAGCGCAGAGCTCGCAGAGCTCGAGCAAGCCCGCATTCACCGACAGCTGCTCGAGGCGTACGTTGCCTTGGACGCCGTGGGGCAAGCCGTGGACTCTTGTGCAGCTTGGCGGCGCTTGGATCCTTCTGCGCGCCTCGATCCGGTCGTCTTGAGCCCCAAAATCCTGGCGGCCTGTGAGCGAGTCCCCGAAAGCGCCACTCGCGCTCCGAGCGAGCCCACGCCTACCGCGCCCACCACGACGGCACCCGCCGCTCCAGCTCGAACTCCCACAGCCCCCACACCATGAGTCACGACACCAAGGACTCGAACGGGTCCGCGAGCCCACCTTCCGCGGACGGCCCCCCCGACGCCCCCGAAAGCGGGGACGAATTCCGTCTGACGCGGGGTTGGAT